>JAOBAU010000086.1 GCA_025463165.1 Acidobacteriota bacterium | reverse complement strand
CAACTCGCTGCGCGCCGCGAACGCGGAAGTCGTCGTCGGCGAAGCGATGAAACCGTTTCTCGATTAAGGATGGCAGCCGCAGGTGATGACGGTCGACGGTCGGCAGAAGACGAACCACGCCGGACATACGACCGACGTGTATGACGTGGAGAACGATCCCGGCGAGAAGAAGAACATCGCAGCGACGGCGAGCCTCTCGCGCGACGCTCGACTGGCGCTGCGCGATTATCCGATTCCATCGCTGCAAGCCGCTGCAGGCTCGACGAGTCTCGCCGACGAAGAGCGAAAAAAACTGGCCAGCCTCGGCTACGTCGGCTCTGACGTGAAGCCGGTCATTCGCACTGACGCGCCGCGTCCCGCCGACATGACGCCGCTCTTCCCGATCCTCGATCAGGCCGCAGCGCTGTTCGTGCGCGAGCAATACCGCGAAGCGATCCCGCTGCTCGAACAGATCCTCGCGAGAGATCCCCACAATCTCGACGCCGCTCTCCGTCTCGCCACCGCGCACTCCGCGCTCGGCCACGACCGTGAAGCGACGGATGCGTACGAGCGCGCCCGTGTCATCGCGCCGCAATCGCCCGACGTGCAGACGTACTTCGCGCTTCATCTCGCGCGCGGCAGCGAGTGGGAACGGGCGGTGCCGATGCTCGAGAAGATCGCCGCCGACTCACCCGATCGCGTGCCGGTGCTCGAAGCGCTGGCGGTGATTCGCGAACGGCAGCAGCGCTTCGCCGAGGCGATCGCGCTGCGCCAGCGCGTCTATTCGCTGCGAACGCCGACTGGCGGCGAGCTCGTCACGCTCGGCGCACTGGCGATGCAGACGGGCGACTCGGCTGTCGCCATCGATGCGTTCGAAAAAGCGCGCGCCGCGCAGGGCGACGCGTTCCGCAACAACCTCGAGCTCGGCGTCCTCTATCTCTCGATGCGCCGTTTCGCCGACGCGCGCGACGCACTCGATCGCGTGTCGCCGCGGCATCCGGCGTACGCCGTCGCGCTCTTCAAACGCGCGCAGGTCAGCGTACTCCTCGGCGAGCCCGACGCTGCCGCGCGGATCGACGCCGCCCGCAAACACGCCACGCCGCAGACGCGCGAGTTGATCGCGCGCGAGCGGCTCTTCGCAAACGTGCACTGAAACGAAAAGGCCCGGCGTTGCCGCCGGGCCTTTCGTGTTGAGCGTGTGGCGATGATCAGAAGATGATGCGCGCGGTCAGCTGATAGCGGCGCGGCGCGAAGAACGACTTCGCCGTCGGAGCGACCACGCCCCAGTCGGAGCGCTTGAAGTTCGCGTTGTTCGGATCGACCTGCGCCTTCAGAACCGCGTCCGAGATCGAGTCGGGCACTTCGACCTGAGCCTTGTTCTTGTCATTCGTGAATGTGAGCGTGCCGATGCGCGTCTCGTAGTCATACGGCGTCTGCTTGTTGAAGACGTTGAAGACATCCGCGACGAGCTGCAGTGTAAGGCCGTGGTAGATGGCGATGTCCTGCGAGTACTTCATGTCGAGCTGCTGGTGCGACGGACTCTTGCGCCTTCCGGCCGGCTCGGCGTAGCGGTTCGTATCGCTCGTCGACGTCGTCAGATTGCGATACGCAAGCGCGCTCTCCAGCTGGTACGGCTGGCCTGACTGGTAGAGGGCGAAGGCGCCGATGGTTGCGTGCCACGGGAACAGCCATGTGCTGTGCACTTTCGCGACGTTGCGGCGGTCGCCGCGCAGGTCGCCGTACTTGAAGTCCCAAAGCTGGCGGCCGGCGGCGTCACCGATGTTCGACGAGCCGATGAACACCGACGTGTCGTTGGCGGTGTTGAACGACGAGTTGTCCTGGTCGAAGTTGCCGTAGTAGTGGCTCAGCGTGTACGAACCGCCGACCGAAAGGCGGTCGCCCTGCCACTCCGTCTCCATCGTCGCTTCGAGGTACTTCGTGAATGCGCCGTCGAGGTTGGCGATGACATACGTCGAGCCGCTGCCGATCGCGCCGCGGATCGTGTTCGGACCGCACGTCGCCTGCGAGGTGTTGCAGAGATCGGGCACGTACGCGACGTGCGGAATGCCGGCCGGAGCGTTGAAGTCGATCCGAGCGGTGTTGTTCGTGTCCTCGAGGAAGTTCTTGGCCTTGCGATAGCGGCCATAGGCGCGAGCCGACCAGCGGTTCGTGATCTGCTGGCCGGTGCCGAGGGTCAACTCGTTGACCTCCGGATGCTTGATGCCTTCCTGCCACCATTTGCCGGACGAAGACGCGTTGGGCGCGATGCCCTGGAAGTTGCCATTCTGGTCGAAGTAAACGCGAACCTGCTGCTGGAGGTTGCGATCCCACGACGCGGCGCGCGCGTCGGAGTTCGCCAGCGGCATGTAGCGCGCGTAGCTGACGTAAACGTTGTCCTGGCCGTTGTAAGCCCAGGTCGCGCCGAGGCGCGGCTGCACCATCTCGCTCCACTTGAAGCGGTGCATCAGGTACTTCGTGCCGGGCGACGCGATGAGACCGGCGTAGTTGTCGGCCTTCGCCAGACCCTGACCGTACAGCGTGTCCTGGCTGACGAGCGTGCCGACGTTGAACGACCAGTCGCTCAGGCGGATCGTGTCGTTGATCTCGAAGTTCTGCGAATTCACTTCCGAATGGATCGCCGGAACTCCGCGCGCGCCCTGCTGGCTGACGTCCGCAATGAAGTACGCCGGCTTCGCGGTGCCGCACGCGCTCGCCGGGCAGGTGCCGGTCGCGCCGACGCCCGCCGGGATCTGCAGCAGTCCCCAGCCGTTCGACGTCTGGAACCGGTCTTCGGAATCCTTGTTCTGCTGATAGCCGACATGCAGGTCATGCGTGATCCGCGTGCCGAGCGTGAGGTTGTACGCCGCCTGCCCGCCGCGGCGGTAGAAGGCGTCGTCGTCGTTGGCGAACTGGCCGTAACCGACCGTTCCGCCGCCGGCGGGCTGGCCGACCGTGCAGTTCAGACCGAGCGCCGCGAAGTTCGGCGGACAGATGTAGCCATACTTCGCCACGTACGGAGCGACGAATGCGGACTGCGCCGCGTTATTGCCGATCGGCGTCGGCACGATGAGGCGGCCGAGCGTGCCGAGGGCATTGATGTCGAGATGCGTGCCCGCCGTGAATGCCGGGACGACGCTCGACTGGATGTCCGAGCGGCCCGTTCCGGGATTTCGGTAGTCGATGAACTTCAACTCCGCGAAGCTGCGGTTGTTGATGACCCACGACGTTTCGAGGACGCCGAGCTTCAGGTTGCTGTTCGATCCGGCGCCGGTCGTCGGCGCCTGCGTTGAAGCGAACGAGAACGCGTTCTCGCTGTTCTTCGAATTGCGGTAACTGCCGTTGATGAGCAGCGACGGGAGCGGCGTCCACGTCAGCTTGCCGAACATCTCCGAGCGCTTCTGCTCGTACTTGGGCAGTTCGCCGTAAAGGTTCGACTGATTCCCCTTGCTGGAATACGGGCGGTAGTACGAACCGTAGAAAAACAGCTGATCGCGAAGGATCGGTCCGCCGATGTTGAACGTCGTCCACGACTGGCTCTGCTGGTAGCGAGCAGCCTGTACGCCGACCTGATCGGCGATGAAGTTTTCGTTGAGCGCCTGATAGCTCAACGCACCCTTGAACTGGTTCGTGCCCGACTTGCTGACCGTGTCGATCATGAAGCCACCGGCACGGTTGAAGTCCGTCGCTTTCGACGCGCCACGAATGATCGTGACCTGTTCGATGTCGTGAACGTTCGGGTTCTGGTTCAGCACGCCGAACAGCGGCATGGTGATGTTCACGCCGTCGAACATGTACGTGTTGTCCTGGCCGCTGCCGCCCGCGCTCGGGCCGCGCACCAGATCCTGCGTGTACATGACGCCGGGAATGAGCTTTTGGATGTCGCGATAGTCCTGCTGGATCGGCAGTGCTTCCAGCTGCTTCGACGTGTAGCCGGTCTGAATGGCCGTCGACTCGCGATTCACGAGCGGCGTTGACCCTACGACGGTGATGTTCTCGGAGATCGCCGCGACGCCCATCTTCACGTCGATCGGCAGATCCTGACGGAGCAGAACGTCCGCGGTGCGCGTGGCGTCCTGCATACCGGCGAGCGAGAACGTCAGCGTGTAGCGTCCCGGCGCGAGAGCCGGAAGACGGTATTCGCCGCCCGCGTCGGTGGTGGTGACGCGCGGCTGCGGTAACCCGTTCGAACGCGCCTCCACGGTCACGCCGGGAAGCGCGGTGCCGTCCGCCATCGTGACGCGGCCGCGTAACCCGCCTGTCTGCTGTGCGTATAGAGAGGGAACGATTAGTACGACCAATGCCAGAAACAGAGCGATGCGGGTAAAGCGATGACTGGCCATCGAACCTCCTGAATTTTGATTGTTGGACCGGAACCTTGCGGCGATATGGTACTGAACGTCCGGCCGGTCGGCGCGACTTTTTCCGTTTTCGGCGGGTTCACTCGCCGCCGAGCGGCCAGTCGAGATCACCGAGGAAGCGCTCGTCTTCGCGCCAGCGCTCGTGAACGGCCACGTGCAGGTCGAGAAACACCCGCGCACCGAGGGCCGCTTCGAGCTCCTGCCGCGCCTCGGTTCCGATCCGTTTGATCATGTCGCCGCGCTTGCCGATCACGATCGGCTTCTGCGATTCGCGCTCGACCACGATCGTCGCGTAGATCTTCACGAGGTTCTTCTCTTCCTCTTCTTCCCACCGGTCGACCGACACCGCGGTCGTGTACGGCAGCTCGTCCGACGTGTGCTGGAGCACCTTCTCGCGCACGACTTCCGATGCGAAGAAGCGCTCCGGCTGCGTCGTGTAATCGTCGGCAGGAAAACGCGGCGCTCCCTCGGGAACGTTCGCGAAGAAGAGCTCGACGAGACGATCGACGCCGTCGCCGGTCGACGCCGACACCGGAATGATTTCGTCGAAGAGCCCGAGCGCGTGATAGCGCTCGATCAGCGGCAGCAGGCGATTTTTCTTCAGGAGATCGATCTTGTTGAGGACGACGAAGCGCTTCGTGTCGGGAGATTCTTCCTTCTGCTCCCGCAACATCGTGACGACGTACTCGTCCCCTTTCCCGAACTCCTCCGACGCGTCGATCATGACCGTCAATACATCCGCCTCCGTGAAGCTGGTGCGAACGTGATCCATCATCCGAACGTTCAGCTTGTGCAGCGGACGATGAATGCCGGGCGTGTCGATGAATGCGATCTGTCCGCGCGGATCGTTGAGGATGCCGACGATGCGGTTGCGCGTCGTCTGCGGCTTCGAGGAAACGATCGAGACTTTGTGGCCGAGGATCCGGTTGAGGATCGTCGATTTGCCGGCGTTGGGACGGCCGACCAGCGCAACGGTGCCGAAGCGTGTCGCGTTCGTGCCGGATTCAGACTCGCTCATTCGTTCTCTTCCTCTTCGTGCCGCTGCCAGTCGGGATCCTTCGAAACGCGGACGCGATAGATGCGGCGGCGATCGGCCTTGTCGACTTCGAAACGGAAACCGTTCTTCGTCACGACCGCGCCGACTTTCGGCACGCGCCCGAGCGTCGTGAAGATCAGGCCGGCCACGGTTTCGTAATCTTCCCCTTCCAGTTTCGCGCCGAGCAACTCTTCGAGCGTATCGACGCGCAGCAGGCCGTTGACGAGATAGTTGCCGTCGCCGAGCTCGACGACGCTCGCTTCTTCATCTTCATGCTCGTCGGAGATGTCGCCGACCAGCTCCTCGATGATGTCTTCGATCGTCACCAGTCCGGCCGTGCCGCCGTACTCGTCGACGACGACGGCGACCTGCAGATGTTCGAGCTGCAGCTCGCGCAGCAGCTCGCTGGCTTTCTTCGTTTCGGAAACGAAGTACGGCGGACGGGCGAGCTCCGACACCGGACGCTGCTCGCCTTTCAGGACCGCGTCGAAGAGATCCTTGATGTGGACGATGCCGGTGATCGAGTCGATGCTGTCGTGATAGATCGGGATGCGCGAGTACTTCGACTCGCTGAACATCCGCGCCAGCTCTTCGAGCGGACGATGATCTTCGAACGCCTGCACGTCGATGCGTGGCGTCATCAGCTCGCGCGCAATGCGATCGCCGAAGTCGACGATCGACTGGATGAGCTGCCCTTCCCCACCCTCGAGGATTCCTTCTTCCTCGCCGACGTCGATGTACGCCTGCACGTCTTCGTCGGTCACCTCTTCATCGTCGTCCGCATTCGCATCTTCGCGATCCATCCGCTGCGTGAGCAACCGCAGCGGAAAGAGCAGCGGCCAGAAGAGGTAGTAGAAGAAGTGCGTGACCGGGATCAGCGCTCGCAGCGCCGCTTCTCCGAGCTCTTCCGGAATCAGCGCGACGACAAACTTCCAGCACATCGCGATGACGATCCAGATCGCGGCCGCGGCCGTGACCGCGTAACCAAGTGCCGCGTAGTCAAAGACCATCACGGTCGCGGAGAAGGCGATGATCAGCGCGATCTGCAGTAGCGCGCCGCTGACGAGATGGAAGTTGCGCGCGTCGTACTGGAGCCAGCGTCCGCGGCCATCGATCGGCGCTTCGCCGCTCCACTGCCGCAATCGCACGGGACTCAGCTGCTGGATGAAACTTCGCGCGGCGTCGAAGACAAGGTAAAGGATGCCGCAAAGAGTTGCGATGACGATCCAGTGGAGATGTGAGCCGCTACTTCCCATGCCTCGGTGGCCGCGGATTCTATCGGAACTACGAAAAGAAAAGCGCCACGACCGCGGCAAGCAGCGCCAGCCGCAGCAGATTCTCTGCTCGGCGATGCAGGACGTTGAACTCCGCGCGCCGCGGATCGTCGGCCGTCATCTCGGGTGTGAGCAGCAGGCGCTGCGCTTCCAGGCGCGGCTCCAGAATCAGAATCTCGATGATCAGACTGACAGCGAGAAACGCGATCATCAGCCAGCGAACGACGATCCACGGCGAGATCGCATGCGTCTCCCACGTCACGTACTTCGCTCCCGCGCCGACGATGATCGCGATCAGCGCCGCGATGCGCACGCGCGCGAAACGGCGCAGGATCGTGCCGAAGATCGCACCGGCCTGCGGACGCGGCAGCGCGCGAAAGAGCGCCGGCGCGGTGAGCGCGCCGAGCACGATCGTGCCGCCGACCCAGATCGCGAGACCCAGGTGATAGAGCAGGCTGCACAGCAGATAGAGCCAGTTCGGCATTTAGTTTCTCGGGCGGAAGAACGCGTCGTCGAAGTTGATCGCGAACGGCGGCGTGTGATGGAAGCCGGCGGCGACGACGAAGTAGAGACTCTTCGCGGTATCGCTGGTCGTGAAGGTCGATGAATACGGCGTCCACGCGTCGAGCGGCGGATTGAGGTTCGTCGTGGCGTAATAGTTGTAGCCGATCTTGTCGCAGTTGGCGACGTCGTATTCGTAGACGCCGAGGATCACGCGGCCGGCGGTGTCCTGTCCGCGCGCGATGCGCGAGGTGAGGCCGTATTCGTAGACGCGATTCGGCAGGACGTTCACGCACTGCAGCAGCTGATATCCGAGATTGCCCTGCGTGGAACGAACGAGCGCGGAGCCGGAGAACGCGGAATCGTGAGCGTCGAGCGCGCTCCACGACGCGTTGCCGCTGCCTGTCGAAAAAAGAGTCGACCAGCCATTGATGTTGCTGTCGAACTTTCCGTTGACCAGGAGATTCGGATCGGCGGCGGCATCCTGCGTCACGGCGACCTTCGCGCCGACGATGTCGATCGTCGTCGCGCGCGGCGTCGTGTCGGAATTCGGCGAAACGGTGAAGGTGATGACGCCGTCACTGATCGAGATCGTGTTGACGGTCACCCAGTCAGCGCTCGGTTCCGGCGTCCATTTGCACGGGCCGCTGCGTCCGACGGTGAGCGTATAGACGCCGCCGGCGGCCGGCACGCTGAACGCTCGCGGCGCGATCGTCAGAGTGCAATCGCTGGCGTGTGACGCCGTTCGCTGCCGCGCTGCGCCGGCAATCGGAACGAAGAGGGAGAGAAACGTGACGGTAACGATTAAGCGAATCATAGGAAAGTCGCGTAGTTTACTCGATGGAAGAATGCTTCAATAGCTGAGCGTTTCCACGAAACGGAGCTGACCGACATGCACGTTCTTGCGACCTGGCTTCTCGTCACCGCGCTCTCCATTCCCACGACGACGCTCGTCCTTCGCGACGGCCATCGCATCGACGTCGATGGCACCGTTCGCATCGAGAACGGCCACGCCACGTTCCGCGCCGGCGGCGCGCTCTTCACGATTCCCGAGAGCGAGGTCGACATCGACGCCACGAAGGCGGCCGCCATTCCGGCCATCACCGTGCGCGGCGATGAGCCGAAGCGGTTGAAAGTATCGGAAGAAGAGCGCCGGCGGTTGCTGCACGATCTCGAAGCAAGGCACGACGGCAGACCGGCGCCGACCGAACAGACGACGGTCCCCGCGGTGCAGACGAAATCGCGCGCCGAGAAAGCTGCCGAGTCGAGCGAGGAGTGGACCTGGCGCGGACGCGCTCGCAACTACGAGGAAGGCGTGCGCCAGGCGCAGGAGAATCTCGATCTGCTCCGTTCGCAGGCCGAGGAGTTGCGCGCGAAGATTCGGAACTTCATCACGATCGGTTACGAGACGGATCGCTTCAGCTACGAATCGACGCGGCTCGCCTCGGTGCTCGAACAGATCCCGTACGCCGAGCAGGACGTGCAGCGCGCGCAGCGTTTGTACGATCAGTTCCGCGACGACGCCAGGCGTCAGGGCATTCTCCCCGGCTGGCTGCGGTAACGCGCGTCAGGAAACCGGCGGGCCGAAGCTCTCGCTGATCAGCTGCGATGCGTCGACGTCGAGCTCGGCGATGGCGCCGCGTACGCGCTCGAGAAACGGATCGAATCCGGCCGCCATCAGAATCGACGACGACACCGCGCGGCGGTTGCGCTGAATGAGCGTCTCGATCGCGCCGCTCTCGTGAATGATCGCGCCGTCGCGCGCCAGCGGATCGAAATCGCCGGCGTAAAGAATGTGCCGGTGATCGGGCTCGTACAGCACGACGATGTTGCGCGGATCTTTGATGGCGAGGAGATGCAGCACGATGCTGCGGATCGGAGCGATTCCGGTGTCGCCGGCCATGAAGACGACGTCGCGCGAATCGCCTTCCGGCAGCAGGAAATCGCCGAACGGTCCGTCGAGCGAAACGACCGCTCCCGCTTCGAGCGTCTGCAATGCCGCGCCGCCGCGGCCGGCACCGACGCGCACGCAAAGCTGCAGCGCTTCGGGACGCTCAGGCGCCGATGCGATCGTATACGCGCGCGAAACGCCTTCGGGAAAACGGAAGTTCACCCACTGGCCGGGCTGAAACGGGAACGGCGCGTCCGGGAACGCGACCGTGATCTGCAGAACGCTCGGCGCGAGCTCGGTGATCTCGGTGACGGTTGCGCGGTGCGACATCGCGCGAGTTCTACCACATACCCGATTTGGCGAGCTTCGAGATCTTCTTCAGGATGCGATCTTTCTTGAAACCGCGCAGGTGATCGACGAACAGCGTGCCGTTGAGATGATCGATCTCGTGGCACATCGCGCGCGCCATCAAACCCTCGCCCCACATCATCCGATCATCGCCATTGCGATCGAGATAGCGAAGCTTCACGCGCTCCGGGCGGGTGACGATCTCGACGAAGTCGGGGATCGAGAGACATCCTTCCTCTTCCGTCACTTCCCCTTCCGATTCGATGATCTCCGGATTGATGAAGACGTGCAGTTCCTCGCGGCGCTTGCCGACCGAAAGGTCGATCAGCATAAGCCGCTGAGACACGCCGACCTGATTCGCGGCGAGTCCGACGCCGGGCGCGGCATACATCGTATCGACCATGTCGTCGATCAGCGTCTGCAGTCGCACGTCGATGTCGCCCACCGGCTGCGCGGGCAGCCGAAGGACCTCGGCGCCATATTTCACGATCGGAAGAACCGCCATCCTCAACCCTTTTTCTTCAGACTCTCGATCATCGCCTCGACGGTGTGGTTCGCCCGTTTCTTGTAGAACTCGTCGAGCACGCGGCGGATACCGGGATGCCGGGAGAGCGCGTTGTCGAGCTTCTCCTTGTCGAGGCGCAGCAACTCCGTGCGCTGCGAAGCCGTGATCGTCGCCGTTCGCGGCTTTCCGGTCAGAACGCTCACCTCTCCGAAAAAATCCCCTTCGCCGAGCTTGGCGAGATAGACGGTCGCGCCGCCGGCGCCGCGCGTGAAGACCTTCACTTCGCCCGCGGCCACGAGATACATCGATGCGCCGGCGTCGCCTTCGCTGATGATCACGTTTCCTTCGTCGTGCGTCTCGAGGTCCATCTCGGCGATGAGCGCGGCGCGCTCTTCGTCGCTGAGGTTCTCGAGCAGCGGACTGTTCGGAACGGTCCGGTTGAACATCGGCTCGTTCTTCGGTTCTTCTTTCGGCGCGTTCGCGGCCAGCTGCGCCGCCACCTTCTCCGCCTTCTTGCGAACGGCAACCGCCTGCACGGTCAGTCCGTTGTCTTCGTAATAGGCGGCAGTGTTGCCATATTGCTCTACGGCTTCTTCCATCGAGCCGGAGCCGGCCAGCGCGTCGGCGTACTGCAGGCGGATGCGCGGATTGTTCGGATACTTCTCGAGGTCGCGTTTGAGGAGTGGCACCGCACGCGCGTACTCCTTCCTTGCGAGCAGCGTTTGGGCGCTTTCGGTTTCTTCAGCCATTTGCGGCCGTATTGTATCCGTCAGTACCGGATGCGTTTCAGTTCGAGTCTGGCGGACGCGGCCGGTGTCGAGTACGGATAGCGTTTGACCGTTTCTTCGAACGTCTGTCTGGCCATCGCCAGGTCGCCCGTCCGCTCGAAGGAGAGTCCCATCTTGAACATCGCGTCGGGCGCTTTGTTCTGATCGCCGAACTCTTTCGTGACGCGGCCGTAGAAGCGCATCGCATTCGCGTAATCGCCGGCGGCGAAGTACGTCTCGCCGATCCAGTAGAGGGCGTTGTCGGCGAGCTCGCCGCCCGGCTCGGCGTCGAAGATTGCCTGGAACGCGGCGCGCGAATCAGCGGCGCGGCCTTTACCGTAGAGCATCAGCGCGTTGCGGTAGTCGTCGGCGAGCTGTGCGCCGCGGAGCGCGCGGTTGGGCGATTCGGGAACGGGGGCGGCCGCACGCGGTTCAGCGGGTGCGGGTTCTGTGGCGGGCGCCGCTTCAACCGGCTGAATGGGAACGGGAGCGGGAGCGACAGCGAGCGCAGGAGCAGCAACATGTGGCTCGCCCGCTTCCAGTTTCGCGATGCGATCGTTCAGGACGTCGAGCCGCTCGAGCAGTTCCGTGAGCGACGCCTGCATCTGTTCGAGCCGCGCATCGCTGGAGATCGTTCCGGTATCGAGCGGGATCGGAACGAAGTCTTCGGTCTTGCTCTTCGGCTGCGTAGCGCAGCCGAGGAGCAGGAGCGTGGCGGCGAACAGTGAGGCGTGTTTGGTCATGCAGCCTTTCGCGTTTCGAGCCGGTGCTTCGCTTTCCCGGCGTAGTCGCTCTTCGGGAACTCGGAGACGACGCGCTCGTAGTAGAGACGCGCTTCACCTTTGCGGCCGAGCGCATCGAGTGACGTCGCGAGCTCGAAGAAGACGGCATCGCGTCCGGTGAAGTTCGGGTACTGCTCGACGATCGTGTTGAGCCGCGCGACGGCCGCGTCCCACGTCTTCCGCTTCATGTAGTAGTGCGCGACGATCTGCTCGTGCTGCGCGAGGCGGTCGAGCACCTCCTGCATCTTCTTCTCCGCTTCCGGACGGAGCGGGCTGCGCGGATGGGTCTTGATCATGTCGGTGAACTTCTCGAGCGCTTCGTGCGTCCGCTGCTGATCGCGATCCGGCTTCTGCATCTGTTTGTACGAGACGTTCGCGATCTGCAGCATCGCGTAGTCGGCGTTCTCGCTGCCGGGATAGCGATTGAGGAAGTCGCGGTACTTGTACTGCGCCTCGACGAGGCTGACGTCGTCGCCCTGCGCGTAGAAGGTGTCGGCGATGCGCAGCAGTCCCTTGCGCGCCAGCGCGTCGTTCGGGAAGTTCTCGTAGATGTACGTGTAGTAGCCGCGCGCTTTCTGGAAGCGCTTGTGTGCGAACTGCTGCTCGCCGCGCTCGAAGATCTGTTCCTTCGTGAGCTTGACGATTTCCGGATCGACCGGCGGCCGGATGGCGCGCGAGGTCGAGTTGCCGTGACGGCATCCGGCGAGGGCCAACGCCATCGCCAGCACGATGAGAATTCGGGTCAGTTTCAAGATGCCTCCGTTGAACTTCATGCCTGAACCACGCCGACCGCGGTTCGAATTGCCTCGATCGCCGCCGCCCGGTCTTTCTGACCGAACACGGCCGATCCGGCCACGAGAATGCTCGCCCCCGCCGCGGCGACGGCCGGCGCCGTCTTCGCGTCGATGCCGCCGTCCACCTCGATGTCGACGGACAGACCTCTCTCCCGGATCATTTGGGAGATATGACGAATCCTGGCGACCGAAGGTTCTATGAACTTCTGGCCGCCGAATCCGGGGTTGACGCTCATGACCAGGACGAAGTCGCAAAAGTCGATTGCTGCCGAAAGCGATTCGATCGCTGTTCCCGGGTTGACGGCCACACCGGCCTTCGCTCCGCCGGAGCGAATCAGCTGTAAGGCGCGCTGCAGATGCGGCTCCGTCTCGACGTGAATCGAGATCATCTCCGCCCCCGCCTCGAGGAACGATTCGATGTAGCGCTGCGGCTCGCTGATCATCAGATGACAGTCGAACGTCAGCTTCGAGTGCGGGCGCAACGCTTTCACGATGGCCGGACCGATGGTCAGGTTCGGCACGAAGTGGCCATCCATGACGTCGAGGTGCAGCACGTCGGCCGCCGCTTCGACGGTTGCGATCTCTTCCGCCAGCTTCGCGAAGTCGGCAGACAGTAGCGAGGGTGCGATCCGAATGGTCAATGTGTTGTCGTCGTGGTGCCGAGGAGCGGACCGGCCGGTTGCGGTGCCGGCGGCTGCTCCATGATGCTCGTCTCTTCCTGGCGGCTGACGACGACCGTGATGGCGTCGCGGCCGCTCACCGGTGCGCCCCGCTGTGGAAACTGGCGGATGATAATGCCATCGCGAATGCCCGGGTAACCCTCGAACTTCACGTTCGAGACGTTCAGTCCGCGCGCTTCGAGCGCCGGCCGCACTTCATCGAGCGGGTGATCGATCAGGTCGGGCATCACCCACGTCGGCGGCGACGGCGGCGCGGCGACGAGCAATGAAACGCCGGTCTGCGCCGGCACGACGGTGCCGTTCGGAGGATCGGCGGCGACGATTCCCTGCGGTCCGTCGCTGTCGACATACGCGAGATTTCCGAGCTTCAGGTTCTGCTGGCCGAGCCGGAGCAGCGCCGTGCGCGGCGTCTGTCCGTTGAGCTCCGGCACGCGCAGCACGAGCGGTCCCGCGCTCAGTTCGACTTTGATCGTCGCGCCGCGCTTCATCAGGTTCGCGGTTCCGGCCGGCTTGTTCTGCCAGACGATGCTGCCGGCCGGCACCTTGTCGGAGTTGCGCCGCGAGGCAGGATCGACGGAGAGGTTCAACCCGAGGTCGGAGCAGATCGCTTTGGCGTCCGCGACGGAACGTCCGATCAGATTCGGCGTCGGCAGCGACTTCCCCTTCACGAAGTAGTTGAACCAGAAGTACGAGCTCGCACCGAAAACGATCAGCGCGAGCAGTGCGAAGGCGAGGTTCTGCAGACAGCCGCGCGATCTCATCTCTGCTCGGCGCGCTCGCTCTTCTCGCGCTCGCTCTTCTGATGATCGGCCGCGTACTCCGCCTCATCGTATTTGCGGTCGCCCGCCTTCGCGAGGAAGAGCGGGATCAGCGTCTCGCGCCAGACGTCTTCGACGCGCTCGGCGAAAATGAACTTCAATCCCTCTTTCACTTCATCGGGCACTTCGCTCAAGTCTTTCCGATTTCCTTCCGGCAGGACGACCGTCTTGATGTTGGCGCGCTGCGCCGCCATCACCTTCTCACGAATGCCGCCGACGGACAGCACTTTGCCGCGCAGCGTGATCTCGCCGGTCATGGCGACGTCGTGCCGCACCGGGCGCTCCCCCATCACCGAGGCGATACAGCTGGCGATGGCGACGCCGGCGGACGGTCCGTCCTTCGGAATCGCGCCGGCCGGAAAGTGGATGTGAATGTCGTTCTCGGTGAAGACCTTGTCGTCGATCTCGAGCTCTTTCGCTTTGGAGCGGACGTACGAATACGCGGCCGTGACCGACTCGCGCATGACGTCGCCGAGCTGGCCGGTGACGGTCGTCCGTCCGCTGCCCGGCATCCGCGTCGCTTCGATGAACATGATCTCGCCGCCGAACTGCGTCCAGGCAAGGCCGGTCGTGACGCCGATCTCCGCCTGCCGCTCCGCGAACTCGTGCTCGAACGCCGGCAACCCGAGGTACGACTCGATGTCCTCGGTGTCGACGATGTACGGCGCGCCGCTGTCGTTGCCGCTCGCCACTTTGCGCGCGATCTTGCGAAGGATCGTCGCCAGCTTGCGCTCGAGATTTCGCACGCCCGCTTCCGCGGTGTAGTCGCGGATCGTGTGCAGAATCGCTTCGTCGGTCATCGCCACCTGCGCGGTGGTCAGGCCGTGATTTTCGAGCAGCTCCGGAATCAAATGCTTCGTGGAGATATGGAGCTTTTCCATCTCCGTGTAGCCGGAGAGACGGATGACCTCCATCCGATCGCGCAGCGGTCCCGGGACCATGTCAAGGACGTTCGCCGTGGCGATGAAGAGCGTGTGCGACAGGTCGTACGGAATCTCGAGATAGCGATCGACGAACGCGTGGTTCTGCTTCGGATCGAGTACTTCGAGCAGCGCCGACGACGGATCCCCTCGGAAGTCTTTTCCGATCTTGTCGATCTCGTCGATCATGATCAGCGGGTTGTTGACGCCGATCTGCACGTAGCTCTGAATCAGCTTTCCCGGCATCGCGCCGATGTAGGTTTTGCGATGTCCGCGGATCTCCGATTCGTCGGTGACGCCGCCGACCGCCATCCGGACGAACTTTCGTCCGAGCGCGTCGGCGATGGCGGCACCGAGCGACGTCTTGCCGACGCCGGGCGGGCCGACGAAACAGAGGATCGGTCCCTTCAGATCGCCTTTGAGTTTCAGCACCGCGAGAAACTCGAGGACGCGCTCTTTGACTTTGTCGAGTCCGTAGTGGCGCTCTTCGAGAATCGCTTCCGCTTTGGCGAGGTCGAGCTGGTCTTCTGTCTTCTCGGTCCAGGGAACCTGGAAGACGGTGTCGAGATGTCCTTTGATGACCGCGTAGTCGGACGACGACGGCGAGAGCTGCCCGAGTCGCGTCACTTCGCGCCGCAGCTGGAGCTTGTGCTGATCGGCGAGCGGCAGCGTTTCGATCCGCTCGCGATAGGTGTCGGCTTCGCGCTCGCCGACGTTCGTGTCGCCCAACTCGTCCTGGATGACGCGAAGTTGTTCGCGAAGGTAGCTCTCGCGCTCGCGTCGATCGATCGACGACTGGATCTGCCGCTGCAACTCGCGATCGACGGTCGCTTTGCCGAGGTCGCGCTGAATGTAGTCGATGAGCAGCTCGATCCGCTCGATCGGATTGACGGTCTCGAGCAGCAGCTGTTTTTCTTCGAGCGGAAAGTTGACGAACGACGAGAGGAGATCGGCGAAGGTGTCGGGACCTTCGTTGACGTTCATCCGAAGGATGTTCAGCAGTTCATTCGAATACTTCGAATCGCTTTCGACGAGCTTCTCGAAGAGCGACATCGATTTGTTCATCAGCGCTTCGGTCTTGACGCTCTTCGCGATCGGCCGCGGCATGATCTCGCGCAGCCGTCCCTCGAAGTACGGCTCGACCTGAAGCATCTGAACGAGTTCCACGCGCTGCCGCCCCTGAAGAAAGAGCTGGTAGCGATCGGAGGAAAGCGGCAGTCGCTGGACGATGGCGGCGAGTACGCCGATCTGCGACAAATCTTCAGGGCGTGGATTCTCTTTGTCGCCCTGCTTCTGGCAAAAGGCGGCGATCAGGTTCTGATCGTCGGGCAGTCCTTTGAGGAGACGGACGTTTCGGTCGATCCCGACCTGGAGCGAAAGGACGCCGCCGGGGAAGAGAACCGACGAGACGAGAGGGATGATCGGCAGCCGGGTTGGAACGTCCTCCTCCATCCAGTCGGATACGTTCGTACTGACTGCTTTTCCGCGTGTCGGTTGTGCCATCTGGTTTGATCCGTTGAGCTTATACTGAGCGCTCAATCCTGCGGGCACGCGAATTGTAGAAAATGCCACGCAGTTGAACAATCATCCTGAGGCATCAGCGAGTCCGATGAACGATGCGGTGACCCCGGAGCTTCTGTCGGACCCTGCTTTGCGGCGGGCCGATCTCCACTGCCACAGCCGTTTCTCGGTCTTCAAGTACTTCAAACGAGCGAATACTCGCGACTGCTACAACGCGCCTGAGGATGTCTACCGGATCGCCAAAGAGAGAGGGATGCATTTCGTCACCCTCACCGATCACGACTCGATCGACGGTGCACTCTACCTGCTCAACAAGCATCCCGACCTGACCGATTTCTTCATCGGTGAGGAAGTCGAAACGTATTTTCCGGAGACGGGACAGCGCATTCACGTCGGCGTCTGGGGATTGAACGAGGAGCAGCATCGCGAGATCCAGCGGCTGCGCCGCAACATCCGCGAGCTCGTCCCCTACATGAAACAACAGGGGATGCTGTTCGGGGTCAATCACCTCTTTCAGAACTACCGCATGAAGAACGTCGCGGCGACGTACATCGCCGAGCTGCTGACGATGTTCGACGTCTTCGAAGTGCTGAACGGCGCCATGGCGTCGTTTCACAACAAGATGGTCCAGCAGCTCGTCGTCGAGGTGAAGCAGCACGGCCGCAGAATCTCGATGGTCGGCGGCTCCGACGCGCACACGCTGAAGCACGTGGCGAAAGTGCACACGGTGTCGAAGGGTGAAACGCCCGCCGAGTTTCTGGAAAATGTGCGCGCCGGCAACAGCTTCGCATGGGGCGCCGAAATGCGCTTCGCCGAGCTCGTCGCCGATATCTATCTCCTGATCCTCGCCTACCACGGCGAGACCGCGAACGACCTGCGGTCCGCGGACTACACCGCGACGGATAAAACGATCCAGCTCGCCGGCCGCCTCGCGTCGATCCCGACCGCGATCAGCGGCCTCCCCGCCGCCATCACGTCGCTGAACTACCTGAAGCAGATCGTCGTGACGAAGGGATTCTCGATGCGCTTCGCGAAGCTCGTGGAGGAGATCAGGCCGGGGCTGGGGGCGGGGAAGTAGTTGTCTTACGCAGTGTGACGCGCGGTCATGCGCGATGTCGCCAGTATCCGGGCTCCTTGCTCTGGTGCGCGAATGCGATCACGACGATCGAGTCTTCCCTGATCCGATACACCACGGTGTATGGGAACCGCCACGGCATGACGAACTCGCGCGTGCCGTGCTCCCCTTTCCGGAAATCTAAGCGGCGACTCGGCGATGCGCGAAATCGCGCGATCAATTTCGTGTGCGAATGCGACCGCCGCGAGCGGACTGCGATGTCGGTAGAACGCCTTCCCTTCTTTGAGATCGACGCGCGCTTCCGGATGAAGCTTCAGCCTCATTCGTCTGCGAACAACTCCGCCCGCACGTCCTGCCAGTCGAGAAGTTCGACCGTTCCTTCATCCATCTCGCGGACGCGTCGCTCGATCTCTCTCGACCAGGCGGCCTTCACTTCCGGACCGGGTCGCGGCTCGAGACTCTCGATCATCACGCCGGCAAGCATCGCGCGGTCGGATTCGGGGAGCGCCGCCGCGTCGCGAATGAGTTGCTTCAGATCACGAGCCATCGCAACTATCTTACGCGCCGCTCTTCGATCCGCGCGCGCAACTCCGCAACCGTCGGTCGTTCCGCGACCCTGCTGATCTCGCGGATCACGTAAGCGGAAATCGACATCCCGGCGTGCGCGGCGCGCGTTTTCAGCGTCCGGTGTACCGCGTCAGGGACATTCCGGAGCTGAATCGTCTTCGCCATCTCGTCGGCGCAATTAGAAGTTCAGCGCCAACCCGCCGATGTACTTCCGCGTTGCGCCCTGCGGCTCGAGCGTATCCAGCAGGAACGGCGAGTTCTCCGCATGCGCGAGCTCGAGGCCGAACAGCACCTTGAGGTCGAGCGGCAGGTGGAGCGACTGCGCCATATGCACGTTCACTCTCTCGCTGCGGTAATTCGGCTTCGTTGACGCGGTGGCGGTCTGCGGCTGGTGGATCTCGCGGAACGAGATCGCGAGCGTCGTGCCGGTCGGATTGAACGTCGACTGCAGATCGCCGGTCACATATACCTTGCGAATGCTCGACGGAAGTTCGGGCGTCGCCACTCCGGCGCTTCCCGACATGGCGAACGCGAACTTCGTTCCGACCTCGCGGTGGTAACCGAGGCGGAGATCGCGGCGGACGTCGCCCGCGTCCAGATAGAGTCCGTCCCAGAACGGCTCGAAGCCGTTACTGAAAATGACTCGCTGCGGCGCATCGACCGCGCTCACGGTCGCGATCGCGGAGAAGTTGTTCGCCGCATCGCCGCCGTTCACGAAGCCGAATGAATACGAGTAGCGCGGCAGCACGCGGGAGTCGTCGGAAAAGACCACGATGCTTGGATAGATTCCGTCGCGCACCGCGTCGTAGACCTTCAGCATTCCGGTGGCGACAAACGACGTCTGCTCGGTCAGCTTCCACTCGATGCCGGTGCGCGGCGCCCACGCGGTGCCGTCGACGCCGACCCGGCTCGACACACCGTACTGCACGCTGAACGACGGCACGATCGCCACCGCTCCGTTCGCGGTGACGTCGGCGGTGCGGAACACCACGCTGCCCGCGGTGTGCGAGCTTTCCTGCGACACGCGCAGCGCGACGCCGAGGTCGTTGCGATCGGTGTGGACGAGCATCGTGTTGCCGCCAATCTCGAACAGATCGGAACCGGCCGGCGATGCGGTGAACAGATTCTGCTGCGCGAGATAACGAACCTGCACGCGCGCATCGCCGTGCTGCCATTCGAAGTTGTGCGAGCGAACGTCGGCCGTCTGATCGGGCACGTCGGCCGAATCGCGATAGCGCCACCAGCTCTTCGTCGACGCCACGCGATATGCATCGGTCGGCGACGAACGAAGCTCCATCGACATCACGCTCGACTCCGCCGCCGGCGTGCCGAAGCGGCTGTCGTCGGTCGGATCGTCGATGCGATGCAGGTTGCCGGTGAAGCCGAGCTGCCAGTTCTCGCCGATGCGGCTTTGCACGCCGAGGACTGTCTGCGCGAATGCCGGCGACTGTTCGGCCATGCCGGTCATCGACGCCATCTCACCTTTGAAGCGCGGCGTGTCGATGTGTTCGAGCGCCTGCGGCGGCGCCATCACGGCGTCGAGCTCGCGAAGAATGTCGGCCGGCAGCGAGCCGCGAATTTCCCAGATCGCGGTGCGTGCATCTTTGCCGCGCGCGCTGTTTTCGTTGCCGAGCTTGAGCGTCAGCCGCTGGCTGGCTTTGTTCGGGACGACCATCGCCATCGCCGGCGCGTAGCCGTACTTCACCGCGATGATCTTGTAGATGCCGGAGCGAAGCGGCGGAAGCGCGAAGTTGCCGTCGCTGGTCGAGAAGGTCTGGATTGCGTCGAGGTTGCCGAGGTTCAGCGCGATGACGAGCGCGTTGCCGACCGGCCGGGCAGCGCTTGTGACGCTGCCGAGGACTTGCAGCACGTCCGCAACTGTGACGTCTGCAGGGCGCGCGGTCCCCGTCGCTGAGAGCACGACGGCTGCGAACGCGATAGCTCGAATTCGACGCATGAGCTCCTCCCTGGTCGCTCGGCGAGGTTAGGACTTCACCAAACCGATGTCAAACAGGCTGCCTCGAAAACGCATGCCACGGAACGACTCTTCCCCGATCCGTCACGGATCGGCCTTCAAACCGACTTCGCGACGACGCGATGGACGCGCAGCAGATTCGTCTTCGCCCGCTGGTAAATCGGCGAGCCCATCAGGATGACGAGCCGGTCGCCGTGACGGACGAGATCGCGATCGAGCAGGAACTCATCGACGCGATCGACGATCTGCTCGTGGAACTCGCCGAGCTCGCGCATCACGAACGGATGAACGCCCCACAGCAGGTTCATCCGCCGCGCCACCCAGCTCGACGGCGTCAGCGCGACGATCGGCGCTTTCGGACGAAACTTCGACATCAGCCGCGCCGCGAATCCGGTCTGCGTGAAGACGACGATGTACTTCGCGTCGATCTGCTCCGCCGCGTAGTTGGCCGCGCCGGCAAGCGCGTCTGTGAACTCATCCGACTCGCTCGACTTTCGGAACGGCGCGCGCACCGCCGCCATCCGCCCTTCCCCGCTCGCTTCAGCCGCCGTGACGATGCGCGCCATCATCTGCACCGCTTCGACCGGATAGTTTCCCGACGCGGTCTCCGCCGACAACATGACCGCATCCGACCCGTCGAAGATTGCGTTGGCGACGTCGGACGCTTCGGCGCGCGTCGGCCGCGATGCGGTCGTCATCGACTCGAGCATCTGCGTGGCGGTGATGCCGAATCGTCCCCACCGGCTGGCGGTCGCGAGGATTCTCTTCTGCAGGATCGGAACATCTTCGGGCGGCAGCTCGACGCCGAGGTCGCCGCGCGCGACCATGACGCCATCGCTCACTTCGAGAATCTCTTCGAGCGCGTCGAGCGCCTGCGGTTTCTCGAGTTTCGCGACGACGTTGATCTCGCTGCCGCCGAACTGTTCGAGCAAGGCACGCAGCCGTTCGATATCACTGCGACGTCGAACGAACGATGCCGCGATGTAGTCGAGCTGATGCTCGACGGCGAACTTCACGTCGCGCTCGTCTTTCTCGGTGATCGCGGCGACGGTCAGCTCGCTGTCGGGGAAGTTCATCCCTTTCTTCGACGAGATCGGGCCGCCGTGAATGACACGCGTCATGACCTGCTTCTCATCGAGCGCGGTGACCACGAGCTCGACGAGTCCGTCGTTGATCAGAATGCGCTGGCCGATCTGCACTTCGCGCGGCAGCGGCAGGAACGGCGTCGAGACCATCTGCGCGTTGCCGCGCATCGGCACGGTCGTGATCGTGAACTGCTGGCCGCTCTGCAATTGCACGACGCCTTCGACGTCGCCGATGCGCAGCTTCGGACCCTGGATGTCGCCGAGGATCGGAATGTACTTGCCGAGGTCCGTGGCGATGCGGCGGATCAACTGAATGAGCGGGATCTTCTCCTCGGCGGTGCCATGCGAGAAGTTGAGCCGGAAACAGTCGACGCCCGACGTCAGCAGACGATGCAGAGTCGCTTCGTCGCTGCAGGCTGGACCGAGTGTGGCGATGATCTTGGTTCTGCGCATTCCGGCTACGACGCCGCGAGCGCGGGCTGCAGCGCGCGTCCCAGCACGCGGGCGATCGCGTCGACTTCACGCACGAGCTGATCGAACGTGTCAGGGAGCAGCGCCTGCGGTCCATCCGACAACGCTTCTTCCGGCTTGTGGTGCACTTCGACGAGCACGCCGTCCGCGCCGACCGCGATCGAGGCGCGCGACATCGGGACGACCTTGTTCCGCTTGCCGGTGCCGTGGCTCGGATCGACGAGGATCGGCAGATGACTGATCCGCTTCACCGCCGGCACGATCGACAGATCGACCGTGTTGCGTGTGTGATCGGAGAACGTGCGAACGCCGCGCTCGCAGAGCATCACGTTGTAGTTCCCCTCCGACATGATGTACTCGGCGGAGAGCAGGAGCTCATCGAGCGTCGCCGACATGCCGCGCTTGAGCAGCACCGGTTTGCGTGCGCGTCCCGCCGCTTTCAGCAGCGAGAAGTTCTGCATGTTGCGCGCGCCGATCTGAATGCAATCCGCGTATTGATCGACGAGCGCGAGCGACTCATGATCGATCGCCTCGGTGACGATCGGCAGGTCGAACTCCTCGCGAACGCGCGCGAGAATTTCGAGCCCTTTTTCTTCCAGTCCCTGAAACGAATATGGCGACGTGCGCGGCTTGTACGCGCCGCCGCGAAACAGCTGGCCGCCGCCGCGCTTGATCCGTTCGGCGATGGTGCGCGTCTGATCGTAGCTTTCGACCGCGCACGGACCGCCGACAACGATGATGCCGTTGCCGCCGACGTCGACTCCGCCGACGTTGATGATGCTGTCGTCCGGCTTCGCTTCGCGGCTGACCAGCTTATAGCTGTGTGAGACCGGGATGACTTCCTTGACGCCGGAGAAGTTCTCGATGACTGCCGGATCGACGGCGCCGCGATTGCCGGTGATGCCGATCGCCGTGCGCTGGGCGCCGGGGATCGTGTGCGCGCGCAGGCCGATCCGCTCGATGTGACGTACGACTGCTTCAATCTCTTCAGGCCGTGCGCCGGCCTCCATCACGACTAGCATGTGCAGGGTTCCTTCGCGCCGCCCGGACGGAATCACACAGGAAGGCGGCGACGTTCGGTCAGTATAATCGCAAGGTTCTCGACGCCGATTCCGGAGACGACATGAAGAAAACGCTCACGCTGTTCGCGCTCATATCGCTGCTGTCCGTCCAGGCGTTCGCTGCCTACTGGGTCGTGCTGAAGGACGGGACGAAGTACAAAGCGAAGGCGAAGCCTGCGATCACGAACGGCAAAGCGCTCGTCATGCTCGAAAGTGGATCGTCGCTGCAGCTCGACGCGTCGCTGATCGATTTCCCCAAATCCGAACAGCAGACGAAGCTCGGCCTCGGAGACGCGAGCGTGCTCGGAGTCGGCGCTCCGGCGCCCGCGCCGGCGAAAGCGGAAGGTCCGTCGCTCGGTTCGTCGATCAAGCTCCGCAAGCTGCCGTCGCAGCAGGCGCAGGCTCCCTCGCCTGCCGATACGGCGCCGGCCGTGAATGCTCCGGTCGTGGCGAGCGGTCCGGCGATGAGCAACGAAGTGGTCGACAAATTCGTGCGTGCGTTTGAGAACGTCGGCATCTTCGAGCACAAGGTCACGTCGCCCGCGCCGAACACGATTCATGCGGACGTAACGGCCGACACCGAAGAGAAGGTATTCAACGCCATCTCGGCGACGGCGTTTCTGATGGTGCGCAACGCCGGCGTGCAGGGCGCGCAGGTCGACATGGTCGAGCTCTTCATGGGAACCGTGACCGGTGGCTCGTCAGGACGTTTCCGGATGACGCGCGAAGATGCGACGGCGATCGATAACAAGGTGATGACGCGCGAAGAGTACTTCGTGCGCAAAGTGCTGTTCTAGCGCTACTGCGCGACGTCCGCGCGCGCGAGCGATCCGTACACCATCACATAGCGGAACGATCGTTCCACCGGATCGATGATTGTCTGCTCGCCGCTGCCGAAGACGAACGACTGCAGGTTTCCTTCGAGCGGCGCAAGCTCGGACGGATCGTTCGCGAAGCGCACGTTCACGCGGACGGAAACCCTTGCGGGATCGTGCAGCGTCAGCCGCGCGCGTCCGCGTGTCGGACCGAAGTCGTAGACCGTCGCGCCGCTGCGCGACGTCACCGTCACGGCCACTCCGTTGATCACGCGCACCTCCGGCAACGCGCCGATCATCGTGCTGACGTTCTTCGGCGGGACGATCTTCTGCGGCGGCGTGGCGAGCGAGCGCTCTCTCCGCTCGAGATAGTTCCAGCGTCGCATCGGCGGACGGCCGAGCAACATCGGCGGGCGTGAGGCGATTGACGGCACGTCGGCGAGCAGCAAACGATCACTCCACTGACGGTAGATTTTCCAGTCGCTGCCGCTCACGACCATGTTCTGGTAATCGGGCGCAATATCGAGCGCCGCGATGAGCCCGCCGACTCCGTTGTCGCTGCGCACCGCGACGACGATCCGATTGCGGCCTGTCTTCGCGATCGGCGTCACGTCATAAACGTCGAGCCAGCGATCTTCTCCGACGCGGCGGCCGCCGATCTCCACGCCGTTGAAGTAGAGCGTGTACTCCGGATCGCCGACGATCTTGATCTTCGTGTAGTAGCGGTTTGACGGCAGCTCGAAATCGCGTGCCGCGAAAAACGCGAGCGCCTCTCCGGCCGCCAGGCGATGTTTGTCGGTGATCCACTCCGCGGTTCCGGTGACGTCGTAGAACTTGTGCGAGTAGAGAAGGTAGAGCCGTGAGAGGGCGAATGTCGTCACCAGCAGCACGATGAGGACGATCGTCAGCCGCCGCATCAACGCGCGATCGGCGGGAGAAACGAACGCGTTGGTAGAATGCGCGGCCGGCATGAAAGGCGTGATTGTAATTCCGGCCCGGTACGGCTCGACCCGCTTCCCCGGCAAGCCGCTGGTCGAGATCGCCGGCGTCTCACTGATTCGCCGCGTTTACGAACGGTCGATCGCGTCGACGCGCGCGGCCGCCGTCTATGTCGCCACCGACGACGCGCGCATCGCCGATCACGTGCATGACTTCGGCGGACGCGTCGTGACGCCGGCCGGCGATTACCAGTCGGGAACGGATCGCATTGCCGCCGCGATCCGCGAGATCGAAGCGCTCGAAGCGACTTCCTTCGATCAGGTCGTCAACGTGCAGGGCGACGAGCCGCTGATCGACATCGGCAACGTCGATCGACTCATCGATGCGCTGCAGAGCGACGCGACGATCGAGATCGCCACACT
>JAOBAU010000064.1 GCA_025463165.1 Acidobacteriota bacterium | reverse complement strand
GATAGTAAGACCAGCCGCGATGGACGTTCTGCAGGTAGCCGGCGCCGTGGACGAAGATCACCGCCGGCCCGCCGCGCACGAAATCGCGCGGCTTGTAGATGCGCGCCGGAACCTGTGCGCCATCGCGCGCCGGGATGTTGACGATCGGCGGATCGAGCCATTCGCGCGATGCGAATTCCGGCGATGGCGAGGTCGTCACGCGCAGCGGCGTGGCATCGGCGCGCGCCGCTTGCAGATAGAGCTCCGGCGGTTTCGTAGCGTACGAATAGATGTCGGCGAGCGTCGTGCCGTCGGGTGAGGCGACCGCTTCATGCATGCCGGCGATCGTCGTCAGCCGCACGCGCGAGCCGCCGGCGATCGGCAGCCGATAGATGTGATGTTCGTGCAGGCTCGCTTCGCTCGTCGTCAGCACGAATGACTTTCCGTCATTAGCCAGCTGCGCGGCCAGCACTTCCCACTTGCCATCCGTCAGTTGCTTCGTCGCGCCGCCTGTCGACGCGACCGTGTACAGATGCGCGAAGCCGTTCGCTTCGGAGACGAACCAGATCGTGGCGTTGTCGCGCAGCCAGCCGGCGTCGGTCGCCGCGGCGTTGTTCACCCACGCCGGATCGTGCATCGTCACGACGATGCGTGTCTTCCCGGTCGTGGGATCGTAAGCGAGCAGCCAGCGATCTTTGTTGTCGCCGGCACGCACGTCGATGAGCGCTTTCGTTCCGTCGTCGGACCAGAGGAGTTGTTCAATGCCGACGGCGCGCGATTTGCCCGCCTCCGCCTCCCCTTTCGTCTCGCCGACCGCGCTGCTCTCTTCCGCTTTCTTCGCGACCGTGTCGGATTTCGCGGCGTCGCTTTTCGCCTGCGGCGCCGGATCGACTCCGAAGTCGATCCACGTCTGCTCGCCGGTGACGACGTCGAGCCGCGCCAGCTTCGTCGCCGGCAGCTCGTCACCGACCTTCTGCCGCGACGGAATCGTTTCCGTGTACGCGCTGGCCGTGACGTAATCGGGCACGATCGTCTTCTTTCCCTTCGCCGGCTCCGTGCGCAGAAACGCCAGCACCGATTTCCCATCAGGCGCCAGCTCGAGATCGTTCACGGTTTGCTTCGCTTCGAGCTTGAACGGTTTGCGCGGATGCTCGCGCCGCTCCTGTTCTTTGTCTTCTTCCTTCTTCTTCGCGCGGCGATCGACGGTGCCGAGCAGCTTTCGCTCTTCCGCTTCGAGCCATTTCTGGCTCTCGGTTTTCTTCTTGTCCTTGTCTTCGAAAAGGTCAACATACGGACCTTTGTCGTCAGCCTCGGCGATGTTCGTAAGTTGCTCGATGCTGCCGTCTTCGAGCGCGATGACGAAGAGGTTGTTGTCTCGCACGAAGGCGACGTGCCGTTCGTCATGCGTGAACCGCGGACTCGATTCCGCCGCGGTGGTCGAGGTCAGGTTGCGATGCTTCGCGCCGTCGAACAGCACGACGTCGTCATCATCGATGTAGACGGCGCGGCGGCGATCGCGCGTCCAGTTCGCCTCTTCGGGCGGCGCGTCTTTCGCCTCGTCGACTGAAAGCTTGCGGAGATTGCGGCCGTCGCGATCGACGACGTACGTATCGAAGTCGGCTTCGAGCGGACGCGTTCGTTCTTTCCACTCGAAGAAAACGCGCCGGCTGTCGGGCGACCAGCGAACGCCGCGCGGCGCGTAGCCGAGGAGCTCGGGGTCGCGCGTGATCCAGTCGACCGTTAGCTTTTGTCCGGAAGCGGCGAGCGCGAGGAGGAGAACGACGGCGGCGACGGCGATGCGCATCAGACGCCGATCAACTCCGCGAACTTCTTCAAGTCGATATTGCCGCCGGAGACGACGGCGACGATCGGACCTTCGCCGGCGCGTCCGGAAAGCGCCGCGGCGACGCCGAGCGCGCCGGCCCCTTCGCTGATCACGCGCGTTTTTTCGGCGACCAGCCGCATCGCTGCTTTCACTTCATCGAGTGACACGACGAGCGAGCCGTCGACGACGTCGCGCAGTCGTTCCCACATGCGCGGGAAGATGCTCTTGCCGCCGGCGCCGTCGACGAACGACGCTTCCCACTTCTCGAATACACGCGGCGCGTTCGCTTCGAACGACAGCGCGCCGGGCGCGGCCGTCTCCGGCTCCGCGCCGATGACGCGCACGTGCGGCGCGAGCGCTTTCGTGGCGCTGCCGACGCCGGTGATCAGCCCGCCGCCGCCGATGGCGGTAATGATCGTCTTCACGTTCGGCAGATCCTCGAGGATCTCGATGCCGAGCGTGGCGTTGCCGGCGATGAAATCGTGATCGTCGAACGGATGGACGAACGTTCCTTCGACGCCGGGAAACGCGCGCGCTTCCATCGCGTTCCAGCAGGCATCGAACGGCGCTTTGACGATGTTCGCACCGAGCTTGCGCATCCGTTCGATCTTCGTCTCCGGCGCCGTCTCGATGGTGACGACCGTGCAGGCGACGCCGAGCTCGCGCGCCGCGAACGCGACGCCCTGTCCCGCATTGCCGGCGCTGATCGTCCAGACGCCGCGCTCCCGTTCTTCGGGTGACAGCAACGCGACCGCGTTAGCGGCGCCGCGCAACTTGAACGCGTTGATCGGCTGCAGGTTTTCGAGCTTCAGCCAGATCTCGGGCGCCGCCGTGTCGTGGCGCAAACGGATCAGCGGCGTGCGGGTGATGACGCTGCGAATGCGATCGTGTGCGGCGCGGATGTCTTCGAGCGTGACAGGGCGAACGGGCGGCGCGGCGACTGACATGGCGGCGATTGTATAAGGACCGCCGCCGCGCTTCCGCTACTGCATCGCCTGCAACTCTTCGAGCGAGCAGCGCAGCCGCGGTTCTCGCTCATTGGTGATGTCGAGTTGCTGCCAGGGAATGCGCAGCGGTTTGCGTCCGTGAAATCCGATCAATCGGCCGACCGACATTCCGAGCCGTTCGAGCACGGCGCCGGGACCGACGCGATATTCAAAGACGAAACAGTGCATCCCTTCCGTTCGCGCGTGGACACTGGCGACGCGTCCGACGCTTCTGCCACCGGCATCGCGAACCGTTGCTCCGATGAGGTGCTGCAGCCGGACCTTCACTCTTCTTCCTTTCCGCCGGGAAGATGCTCGACGACGTTCATTCCGAGCCACCGTTCCCAGTCGAAGGCCGGCGTCTCGGTCGCATCGATGCTGAGCTTGATGTAACGCTCCGTCACCTCCTCGACCGCCGACCACTGCACGATCTGTCGCGCCGTCTTGCGCACCGACCAGCGACGCAGCCATTCGAGGAGCGCAAGCAGCCGCGGATGGACGCGCTCGGCGAGCACGACGAATCCGAGCTCGAACGAATCGACGCGCGGCGGCGCATCATCGGAGAGTTCGAGCAGCACGCCGTCGATGCGTCCCATCTCCGTGCAGTCGCGATCGATCAGCTGCTTGTCCATCACGTCGCGGGCGAGATCGAGCTCGTGCATCACGTTCCTCCGATGAACGCCAGCGGAATGGAAACGACGGCGAGGACGAACGAGACGATGACGATCATCACGACGATCGCGTTCGAGAACCAGCCGTTGCAGTGCCTGCCGAGCAGCCGGCGATCGTTCATCAGCAGCAGAAACGGGATGGTGACGAACGGCAGCACGGCGGCATTAATCACCATCGTGAAGAGCGTCAGCTTCAGCGGATCGATGCCGGCGGCGATGATGAGCGCAGAAAGAAAAATCGCGACGGTGTAGGTGAGCGAGAAACGGGCGTCTTCGCGCGGGTGGAGGTCTTCACCCCAGTTCCAGCCGAACGTTTGCGACGTTGCATACGCGAGCGAGAGCGCCACTTCGAGCGCGGCGCCGAGGCAGGCGATTCCCATCGACGCCGCGAAGAGCACGAAGCCCCAGAACGGGAAGGCATCGGTCAGCATCGCCGCCGCCTGGTTGTAATCGCTGACGTGAATGCCGCGCGGCGCGAGCACCATCGCCGCAACGACGAGCGCGCCGAGCGCGATCGCGCTGCCGAACGTCATGCCGATGACGGAGATGCCGCGGTTCACCGCGACGTACGACCTGTCCCACTTGTCTTCGACCGCGCCGGATGAGTAGAAGTAGAAGAGGTACGGCGCGATGACGGAGCCGATGATGCTGACGGCGATGAACCAGTAGGTCGCGCCGTCATGTGAAGGGAGCGTCGGCAATGCGCCTGCCGCCACCTGGTGCAGCGGCGGATGATGGACGAACGCGGCGACGACGAAGCAGACCGTGATCAGTCCGAGGAGTGAGGTGCTGTTCTCGATTGCACTGAAGGTGGCGCGCCAGAGGAAGAGCCAGATCACGATCGCCACCGGAAATGCCCACCATTGAAAACCGATGCCGGTGACGAGCTGCAGCGCGAAGGAGATGCCGCCGATCTCCGCGCCGAGCACGAGCAGATGCACGAGCGTGAGAATGACGAACGGTCCGAGCCAGAACGAAAAGCCGAGATGATCGCGAATGGCCGACGGAAGAGCCTTGCCTGATGCGGCCGCGAAACGTCCCGACATCTCGACGAGGAAGATCACCAGAATCGTCGCGAAGAGCAGCGACCAGATCAGCTGAAAGCGAAAGCGCGCGCCGGCCTGCGCGGAGGTGGCGAGATTGCCGACGTCAAAGAAGCCGCCGACCGCGGTCAGAATCCCAAGCGCCAGCTGCAGGGCTTTCTTCACTTCGCCGCATCCTCGGCGATCTCGCTGAGTTGTTTCCCTGCATCCGCGAGCTCGCGCGAATCGCGCGCAACGCGAGCGCGATCGTTCGCTTCGATCGCGCCGCGCATCGATGACGACGATGCCTGCGCGGCGGCGAGTTGCTTGAGCACCGCGTTGCGCAACAGCGGCGACGCATCCGATTCGCGCACGCTCTTCGTCGTCTTGTCGAATTCATCGCCGGCCGCGTCGAGACTCTTTTCGACGTAGGCGCGCGGAACGCTGTTGGCCGACCACTTCTCGCCAATCATCGCCAGCCCCGACATCCACGACGCCGGTGCATCGAGCGACTTCGCGAGCTTCGCATCGGGCGACTGTCCGCTGCACGCCGCGACGAGGATTCCAATGACTGCGAATCTGCGCACGGCTGAGGCCGGAGCAATGGTTCTGCCAACCGGGCACAGGTCATGCCTCCATCGATCGCGGAGGAGCTTCGATGGACTCGCACAATCTCGCGCAACGCATCACAGCCGCCAATCCGAACGTCAGCAATCCGGAGCGCTGGCTCTCAGTCGTTGCCGGCGCCGCGATCGCAACGTACGGACTGACGCGGCGCAACATCAGCGGCATCGTGCTCGCCGCGGTCGGCAGCGGTCTCGTCTGGCGCGGCGCAAGCGGACACTGCTCCGTGTATGAGTCGCTCGGCATCTCGACCGCGTCCGACGGATCGGCGACGAATGACGATCACGTCAGCGTGCCGTACGGCCGCGGCATTCGCGTCGAAGAGACGGTCACGATCGACGCGCCGGCCGACCGGCTCTTCGCGTTCTGGCGCAACTTCGAAAATCTGCCGCGTTTCATGGAGCATCTGAAATCGGTCACCGTGATCGACGACAAACGTTCGCACTGGGTGGCGAAAGGTCCCGCCGGCAGCGATGCGGAGTGGGATGCGGTGATCATCAACGAGGTTCCGAATGAGCTGATCGGCTGGCGATCGGTCGACGGCTCGCAGGTCGACAACGCCGGCTCCGTCCACTTCAGCAGCGCCGCGAATGGCCGCGGCACAATCGTCAAAGTCGTCCTTCGCTACGACCCGCCCGCGGGCAAAGTCGGCGCCGCAATCGCGAAACTATTCGGCGAAGATCCGGCGCATCAGGTGACGGAAGAGCTGCGCACGTTCAAACAGCTGATGGAGACAGGGATCGCGGCGTAAAACGGAGCACGTCGAGCGCGAGCGTCACCTGCCGCGCGCTGGCGTCGCGCGGTCGATAGGTCGCGACGAGGATGTCGCGCGCGGATTCGTCATCAAGTTCGACGACCGTCGACACTCTCGTTTGCTCGACGAACTCGAACCGCTGCGCGAACGTTTCGATCGTTCGCTGCACGCGATCGCGGTTCGCGACGCCTCGCAGTTCGCTGAGATCTTCCGGCGCGGAGACGGCGACGAACATCGTGCCGGTTGGAGCAACGACGCGATGCAGCTCCTCGACGTTCATTCGTCCCGTGATCGACAGCACCACATCGAACGAATGCTCCTCGTACGGGAGAAAACGATCGGCGTTGCCGACGATCCACATGCAATCGCGATAACGCTTCGCGGCCGCTTCGATCGCGGCGGTGGAGATGTCGATTCCGTGCGATTCCGCGCCGGTCGCGCTCGCGAGCGCGCCGAGGTAGTAACCCTCGCCGCAGCCGGAATCGAGAATTGATTTTGGAGCGAGCGGCGCGACGAGCTCGACGATGCGTGCGCGCAGCGGATCGGCGAATCCGCGATCGAGAAAACGTCGCCGCGCGGCGACCGCTTCCGCCGAATCGCCCGGATTTTTCGAGCGGCGTTCCTGGGGCTGGAGCAGATTCACGTAGCCGGCGCGCGCGATGTCGAACGAATGTCCGCGCCAGCAGGCGTAGCTTCGCTCGTCGCTCGCAAGCGGCTGGCGGCAATCGCGGACCGTACACAGGAGCGTCACCAAATCGGGCGACATCGTACGGCTACAATTCGGCGCATGCGAGCTTCGTTCGCAATCGTCGCGTTCCTGCTGCTCGCAATGCCGGCGTTTCCGGCCGCGATCCCGCTTCCTTCGAACGACGCACGCTGGACGACGATCACGATCGGCGACCTCACCATCTACAGCGATGCGCGTGACAGCACCACGCGCGAGCTCGCCGAGCGGATGCATCGGATGCGCGAGACGATCGCGCACGTCACCGGACTGCCGCTGCGCGTCACGCTGCCGACGCGCGTTTTCATCTTTCGCAGCGACGCCGAGCTCGCGCCGTATCGCACCGCTGCCGGACAGGCGCGCGGAGCCGACGGTCTCTTCATCGCCGCGCCGCTCGGCAACTACGTCGCGGTCTCGACGAAGAGCGCGTCCGACGTCGACCGCATCGTCTACCACGAGCTCGCTCACTCAATCATCCGCGGCCTCGGCGGCAACCTTCCTCCGTGGCTCGTCGAAGGACTGGCCGAGCTCTTCTCCACTTTCAACGTCTCACGCGACGTCGTGATCGTCGGCCTGCCGGTCATCAATCACACGCAGTGGCTGAACGGTCGCAGTCTCGTCAACGTACGGGAGATCGTCGATCCGCCGCCGGGCTCGATCGACTTCAACGACGAGAAGCCGGGCGGAATCTTCTACGGCGAGTCGTGGGCGCTCACACATTTCCTGCTGCTCGGCGACAGCGATCGTCGTCCGCAACTCGCCGAATATCTCTCGCTGCTCGCCGCGCAGAAATCGCCGGAGGACGCGTTCACGAAAGCGTTCGGCACGTACGACGCGGTGACGACGGAATTGCGGCAGTACATGTCGACGATGCGGCGACAGTCGCGACGCATCGCGCTGTCCGACCTGCACGCGTCGCCGATTCCCGAGCCGGCGCCGCTCGCTCGCGATGAGCTGCTCTTCGCGCTCGGCGATTTTCTGACGAACGGGACGCGCGATGACGGCGCTGAGGAGTTGTTGCGGGAGGCGCTGCGACTGAATCCGTCGCACACCGGAGCGATGGCGTCGCTCGGCACGCTGCTCGAGCGGACCGATCGCCGCGCCGAAGCGGCGGCGCTGTTCGGCAAAGCGGTGAAGCTCGGCAGCCACGATGCGCGCGTGCACGTGTTGTACGGCGAATCGCTCCTGGCGCGATTCGGTGCGACGCAGCGCGGAGGCGGCGACGTTCGCGCTCACGAAGTCGACCAGGCGCGTGCGCTGTTCGATGTCGCGCTGAAGCTCGACGAAAACAATCCGCTGGCGTGGGCCGGCCGCGGCGCGACATATCTCTTCACGCGCGAGGACGCGCAGCCGGGCATCGACGCGCTCGAGAAGAGTCTGGCGCTGGCGCCGGGACAGATCGACGTCGCCACGAACCTCGTCTTTCTTTATGCGCGCGCACGCCGGCGCAATGAAGCGCAGCGGCTCATCGAGCGCGTCGTCGAGCCGGCCGGCGATCCATCGATGCTCGCGGTCGCGCGCGACAACCTGCTGGCCGCCGACATCCTCGACGCCGGCGATCTGCTCAACGCATCGAAGAACGAGGAAGCGCTGAAGCTGCTCCGTCCGGCGATGAAAGTCGCGTCGACGGAACGGCTGCGCAAACAGATCTCGCGGATGATCGATCGGGCGCTGCGGTGAAAGCCACGGCCGCGCTCGCGCTGCTCCTCGCGATCCCGCTGCCGGGCGAGAAGGCGCACTGGACGCGGACCGATCTTCCCGGACTGACGATCTACAGCGAAGCGCGCGACGTCGTCACGCGACAGGTCGCGGCGCGTCTCGAACGAATGCGCGAGGCGCTGGCGCGCGTGGCGAAGTTCACCGTCCGCTCGCCGCTGCCGACGACCGTCTACGTCTTCCGTAACGAGGATTCGTTCGCGCCCTATCGCGACGCGGTGCTCGGCGCCTCGCGCAATGCCGACGGCGTCTTTCACGGCGCGCACGACGGAAACTACGTGCTCGTGCAGGGCGACCGCGCGACGGCGGTGAACCGCATCATCTTTCACGAGCTGACGCACTACTTCGTCCGCAACACCGTCGCCGATCTGCCGCTCTGGTTCAACGAAGGGCTGGCCGATTTCTACTCGACGTTCGAAGCATCCGGCGACACGGTGGTCGTCGGCCTGCCGCTCGAAGAACATCTGACTCTCCTCCGCGATCACGGTTTCGACATGCCGCTCCGCGATCTCCTCAACGCCGACGTCACGTCGCGCGAGTACAACGAGAAAACGCGGGCCGGTTTCTTCTACGCGGAGTCGTGGCTCTTCGTGCATTACTCGCTGCTCGGCAATCCGGCGCGCGGCGCGCAACTGCAAACGTATCTCGCGCTCGTCGCCGCAAAGAAGCCGGTCGATGAAGCGTTCACGACCGCGTTCGGCTCGACGTACGAACAGCTGACGAAAGAGCTGCGCAGTTACGCGAATCGTCCGCGTCTGCAGCACTCGCGCTTCACCCTCGCCGACCTCGGCGCGAAGACGATTCCGTCACCCGTCGCCGTGACGCGCGGCGAAGCGCTCTACGCGCTCGGCGATGTCGTATCGCGAACGAAGCGCGCCGAGGATGCCACGCCGCTGCTCGAAGAATCGCTGCGACTCGAGCCGCAACGCGGCGAGACGTATGCGGCGCTGGCGCGCGTGAAAAGCGCCACCGGTGAAAAGCGGCTCGCTGAATCGCTCTTCGCGAAAGCGGTGAGCGTCGGCAGCCACGACTACCGCACGTTCCAGGCGTACGGCGAAGAGCTGCTCGATCGCATCGACCGCATTCATCGCGCCGGCAACGATCCGCCGTCCGCATTGCTCGACGAAGCACGAAAGATGTTCACGAAGAGCATCGAGCTGCAGCCGCAACTCCCACGCGGCCTCGCCGGACTCGGCGCGACATATCTCTTCACGCGCGGCGACGTCGCGCCGGGAATCGCCGCATACGAACAAAGCCTCGCCATCGCCCCCGCACAACTCGACGTAGCGGCGAACCTCGTCTTCCTCTACGCCCGCACCCGCCGCCGCGCCGACGCCCAGCGCATCTTCGACACGATCATCGTGCAGTCCGCCGACGCCGAAACGCTCGCAACAGCGAGAGACAACCTCTACGTCGCCGATGTCTACGACGCATACGACCTCCTCGCCCGCGACAAACGCGCCGAAGCCCTCACGATCCTGCGCAACGCGCTACCGAAGGTAACGAGCGAGCGGATGAAGACGCAGATTACGGGGATGATTCGGGAGGCGGAGGCGCCAACGATTAAGTTGCATCCGTAAAACACCCAAAACCTGTGCTGAGTGCTGAGTGCCGAGTGCTGAGTCGGGGCACCCACTACGCGAAGGGCTGCGCTTTGACTCAGCACTCGGCACTCAGCACTCAGCACCTCATCGAGCAACCAGCACTCAGCACCATAATGGTGGTTCGCATGCATCGCTCCCAGAAGCGTTTGATCGCGCTCCTCATCGGGCTGGTGGTGTTTCTGATCGTCTCCGCGCTGATTTACCAGGCGGGGATGGCGCGGCTTGAACATTCGCCGCGGACGTTCTGGCAGGCGTTCGAGTGGGCGACGGAAACGTTGAGCACGACGGGGTATGGCGCGGATGCGAAGTGGTCGCATCCGGTGATGGTGTTGTTCGTTTCGTTGATTCAGATCGCCGGCGTCTTTCTTTTCTTCCTCATCATTCCGGTGTTCCTCGTTCCCTTTCTCGAAGAACGATTCGAGGAGAAGTTGCCGCGGGCGGCGCCGGAGCACATCGGCAAGCACGTCGTCGTGTTTCGTTACGGGCCGGCGGTGGAAACGTTGCTGCAGCAGCTGGCGCTCGAAGGAGTCGCGACGCTCGTCGTCGAGACCGATGAAGCAGCCGCGCGCGCGGTGCTCGAAAAGCAGCAGGCGGTCGTCTTCACGCGCAATGACGAAGACGCGCTGAGCGTTTGCAACCTCGACTCGGCGCGCGCGCTCGTCGCAAACGGACGCGATGAAGAAAACGCCGGACTGATTCTCCGCGCGCGGCAGCAGGGCTTCACGCGCGAGATCTACGCGTTCGTCGAAGAGCCGGCGCATCGCAAGCCGATGGAGCTGGCCGGCGCGACCGCCGCGTACACGCCGCGACACATCGTCGCCGCCGCGCTGGCGGCGCACGCCAGTGAAACGATCAGTCCGCGATTACCGGGAGCGGAAGCGATCGGCGGCCTGGTGCGCCGCGAGTTGCGCGTGCCGTCGTCGAGCGCGTTCGCGGGAAAAACGATTCGCGAGGCGGCGCTTTCGTCGTTCGGCGGCGCGACGATCGTCGGTCAGTGGCGCCGCAGCCGCCTGCAGCCGAAGTGCACCGCGTCGACGATCATCGAGCCGGGCGCAATCCTCGAAGTCGTCGGCGATCACGACGCCATCTCCCGCGCCGCCACCCGCCTCGGCGCCACACTGCTTCGCGCCGATGGACCGTATCTCATCGCCGGCTTCGGTGAAGTCGGACGCAAGCTGCACGAGCTGCTGACCGACGCCGGCGAATCAGTCTGCGTCGTCGAAAAGAACGACGCGCGCGGAGTCGATTTCGTCGGCGACGTGCTCGATCTCTCGGTGCTCGAGCGCGCCGGACTGCAGACGTCGCGCGCGCTGATGCTCGCGCTCAACACGGACGACGCCACGCTCTTTGCATGCGTGATCGCGCGCGAAGCGGCGCCTGACGTTCCGGTCATCGCACGCGTCAATCACGCGCGCAATCTCGACAACATCCATCGCGCCGGCGCCGACTACGCGCTGTCGATCAGCGACATCTCCGGCGAGATGCTGTCGTCACGGCTGCTCGGCCGCGGACGCGCTCGCGATGAACGCCGCCGCGTTGTGCGCATGCACGAGCACGAGTACGGCGGGATGACGATCGGCGAGCTCGCGCACGAATGCGTGATCGCCATCGATCGCGACGGCGACATCGTTCGGCCGCTCGATCCCGAGCTGCGCATCGGCGCAACGGACATCCTTTACGTCTGCACGTAGCTCACGCGCCGGCGTTGTCGGTCGGTCCGATCTTCTTGCCGTGGCCGTGCATCTCTTCCGGATAGCCGGTCGGCGTCGTGGTCATGCTGCCGTCGCTGAACTCGGTCGGCCCGAGACCGCCACCGACCTGACGGCGCATGCGGCCGAGGACGACGAGGAGCGCCGCGAAAGCAAAGATCAGGAGCACCATTCCGAATGCGAATCCCATAGGCTTGATTAACGCATCGGACGTGCCATGAAAGCCGTGCTGACGACGCTCGGATCTCTCGTTCTCATCGTGGTGGCAGCGCTCGCGCTCGCCTGGCTCTCGTTCGTACGAATGCCGAAAAGAACCTTTCGCGGAACTCCGCCGCCGCTGACTCCGCCACAGCTCGCGCTGCGCGACGCATTACGCGGCGATGTGATGCGACTCGCCGCGACAGAACGCAACGTCGTGCTGACGCGCGAATACGATGCCGCCGCGAAATACATCGCGGAGTCGCTCGCCGGCTATGGCGTGTCGCGGCAGGAGTTCGACGTCGAGGGTTATCGCTGCGCGAACATCGAAGCGGAGCTGCGCGGCGCGACGAAGCCGCATGAGATCGTCGTCATCGGCGCGCACTACGACTCCGTCGATGGCGCGCCGGGCGCGGATGACAACGCCAGCGGCGTCGCGGCACTGCTCGCGCTCGCGAAGACGTTCGCGCACGAGCGGCCGGCGCGCACGCTGCGCTTCGTCGCGTTCGCGAATGAGGAGCCGCCGTACTTTCAGTCGGAGCACATGGGCAGCTATGTCTACGCGCGTCGCGCTCGCGAACGCGGCGAGAAGATCATGGCGATGATCAGCCTCGAATCAATCGGCTACTTTCGCAACGAGGAAGGAAGCCAGCAATATCCGTCCGGCGTCGGCTGGCTCTATCCCTCTCGCGGGAACTTCATCGCCTTCGTCAGCAACCTCGGCTCGCGCGTGCTGCTCCGCCGTGCCTGCGCGACGTTTCGCCGCCACGCCACCGTTCCGTCCGAAGGTGGCGCGCTGCCTGACGCGCTGCCCGGCGTCGGCTGGTCCGATCAGTGGTCGTTCTGGCAGCACGGCTACGACGCGATCATGGTCACCGACACGGCGATCTTTCGAAATCCGAATTACCACACGCCGCACGACACGCCGGAGACGCTCGATTACGACCGGCTCGCGCGCGTGACCGACGGCATGGTGGCGGTGGTGCGGGACCTCTGCACGCCGTGACAAAATCGCCGCACCGCCATGTCGACGATTTTCTTCACCGGCTTCCCCGGTTTCCTCGGCTCCGAACTGTTGCCGCGGCTGCTCGCTCGCGCGCCCGGTGACGACGCACTCTGCATCGTCCAGCCGAAGTTCGCGGCGCTTGCCGCGGCACGCGTGAAGGAGCTCGGACTGACGCGCGTTCGTCTCGTCGAAGGCGACATCACCGCGCCGCTGAACATTGCGACCGGCGACATCAGCGAGATCTATCACCTCGCGGCGATCTACGACCTCAGCGTCACGCGCGATCTCGGCATGCGCATCAACGTCGATGGCACGCGGCACGTCCTCGATTTCGCGGAGCGCTGCGCCGGCCTGCGACACGTGCACTACGTCAGCACCTGTTACGTCAGCGGTCGTTACGACGGAACGTTCACCGAAAACGATCTCGACGTTGGACAAACCTTCAACAACTATTACGAAGAGACGAAGTACCTCGCCGAGCGCGACGTTCGCGCGCGCATGGCCAGCGGATTGCCGGTGACGATCTATCGTCCGTCGGTCGTGGTCGGCGACAGCGCGACCGGCGCGACGCAGAAATTCGACGGCCCTTACTTCGTGATGCAGTGGCTGATGCGTCAGCCGCGCATCGCCGTGCTGCCGGTGGTCGGACGGCCATCGCGTTACCGCTTCAACGTCGTGCCGCGCAACTTCATCGTCGACGCGATCGAGTCACTGAGCGCGCGCGATGACTCGCGCGGACGTTGCTATCAGCTCGCCGATCCCGAGCCGATGACGGTCGATGAAACGATCGACGCCGTCGCGCGTGCGACCGGACGAACGGTGCGGCGCATCCCGCTGACGAAAGCGCTCGCGAAAGGTGCGCTCGATTACGTGCCGGGCGTCTATCGCTTGATGCGCATTCCGTCCGGCGCCGTCGACTACTTCGTCCATCCGACGTCGTACGACACGACGAACACACAACGCGATCTGCACATCGACGTGCCGCGCTTCCGCGACTACCTGCCGAACCTCGTCGCGTTCGTGAAAGCGCATCCGGAGATCGGCTCGGCGGCCATGGCCTGAACGAGTCCTGACGCTGAATAGTCCTGAGTCCTGAGTCCTAAGTCCTGAGTGCTCGACGCACTACACGACGAGCAGCGGCGGACGCGCAGCGTTACTCAGTCCTCAGCACTCAGTCCTCAGTCCTCTCCACTTCATCCCAAATCCGCGTCTGGTTCGTCTCCTTCAGAAAGATCGAGCCGATCACGAACGTCGTGAACGCGACGATGATCGGGTACCAGAGGCCGGCGTAAATGTGGCCGGTGCGCGCGACGACCGCGGTGGCGATGAGCGGGGTGAAGCCGCCGAACCAGCCGTTGCCGATGTGGTACGGCAGCGAGAGCGACGTGTAGCGAATCTTTGCGGGGAACGCTTCGACGAGGAACGCGGCGATCGGACCGTAAACCATCGTCACGAACAGCACCTGAATGAAGACGAGCAGCGTGAGCATCACGGCGTTGACCGGATGGGCGAACTCGTACATCGCGCGATAGATCGGGTAGTAGCCGAGGGCCGCGAGGAGATTGCCGGCCATCATGATTTTCTTGCGGCCGATGCGATCGGAGAGCGCGCCGAAGACGATGAAGAACGGCGTCGCCAGCGCGAGCGCGACTGCCACGATGATGTTCGCTTTCACGAAGTCGACGTTCAGTACCTTCTGCAAAAAGAAGAGCGCGTAGAACTGGCCGGTGTACCAGACCACGGCCTGTCCGGCAGCGGCGCCGAAGAGGACGAGCAGGATGATTTTCCAGTTGCGCGCGTTGCCGAGCGAATCGCGCAGCGGCGTCGCCGACGTTTTCCCTTCACTCTTCAGCTGACTGAAGAGCGGCGACTCGCGCAGCCGCAGCCGGATGTAGAGCGACATCGCCACGAGCACGATCGAGAGCAGGAACGGCACGCGCCAGCCCCATGCTGAGAAGGCGGCCTCGGACGTCGACGTGCGCACCGCGAGCACGACGCCGAGCGAGACGAAGAGGCCGAGCGTCGCAGTCGTTTGAATGAAGCTCGTGTAGTAACCGCGACGCTTGTCGGGAACGTGTTCGGCGACGTAAACCGCAGCGCCGCCATATTCGCCGCCGAGCGCGAGTCCCTGCAGCAGACGAAGCACGACCAGCAGCATCGGCGCGATGATGCCGATCTTCGAATACGTCGGCAGCAGTCCGATCGCGAACGTCGAGCCGCCCATGATCAGCAGCGTGACGAGGAACGCGTACTTGCGGCCGACCAGATCGCCGATGCGGCCGAAGACGATCGCGCCGAACGGCCGCACCGCGAAGCCGGTCGCGAACGTGGCCAGCGTCAGCAGAAATGCAGCGGTCGGATTCGTCTTCGGAAAGAAGAGCGTCGCAATGACCGGGGCCAGCGAGCCGAAGATGTAGAAGTCGTACCACTCGATCATCGTCCCCGCCGCCGAGGCGAAGATCACGTTGCGGATCGGATAAGGCTTCTCGTCAGTCATGCAGCTCCTCTTTTATCCCGGATACGGATAGCCGGCCGCCAGCGCATTTTCGAGCGTCGTGTCGTGGCCGTAGATGTCTTCGTAAAAGTGGACGAGGCCATCATCGGTGACGACGGCGGTCGTGTAGATGATGAGCACCGGAATCGGACGCGCCAGCACGACCGTCTTCGGCTCCTTACCGTTCATCGCGGCGGCGATTTTCTCCGGCGTCCATTCCGCCTGATCGCGCAGCACCCACGCGGCGAGCCGCGCCGGATCTTCGACGCGGATGCAGCCGTGGCTGAAGTCGCGCCGCAAGCGCGAGAAGAGCGTTTGCGATGGCGTCGAATGCAGGTAGACGTTGTTCTGATTCGGGAACATGAACTTCACGAGCCCGAGTGCGTTCGATGGTCCCGGCTTCTGGCGGATCGACAGCGCGCCGCTGCGCAGTTTCGCCAGGGTGGCGGTGTCAACGCTGGTGATGGCCAGCGGCTTGTCGTCATCGACGATCTCGTAGCCGTTCGACGCGAGGTACGACGGATTCTTCGCGATCTTCGGCACGAGCTCGTGCGTCTGGATGCTCGACGGCACGTTCCAGTACGGACGAAGCACGAGGTACTTCATGTCCGATTCGAACACCGGCGTCTGATGCGTGTACGCGGTGCCGACGACGACGCGCATGCCGATGTCGGTGCCGCCCTGCGCGTTCCAGCCGCGCAGCGTGAACTCCGGAATGTTGACGATGATCGGCGGCGTGTCGAACTCCATCGGCGCCCAGCGCCACCGTTCGAGTGCCCATTCGATCTGGCGCAGCCGCTGCGCGAGCGGCGTGTTCAGCTCCGCGAATGTTTTCGGTCCGAGTGTGCCGGTTCCTTCCAGTCCGTGCCGCGACTGAAAGCGCTTCACGGCATCGACGAGCGTGCCGTCATAGACGAGCCGCTTCACGTCGACCTTCGCGTTCGCCGGCAGATCGCCGACGCGGCGCAGCATGCGCGCGAGCTGCGCGATGGCCGGATACGACTCGCCCGCTTTCACCGACGCTTCCGGCAGCGGCGGCTCTTTCGCATCCTCGGCCGCGAGACGCTGATACGTCGCCAGCGCGGCTTGCAAACGGTGATAGTCATCGTACGGCGGCTCGATCGGCGCCAGCGACGCGGCGGGATTCGGCGACTGCGTGATGCTCGTGACGAGCGTCGGCAGGTAGTACTTCTTGCTCTCGATATCGAGATCGAAGCGAACGTTGTGCGGATTGATGCGGCCGATGTGGAGATCGGAGATGTAGCGCATCAGAGTCGCGCTGACGGCGACGTCGAAACGCGCCAGCGCGTTCTCATCACGCGACTGCTCGACCGCACGAAGGCGCGCCGCCCACCGCCCGCCGTCGTAGTCCGATGCGTGGACGCCTTTCGTCTCGGCCGCTTCGAAGAGCGCGATCACCGCGCGCGCCTGCGGCGTGATGCGGCCGTCGCGCGACCACTGCGTCTTCCACTCCAGCGGCTGATAGAAGTTGATGAGGTGCTTTTTGTAGTCGGCGAAGTTCGGCCAGCGAAGCTCATCGAGTCTGGAGGCCTCGACGAGGTTGGCGATTGGGGTCTGCGCGGACAGAGGTATGGCGATGAAGAGGAGCAGCAGAACGACACGACGCATCGCGCGATTGTACGGTCTGTCATCCTTCTCCCTTCGGGAGAAGGTGCCGCGAAGCGGCGGATGAGGGGATCGGCTGATTCGTGATCGTGATTCGCCGCGCCCCTCACCCGGCCTTCGGCCACCCTCTCCCGGAGGGAGAGGGATTTTTTCAGGTGGACAGGCTTCTTGACCGCACCGGAATCCGCGTCGACACGGTCATGAAATCGGCGAGCGCATCGGCCGGCATCGGACGTCCGAACAGAAAGCCCTGCACTTCATCGCAACGCTTCCGAATGAGCATCGACAACTGATCCTGCGTCTCCACTCCTTCGGCGATCACACGCAACCGCAGACTGTGCGCGATGCCGACCACTGCCGAAACGATCGCGGCGTCTTCCTCACTCGTCGCCAACTCCTGCACGAACGAGCGATCGATCTTCACGGCGTTGATCGGAAAACGCTTCAGGTAGTTGAGTGATGAGTAGCCGGTACCGAAGTCGTCGATCGAGATCGAGACGCCGAGCGCGCGCAGCGCTTCCACGACTTCGATCGTCACCTCTGCGTTGTGCATCGCCGTCGTTTCCGTCACTTCGAGATCGAGACACGACGGCTGCAGCTTCGTGTCGCGCAGCACCGCACGGACGGTATTGACGAGATCGTGATGCTGGAACTGGCGCGCGGAAAGATTCACGGCGATGCGTACCGGACCGACACCGCGATCGTGCCACTCACGCATCTGTCTGCAGGCGGTGTGCAGCACCCACTCGCCGATCGGCACGATGAGCCGGCTGTCTTCGGCGAACGGAATGAACTCGCCCGGCATGATCACGCCGCGCACCGGATCCATCCAGCGCAGCAACGCTTCCGCACCGACGACCGCGCCACTGGCGAGGCTGACGACCGGCTGGTAGTGCAGCGTCAGTTCGCCTTCGGCGAGCGCGCGACGCAGCGCGCGTTCGAGCGAGAGCTGCTGGATTGCGCGTTCTTTCAGTTCGTTCGTGCAGAGCTGATACGCATTGCGGCCGGCGTCTTTCGCGCGATAGAGCGCGCTGTCGGCGTTCTTCAGCAGCGACTCCGCATCGCCGCCGTCCTGCGGATAAAGCGCGATGCCGATGCTCGCCGAGATGTCGACCGTCGTGCCGCCGATCGCGACCGGCTGCTGAATCGACGTGAGGATCTTCTGCGCGACGACGATCGCATCTTCGGGCTCGCGCAGATCGGAGAGGACGATCGTGAATTCATCGCCGCCGAGACGCGCGACCGTGTCGTCATCGCGAACGCACAGCTTGAGACGACGCGCCATCTCGAGCAGCAATTCGTCGCCGGCCGTGTGGCCGAGCGAATCGTTGACTGACTTGAAGTGATCGAGGTCGAGGAACATCACGGCCAGCGCGCGCGATGAACGGCGGCAGCGGCTGATGCTCCAGTTCAGCCGATCGGTGAAGAGCTTGCGATTCGGCAGTCCCGTCAGCACGTCGTGATAGGCGTGGAACTCGATCTGTTCTTCAGCGCGTTTCCGGTCGCTGATATCGACGACCGTGGCGTGAATCACGGCCGACTCGCCTTCGCCGAGGAGCACGAGGTTCTGCAGCACCCAGACGCTGTTCCCCTCGGCGTTCTGCAACTCGACCTCGACGCTTTGCAGCGTGCCGGCCTGCTGGAGAATCAGTCCGAGCTCTTCGCGCTCGATCGGACGCGCGTAGAGATCGCCGGCGTTGCGGCCGATGAGCGCCACGCGCGAGAACCCGAGCATCCGGGCGAACGTGTCGTTGCAATCAAGAATGTGTCCGTGCAACTCCGCCCTGTAGACGCCGGCGGCATTTTGCTCGAAAAGCAGACGGAAACGCGCTTCCGATTCGCGGAGCGCGGTTTCGTTGTGATAGCGCTCGGTGACGTCGCGGAATGACCAGACGCGGACATCGGCCACACCGCTGATGCGGCGTCCGATCGAGTAGCGCTCGAAGCGTCGTCCGTCTTTCACGTTCAACACGTCGAAGCTCTCCGCTTCCGGATTTGCATCGAGCGAATGCACGCGGAACTCGGCTGGATCGGTGAGCTGCTCGAGCACGCAGTCGAGCACCACCTTGTCGTCGCCTTTGCGCATCGCGTCAGGGGGAATGCGCCACATATCGACGAAGCGCCGGTTGTACGAAATGATCCGGCCGTCGTCGCCGATGACGACGATTCCGTCGGCGGTCGATTCGAGTGTCGATTGCAGCAGCGACACCGCTTTGCGCAGATCGCGATCGGTACGCTTGCGCTCGCGAAGGTCGCGCGCGATGAGCACCGCGCCGGCACTCGCGCCCTGATGGACGAGCGGCGTGACGGACAGCGTGACTTCGATCCGCTCGCCCTCGCGGCTGACGAAGATTCGTTCATGAAAACGCTGCGAGATGCGCGGATTCGTCTTCTCATCGGCGAGCACCGCCATGATCGGCATGCCGACCAGGACGCCCGGCTCGTAGCCGAGCAACGCTTCCGCCGCTTCGTTGGCGAGCTCGATGCGCCACTCGCTGTTGCAGACGAGCAGCGCGTCGGCCATGGTGTGGATGATCTCGCGCGCCGCGAACGACGGCGTGATCGTGACGAGGTCGTACTTGCGGATGATCTGCTCGACGATACCGAGGAAGACGAGCAGCGGGATGTAACCGAACGGATAGACGGAGATGCCGTACTTCGCGAGGTAGTCGACGCTGCCGATGTATGCGACGCCGAACGCGATCAGCATCAGGCGAAGACGATTTCGTTCGGCGCCGCTCGCCTTTCGATATGCGACGGCCAGCTCGATCATCGCGGCGATCAGATAGCCGAAGAAAACGGCGAGATACGGAATGCTGATCAAGCCGTATTGCGGATAGAAACCCCACCAGAACTTCGCGACGCCGGTGACGAGTCGATCGGTGCCGATGGCGATGATCGAGAAGAGCGCGGAGGCGATCCACGCGAACAGGATTGCGGCGCGGCGTTTCTGCGCGATGCGCAGATGTTCGACGGTGAACTGATAGACGGCCGGCGCGATGAGCGGAACGCCGAGGTATGCGGCCTTCGCCCAGAAGAGCGCGGCGGCCGCGTCGGTCGTCGAGTACATCACGGTGAAGCAGAGCAGCCAGACGCCGGCGGTGAGCGTCATGATGAAAAAAGCAGCTGTGACGCGCGAGACGTTGCGCGCCAGCACGAGCACGCCCAGCGTCAACATCAGCGCCGCGGTGATGGCCGTTGGAACTGCGAATGGAGAAAAGGAGAACGTAGACACACCCTCTGCCGCGAAATCACGCTTACCCCGGATCCACCTGATGAAGTGAGAGAGCGGTTATTTTGCGCCGGGCGATGGTGGTTGTCGAGGATTGGGAGAAATGTCCCGAGGCGGCAGCGAGCTCAGCCTGGATTTCTTCAACGTTTCGTGATCGCGGCGTGAGAACTTCAGCCGATCTTGCGAGGAACGAATCCGCGGCAGGCGCGGTTTCGTTACATCGACAGGAGGCTCACGTGTCCCGCAGAATCGCTTTCCTCTTCCTCATCGCCATGGCAGCGCTGGCGTTCGTGTTCGCACAGCCGCAACCGCAGAAGAAGAGCGCGCCGCAACCGGCGCCCGCGCAGAGAAGCAAAGGAGCAAAGATGACGAATTTCACCAAACCATCCGACGCCGAACTGAAGCAGAAGCTGACGCCGATCCAGTACGAGGTGACGCAGCACGAAGGAACCGAGCGTCCGTTTTCGAATGAGTATCAGGACAATCACCGGCCCGGCATTTATGTCGACATCGTTTCCGGCGAGCCGCTCTTCAGCTCGCTCGACAAGTTCGATTCCGGCACCGGCTGGCCGAGCTTCACCCGTCCGCTCGAACCGGCGAACGTGGTGACGAAAACCGATCGCAAATTTTTCGTCTCCCGCACGGAAGTTCGTTCCAAACACGCCGACTCGCACCTCGGGCACGTCTTCGATGACGGTCCGGCGCCGACCGGCCTTCGCTATTGCATGAACTCCGCGTCGCTCCGTTTCATCCCTGCCGACAAACTCGAGCAGGAAGGTTACGGCGAGTACGCGCATCTGTTCGGAGGGAAGAAGTGACGACGCAGACAGCCACGCTCGCGGGCGGATGTTTCTGGGGCGTCGAGGAGTTGTTCCGCGCGCTGCCGGGCGTCACGAACACGACGGTCGGCTACACCGGCGGCGACGTCGACAACGCGCGCTACGAGCAGGTGAAAACGGGTCGCACCGGCCACGCGGAATCGCTGCAGATCGAATTCGATCCGGCGAAGATCTCGTACGACGCGATCCTCGATTTCTTTTTCAGTCTGCACGATCCGACGACCGCGCAGCGGCAGGGAAACGACATCGGCTCGCAGTACCGCTCCGCGATTTTTTTCCATGATGATGCGCAGCGCGACGCGGCGCAGAAAGCGATCGAGCGCGCGCAGGCAAAGTGGCCGCGGCCGATCGTGACCGAGGTCGTGCCGGCGAAGGCGTTCTGGTCAGCCGAGGATTACCACCAGGACTACCTGCAGAAGCATCCGAACGGATACACCTGCCACTACATTCGATATTGAGATGAGGGTTACGGTGACGGCGGCAACGCTGCCGTCACCACTCGTCCGTCTTCCGTCACCGTCAGCTTCTTCCGTTCGCTCGCCTTGCAATGCGTGACGTCTCTTCGTCTGACGACGAAGCCCTGCTTCCACGTGACGTGCGCGTCGTAGCCGCACGCCGTAGCATCGAGCAGCCCGAGATCAAAATCGGAGTAACGCGGCGCCGGACCGGCGACGTGCATCGTCGCGGCAAACGGCGGCGATGTGACGACCGGCTCGGAGATCGCGCTGGCCGGCCGCACGAAAACATTGCATCGCAGATACTCCTGAGCATCGGTGGCGACGCGCAGCAGCCCCGCGGAGTTGCCGTCGTAGCCGAGCCAGAAGAGCGCGGTCGTATACGCTTCGGTCACGGTGAACGGCACGACCATGAGTCCGTCGCCGCCGATCGGCGGCAACACCTTCGTCTTCAGATGAACGTGATCGGGCGTGTACGGCGGATCGTTATCGAACGCATACTCGGGCGCGTCCCGCAGCGGTTGTTCGAGCATCGTCATCATCACGGGCATGACGCGGTTCGCACGATGATCGACGAGCCAGCCGTGCAGTTCGAAAATCCGGCGGGTCGACGGAATGGCGAAGAAGTCGATGCCGTCTGCAATCGGAATTACTTCGACGAATCCCTCACCCGCGAACATTCGTTCGCCGCCGGTCAGCAGCTCGCTCGGCGTTCGAATGTCTTTCTCGTGCGTGATGGTTTGGCGGCCGAGCAGCGTGAAACTGCGCCACGAAGTGCGCGTTCCCCAGTCGCGGCGAAGGAGTCGCGCCTGACTGCAGACGAAGTCGCGGCGGTCGGTGTCCCATTCGCACGACATTGTCGTATGCGGCGCGTAAAGCGCGTCAGGAACTCCGCACGCGCCAGTGGCGAGTGCCTGCGTTCCTTCGACGTACGTCGCGTGCGGCTCGCCCCGAAGATCGAACAGAAGCGCCATGCGCCTTTCGACGAGCTCGAAGCTGAGGATGGGCGTGTTGGTGTCGCGAGTGGCAAAGCCGATTCGCGGCTGTGGCGAGCCGATGCCGTTGACGGTCAGCGGCTCGGCGATCTGCAGCACACGGCCGTGCGCCGCGACGATGATGTCGATGGTCGTCACGCCGCGCTCCGGAATCGGCGTCGGCCGGTAGTAGACGTCGAACTCGCCGACGGTCGTCTTCACCATGCCGTTCACGGCATCGATCATGACGTCAGCCAGCTTCACGTCTTTGATGCCGACGCCGGAGATCGGCTCCGGCACGGTTCCGAACTTCAGCGATACAGCGAGCAACATGGAGAGGAGCATGCGGAGATTATCGCCGCGTGTTGTGAGGTTCACGGCGTCGGCGAGAGTGACGTCGCCGTCACTCTTCCGTCGGCATGGACGGTGAGGTTGCGGCGCGCGTTCGCCGTGCATTTCTTCTCGCCGCTTCGCTCGATGACGAAACCGTTCTTCCACGTTACGCGCGCGTCATAGCTGCAAGGCATTTCGCCGATGTCGGTGGCGACGAGGTCGGACCATTGCGGCGCGGCGCCTTCGACCCGGAACTTCGCCGCGAACGGCGATGTCACGATCGTCTGCGAGACCGCGCTCGATGGCCGCACCAGGACGTCGCAGTCCCAATATTCATGCGCGTCGGTGGCAACGAGAAGTAACGAAGCATGCGTGCCGTCGTAACCGAGCCAGAAGAGTCCGGTGGCATCGCCCTCTTTCGCCGTGAATGGAACGACGGTCAGTGACGCGTTGTGAATGGCAGCAAGGCGCTGAACGTCAAGATAT
>JAOBAU010000058.1 GCA_025463165.1 Acidobacteriota bacterium | reverse complement strand
GTGCGATAGCCGAGCTCCTTCACGCCCCCGATCACGTACCGCTTCGCGAGCTTTTCGACCTCGATCGAGCGCATCAAAGCACGTCCGCGAACAGCCGTTCCATCCGGCGGAAGTAGTACGCTCCGCTGATCGTGACGAGCGCCGTCATCACCACGGCGTAGGCGACGCCGCTCCACGGAATGGCATCGCCGAGCAGCGATGCGCGGAACAGCTCGATCACGCCCGTCATCGGATTCAGCGCAGCGATCCACCGAAATTTCTGCGGGATGACGGAAAGCGGATAAACGACCGGCGTCGCGTACATCCAGAGCTGCAGCAGAAACGGAACGATCACTTTCACGTCGCGGTACTCGACGTTGAGCGCCGACATCCAGAGTCCGACGCCGAGCGCGAAGACCAGACAAAGGAGCAGCCCGATCGGCAGCAGCGCGAGCTGCGCGGTCACCGGAACGCGCGCGACGACCAGCATCACGATGACGAGTCCGAGCGTCACCACCAGGTCGGCAATGCCGGCGAGGACCGCCGCGGTCGGCACGATGAAGCGCGGAAAGTAGACCTTCGAGATCAGGTGCGCGCTGCCGATCAGGCTGTTGCTCGAAGCAGTGACGCCGCCCGAGAAAAAAGTCCACGGCACGAGGGCGACCATGACGAAAAGTGAATACGGAACGTTCGTGCCGGCGGTGATGTGGCCGATGCGATTGAAGAGCAGCGTGAAGATGAGCGTCGTCAGCAGCGGCTGCGCGACGACCCAGACGACGCCGAGAAACGTCTGGCGATAGCGGACCTTCAGATCGCGCCATACAAGGATTTGCAGCAGCTCGCGATACTCCCAGACTTCGCGAAGATCGAGCGCGCGCCAGCCGCCGCCGGGACGGATCTCGATGACCGGTTTTGGGTTCTGCAGAGCGTGTTCAGTCACGACATTCAGCGTACATGAACTCCGGACGCTCTGCGGTACAGTACGAACGATGCCCGCCGCGTGGTTCCGCGAGCACCTCGGTTGCCCGGACTGCCAGCTTCCGCTGCCGGCTGACACGTGCACTTGCGGTTTTGCAATTCCGGTCGGAACGCCGCTCGACCTTCGGCCACAACATCCGCGGCCGCGGACGTTCGCACATCAGATCGGCACGACGGCTCCGTCGGACCTCGCGACCTGCCGCATCGAACGGCCGGTCGTGACATACGGCGGACCGCGCGCGACGCGCGATTCCTCCGAGCTGTTCTCCGCGATCGCCGATCGATTGAAACCAGGCGCGCGCCTGCTCGATCTCGGTTGCGGTCCGCGCGATCAGGCGAAGCCCGCGGAGCACTACGGGCTCGCTTACGTCGGTGTCGATTACTCGTCGCCCGACGCCGATCTGCTTGCCGATGCGCACGCTCTGCCGTTCGTCGATCGGACGTTCGACGTCGTCCTTTCCTATGCGGTCTTCGAGCATCTCTACGATCCGTACGTCGCCGCGCGCGAAGTCGAACGCGTGCTGGCGAAGGACGGCGTGTTCGTCGCCGTCGTCTCGCAGGGCGAGCCCTTTCACGAGTCGTACTTTCATCACACATCGCTGGGCGTGCTGGCGCTGCTCCGCTCCGCCGGACTCAACGCATTGCAGCTCTGGCCGTCGGTCGACACGCTCCATTCGCTCGCCGAGATGGGGCGCTATCCGGTCGTCATTCGGGGGCTCATCGCAGCGATCGACAAACTTGATCGCGCCATGCCGTTTCTCGCACCGCGGAAGTTTCTGCACGGAACGCCACGCGAGAAAGCGATCGATGAGCTGCATCGCAGCGGCAGCATCTGTTTCGTCGCCGTCAGAACTGAAAGTAGATGAACGGACTCGATTCGACGGCGCCGAAAAAGTAGATCGCCAGCAGCGTCGCCGCGACGAAGAACGCGCCGGCGATGGTTCGCATCCGAAAGACGAGATAGCGGCCGGAGATCGGATCGACGACGACTTCGGCATCGGCGATCGCGAGCGGATTCCGGCCGCGCGCAAGTGCCATTCCGATCAGGTGTCCGGCGATCGCAAGCGCCAGTCCCCACGCCAGCACGACCGGCCACCAGACGTTGCGTCCGTCGCCGAGGCCGAACAGTGAGCGCAGCATGGCGATCGTTCCGTCGAGGTTGATGGCGCGGAACGGTACCCAGCAGAGCATGACGAACAGCAACGTGAGAGGCCACGCCAGCGCGCGCGGCACACGCGATTGCGGCGCGGCGCGACGCCACGCACGATGGACGATCAGCGCGATGCCGTGCAGCAATCCCCATGCGACGAAGTTCCAGCTCGCGCCGTGCCACAGACCGCCGAGCAGCATCGTCAGCAGCAGATTCACATCGGTGCGCAACTGTCCTTTGCGATTCCCGCCGAGCGGGATGTAGAGATAGTCGCGCAGCCATTCGCTCAGCGTGATGTGCCAGCGACGCCAGAACTCGGCGACGCTGGCGGCGATATAGGGCATGTTGAAGTTTTCGGGCAGGTCGTAGCCGAGCATCTTCGCCGTGCCGATCGCCATGTCTGAGTAGCCGGAGAAATCGCAATAGATCTGCAGCGAGTACGCGAGCAGTCCGCACCACGCCGTCGCGGAGCTCCATGCGGCCGGCGTCGCGAAGACCTCGTTGGCGACGACAGCGACGTGGTCGGCGATGAGCAGCTTCTTTCCCATGCCGATGACGAAGAGCGAAAAGCCGTGGAGCATTCGCTCGCGCGTCGGTCCGATGGCGCGCGTCATCTGCGGAAGAAAGACGGACGCGCGCACGATCGGCCCGGCGATCAGATCGGGAAAGAAGGTGACGAACATCGTGTAGTCGAGATGCGAGCTGCATGGCTCGATTCGTTCGCGGTAGACGTCGATCGTGTAGCTCATCGACTTGAACGTGTAGAAGCTGATCCCCGCAGGAAGCAGCAGACCGAGGAGCGCGACCTCGTGGCCGGAGAAGCGCAGCAGACCGTTGAGATTCGTGAGGAAGAAGTCGGCGTATTTGAACCAGCCGAGGATGGCGAGATTCGAGACGATGCTGGCGGTGAGCCAGAAACGTCGCACGCGCGGCTCGCGCGTTGCCGCGATGCGCGCCGCGCACCAGTAATCGATGACGCTGATGATCAGCAGCAGCGCGAGGTAGCGGTAGTCCCAGGCCGCGTAAAAGAGAGACGACCCGATGCAGAGCACGAGCTTCTTCCGGCGATGCGGCATCGGGATCGCGGTGGCGCCGAGGATCGCGGCGAGGAAGACGAAGAAGCGGATGCTGACGAAGCTCACGGCGTCCGCAACCTCGTGCGCAGCTCGCGAGCGAGGAGCTCGGCGACCGCGCGATGTCCTTCCGCGTTCAGATGGCCGCGTCCAAACCAGCTGTTCGTGAAACCGTACGGAGAGCGTCCGCGGCGACGGAAGTCATCGAACGTCGTCCGAAAGTCGACGCAGCTGAGATGCTCGGCAGCGCAATACGCGAGCACGCGTTGTTCGACGGCGTTCTGTTCTTCGCGGAACGGCGGCAGGAAGAGAAACGTCACACGGCCGTCGTATGCGGCGGACAGCATCGCCAGCTCGGTCTCGACCGGATAGTTGTCGCGCGGCGTCGCGAGCGGATTCGTCAGCTTCTCGACCACGCCACCGCGAAAGAGTGGCGGCATGTGTGAGCCGGCGTGGAAGAGCTCGAGACGAGCGATGCCGTAGTTGATAAGCGCGCTATGCGCACGCAGTTGCCCGAGGAGTCGTGAGACGCGGCCGACATGCGCTTCAGGCGCCGCGACGGCGACGAGCTTTCCGTTGCGCTCTTCGAAGTGCGCCTTTGAGCTGACGAATCCGTCATCGGTCAGATCGCTGTCATTGAACTGGATGATCGTCCACGCGGGCTGCAGCTCGCGCTTCAGCTTCGGCGCGAGAACGATGTAGTCGGCCGGTGATCGCGCGGCGACGCCGGTGTTCAACACGCGAACGCCGAGGATTGACTGGAGACGCGCCGTGAAGACCTCGTCGTCGTTCACCTGGGACGCTTCCGTGAACGAGTCGCCGATCGCGAGGATCGGCGGCCCCGGCGCGGGCGGCGCGACGCGGATGCCGCGCGCGTCCCGGTGACTGACGCCCGATCCTTCATCGAGACGCCGTACCAGCGTTGACGCCTGGCCCGGACCGCCGGTCGTCCAGAGCAGCTGGCGAAGAAGCAGCTCGAAGACGCCCGCCGCGAGGAGGAGGCCGGCCGCGAACGGCAGGAGCGTGATCGCAAACCGCTTCATCAGTCGGAGCGGTCATTCTGCCACACGCATTTGTCCGCTTCGTGCCGCACGCCGGGTATGAGATCGTCATCGCGATGAAGCCGCTCGTCTCGATCATCGTGCCGGTGTACAACCGCGCGTCGCTGATGCGGCAGACGGTGGCAAGCGCGCTGGCGCAGACGTATCGGCCGATCGAAGTGCTGATCGTTGATGACGGTTCGACCGATGACACGCCGCTCGCGATCGCCGAGCTCGTCGCACAGCATCCGGAGGTGCGTGGGTTACGGCGCGAGAACGGCGGACCAGGCGCGGCGAGGGAAACCGGCCGAATGGAAGCGCGCGGCGCGCTTCTGCAGTATCTCGACAGCGACGATCTGCTGCTCTCGCACAAGCTCGAGCTGCAGGTCGCGGCGCTGCTCGAAGCGCCGGACGCGATCGCCGCGTACGGACGAACACGTTATCGCGACGCGGCGAACAACGAGATCGCCTGCACGTGGAAGCCGCTGCTCGATGGCGAGACGGCGATCCTTCCTCACTTTCTCCGCGGACGTTTGTGGGAGACCGTTTCGCCCCTCTTTCGCGCCGAAGAGGTCGCGGCGGCGGGTCCATGGACGCCGCGCCGCCTCGAGGAAGACTGGGAGTACGACTGCCGGGTGGGCGCACTCAGAAAGCTGCTGGTCTTCGTGCCCGAGATCGTCGCCGAGCATCGCGACGCGTCGGCCGATCGGCTGTCCATTGGCGCGGCCGGCGATCCCGCGCGTTTGCGTGATCGCGCCGCCGCGCATCAATCGATCTACGCCAGCGCGCGGCGCGCCGGGATCACGAACGATGCGCCGGAGATGGAGCAGTTCGCGCGCGCGCTGTTTCTGCTCGCGCGGCAGTGCGGCGCGGCGGCTCTCGCCGATGAATCGCGCGCACTGCTTGGCCTGGCGGTTGAAGCGTCGACGGCGCGCGACGTCCGGGCATACGGCGCGATGTCGCGTCTCTTTGGCGCGCGCGCTCTCGGCAGGTTGTCGCTCTTTGCCGATCGGCTGCGACGTCGCTGAAGCGACGCCTGCGTACAATGCGTCCGATGGCGAGGCTCTCCGTCGTAATGTCGGTGTTCAACGGCGCCGCGCAGCTCGACGCGACGCTGAACGGCATCGAGGCGCAGACAATGCGCGATTACGAGCTGATCGCCATCGATGACGGCTCCACCGACGCTACCGGCGAGATCCTTCGCGCTCGCGCGGCACGCGATCCACGCATTCGCGTCATCACCATCGCCAACGACGGACTGACGCGCG
>JAOBAU010000469.1 GCA_025463165.1 Acidobacteriota bacterium | reverse complement strand
GACCTCATTCGGCACGCCCGCCGAGTGGGAGCGCGAGCGCGTCGCCTTCGTCAAAGACGCGCCGCTCAACATCACCTTCTCACTCGCACATCACGACGCCTCCTGGCGCCTCGGTCCCGCCGGCGGCGAGTTCACATTTCTCACCTCGCCCGGCTGGACCGCGATCCCGATTCCTCCGGAAGGTTCGCGTCGCGTTCCCGCCGCGCGCGAACGACAATGGTTCCGCATTCGCCGCGCGGCGCCCGACGGCAGCTGGACGATGTCGCCCGTCCTGCCGGTTCCGAGCGAAGGCGAAACGACGCTCTGGAAACGACCATGATCTCGCTCAATCACGACGCGGAGACGCTCCGCGAGCGCTACACATCCGCCGATCCTTTTCCGCACATCGCGCTCGACGGTCTCTTCGATGATTCCGCGCTCGACGAAGTGCTGCAGTTCTTTCCGTCGCCGCGCGAAATGCAGTGGCTGGCGTTCGACAATCCGCACGAAAAGAAGCTCGGCTTCGTGCACGAGAAGAGCGCCATCGCGCCGGTCGTGCGCGACTTCCTCAACTGGATGAACTCCTTCGAGATGCTGCTCTGGCTCGAAGCGCTCACCGGCATCGAAGGGCTGATTCCCGATCCGTATTTCGGCGGCGGCGGATTGCATCAGATCGAGCCGGGCGGCTATCTGAAAGTGCACGCCGATTTCAACGTTCATCCAAAGCTGAAACTCGATCGCCGGCTGAACATGCTCATTTATCTCAATCGTGACTGGCGCGAGGAGTACGGCGGGCATCTCGAGCTCTGGAACGCCGACGTCAGCGAATGCCGCGCGCGCATCCTGCCGCTGTTCAATCGCACCGTGATCTTCTCGACGACCGACACGTCATTTCACGGGCATCCGCATCCGCTCGCGTCGCCGCCGGGCGTCACGCGGAAGTCGATCTCGCTTTACTACTACACGGCCGGGCGGCCCGAGTCGGAGCGTTCCGCTCCGCACGACACGATTTTCATGCCGTAGAATCGTCGATCATGAGCCGTCGCCGGATCGCCTTTCTGATCGTCTCGACTCTCATCGCCGCCGCCTGTTCGCGCGAAGCGCCCGCGCCTTCCGCGAAGAGCACGAAGGCTCCGCCGCCCGATCTCAGCACCGCGAAGATCGACAAGACGCTGATCCCCGACGCGGCGCTCGATTTCGTCGCCGGCTCGATGCTCGGCTCGCTCCTCGATCGCGACGGCAACGTCCTCGGCGACAAGAGCACGTTCCGCAAAGGCGATCGCATCGCGCTGACGATGCGCTTTCGCGAGTCGCCGCTCGGCCTGCGCGCCAGCGCGGTGTTCGGCGAAAAGTACGGGAAGGATCTCGTCACGCAACAGAAGGACATGAACGGCGCGAAGGTCGTGACGTTCATGATTCCGAAAGGACTGCCGCCCGGCCAGTACCGCGTCACCGGCTACTGGGGCGGGAATGTCGCGGTCGAGCGCGAGTTTCAGGTCACGAAGTAGACGCCGATGTTCGTCCCCGAGGGCGAGTTTCTCCTGCCGATTTTCCCGCTGCCGAACCTCGTCTTTTTTCCGGAGACGCGGCTGCCGCTGCACATCTTCGAACCGCGATATCGGCAGATGGTCGCCGACGCGGTGGAAGGGGAGAACCGCTTCGGCATCGTGTTGCTGCGATCGGGATGGGAAGCCGACTACTTCGGCGTGCCGGCCGTGCATCCGTGCGGAACGATCGGAACGATCGAGCAGGCGCATCCGCTCGATGACGGTCGCTACAACATCATCGTGCGCGGCGAAGTCCGTTTCCGGATCGTCGGCGAGGTGTCGTCGGAACCGTATCGAATGGCGCGCGTGATCGCGGAGCCGCAGCTGACGCGCCGCGCCGACGACTCGTACGCGCAACGGCAGTGGCTCTCGGATCTCTCGCGCCAGTATCTCGAATATCTCCCCGATCAATCGTCCGTGCCGGAGATCGAGACCGCCGGACTGGAAGCGCTGACCAACGCCCTCATCATGTCGCTGAACCTGGAGATCGACGAGAAGCAGCGACTGCTGGAAGTCGACGACATCATCGCCAGAGCAGAAGACGTCGGCACCGAGCTGAAGAACCGAATCGAGAGCCTCAGGTTCCTCGCCCCCTTCCGCCGCGGCCTCGACCCAAGCCGGAACTAGTTAAGTTGGGGTCACATCTGGAAACCGCAACTTAACGAGTAAGACCCGCTGACGTTAAGTTGCGGTTTCCAGATGTGACCCCAACTTAACCACGGCGAGGAGCTCGTCGCGGGTGAAGGGTTTGGCGAGGAAGGCGTCGGCGCCGTAGGTGGCGGCGGCTTCGCGCTGGGTTTCGTCGCCGCTCATGACGATGACTCTTGGCGCGGCGGCGGCGCTCTTCAGTTTCTGCGTGAGGCGGAAGCCGCCGTAGGCGGGGAGGATGACGTCGACCAGCACCGTATCGAATGCGTCGCGTGCGGCGAGCTCCAGCGCTTCTTCGCCGCTGCCGCTGTCGACGACTTCGTATCCGGCCTGCCGCAGATAGAGCGCGATCAGGCGGCGGATGTGAACGTCGTCGTCGACGATGAGGAGCTTGCGCGGCACGGCGGTCATTGTATCGAGAACCACGCGCCGGTCATCCGCGCGACGACGTCGCGATCGTCGCGCGTGTGGCGAACGAAGAACGGACCGAGCTTTGCACGCGTCGACAGCGCGGCGTCGAGCAAGCGAGGGCGCGACAACAGCCGCGCCACGCGCCGGCTCCATGCGATGCGCGGCGCGAAGAACTCGTGATGCGCGCGGCGGTATTCGTTCTCCACTTCGATCCGCTCGCGGCCGTTAAGCAACGCGGCGATGCGCGGCGCCACGAGCAGCGCTGACTGCAGCGCCATCGCCATGCCGTTGCCGGTGAGCGGATCGACGATGCCGGACGCGTCGCCGATCATGAAGACGCCGCCTTCGACCGGCGAGCGCGCGCGAAAGATCACCGGCTCGGATGAGAGAAACGATTCCTGCGCCGGCGCGTAGCGGGCGTACATCGCGTCGAGCACCGGCTCATCGTCGCGCAGCTCGTCGACGAACGCGTCCCAGCGGCCTTTGTGTCCGGTGAGGCGATCGGCGGCGACGAGTCCGCAGATGTTCGTCCGTCCGCCTTCGATCTCGTTGACGCCGAGGTAGCCGTTGCGGAAGGAGAAAAGCTCGATGGCGTCGCGCGGCGGATCGCCGGTGTAATGACGCTTGAAGCCGAAGCTGCGATGCGCGCGGTCGCGGACGAATGCGCGTCCGAGTTGCTGATCGAAGCGGCCCCAGCGTCCCCACGCGCCGACGGTGACGCGCGCGCGAATGCTTCGCGTTTCGCCGCCGCGCGTCAGCGTGATCGTTTCGCCGAGTGCGGTGGCGGTCCAGCCATCGAGCGCGGTCGCGCCGCGCGTGACGGCGGTGCGAAGGAGCAGTTCATCGAACAGCAGTCGCGAGACGCCGCGTGCTTCATGCGGCAATGCGAATTCATAGTCGCGACGGTTGCCGACGATGCGGCAGTTCGCGATGCGCGGCGCGCCGGCCTCGTCGATTGCAGCGGTGACGCCGAGGGCGTCGGCGATCGGCAGAGCGTCCCAGGAAAGGAACTCGCCGCACAGCTTGTCGCGCGGAAACGTATCGCGATCGACGACGGCGACGGAGAAGCCGCGTCCGGCGAGCAACGCGGCGAGCGTCGAGCCGGCCGGTCCGGCGCCGATGATGGCGACGTCTACTTCCACAGCAACAGCCCGAACCGGAACGGCACGAGGTGGATCACGCGCCGCCGCGACGCCGGCACGCGCTCCGCGATCGCGAGTGCTTCCGCCCGCGTGTAACCGCGGCGCACGGATGCCGGTCCGTCGTACGCGGTGATTCGTCCGACGAGGCGCAGCGCGCCGACGAGCAGCATGAAGAGCAGCGGCGCGTAATGACGGCGCGTGTCGTTGATGGCGGTGCCGGCGCGCACGACGCGCATCGCGTCCGTCAATATGTTGACGTTCTCCTCGGGCGAGAAGTGATGGAAAAAGTGTGCGGAGGTGATGACGTCCACGCTGCCGTCGCGAAACGGCAGCCGTGCCGCGTCGCCGACGACGCGCAGCGCGCGCGACGCTTTGCGAAGGTAGAGCAGGTGATTGATGTTGAAGTCGAGCGCGATCGTCGTGTACGCCGGCGGCAGCGAATCGAGCAGATCGGCGGTGCCGGCGCCAAGCTCGAGGACCGTCGCACTCCGACGATCGCCGAGCAGCTCGCGGACGACGCGGCGATAGATGCGAATCCCGCCAAGCCAGCGATTGATGCGGCGGAGATCGCGCAGCGAGCGCTCCATCTCCGCGCGCGGCGCGTCATGCTCGTCGAGCAGCTCCGGTTCGTTGATGCGTGGCGGCGTGAACATCAGACGCGTTTCAGTACGAGTGCCGAGTTCTTCGATCCGAACGCGATCGTATTGCAGACCGCAGCGTCGATGTGTGCGCGGCGCGCGTGATGCGGGATGTAATCGAGATCGCATTCCGGATCGGGATCGTCGAGATTGATCGTCGGCGGCAGGAGATCGTCGCGAAATGCCATCAGCGTTGCGGCGACGCCGGCCGAGCCGCACGCGCCCTGCGGATGTCCGATCATCGACTTCGTCGCCGATCCCGGCAGGTTTCGCGCGTGCTCGCCGAACGCGATCTTCACCGCGCGCGTTTCGATGCGGTCGTTCAGCTCCGTCGAGGTGCCGTGATAGTTGAGGTAACCGACGTCGCGCGGATTGATGTTCGCGTCTTTCATCGCCAGCGTCATGGCGCGCGCCGGCTCTTCGCCCGATTCATCGAGGCGGACGCGGTGATACGCGTCGCACGTCGAGCCGTAGCCGGCGATCTCCGCGTAGATGTGCGCGCCGCGTGCGCGCGCGGTCGATTCACGCTCGACGACGAACATCCATGCCCCTTCACCGAGGACGAAACCATCGCGCGATTTCGAGAAGGGACGCGACGCGGTTTCGGGTTTGTCGTTCCGCGTGTTCGACACGATGCGCATCATGCAGAAGCCGGTCATCACTCCCTCGGTGATCGTCGAGTCGGCGCCGCCGGCGATCACGTAGTCGATGACGCCGAGCTTCAGATTGCGATACGCGTAGCCGAGCGCGTCGGTCGATGACGTGCAGCCGGTCGAGATCAGATGCGAGAAGCCGTGCAGGTCGTACTGCATCGAGATCTCCGAGGCGATCGTGCCAATCGTGCCGGAGGGAACGGAGTAGACCGAGGCTTGTTTCGCGGCGCCGCGGTACCAGAGCTCGTACATCCGTTCGCTGAATTCGATCGCGCCGCCGCCGGAGCCGAGCATGACGCCGATGGAACGCCGCATCTCGAGACTTTCCGCCGGCGGATCGAGCTTCGCGTCGCGCAATGCTTCGTCGGTTGCCGCAAGCGACAGCGGCACGACGCGCGAGACGTGCTTGAGCTCTTTCGCATCGATCCATTTCGCAGGATCGAAGTCTTTCACTTCGCCCGCAATGCGCGCGGGAAGTGAGGCTGGATCGAACTGCGTGATGGTGCCGACGCCGGAGCGTCCCGCGGCCAGAGCGGCGAAGTATTGCTCGCGTCCGAATCCATTCGGGCTGACGGCGCCGATGCCGGTGATGACGATTTTCTCGTGGTTCATGCCGGTGCGCCGTCGGTCAGCGGGCGCGATGGTAGCATCCGCCCATGCCTCGCCGAATGGTCCTTAGCGCTCTCGTCCTTTCACTTGTGATGCCGGTTTTCGCGCAGCAACCGGTCTCTTCCACAACCACTGCCGACGACGTTGCGCGTCGCGCGGTCGAAGCCCAGGCCGGTTCGACGTGGGGGAAGGCGCGCTACTTCGCGTTCACGTTCAACGTCGACCGTGATGGGAAGATTGCCGCGTCGTTCCCGGAGAAATGGGATCGCTCCACCGGCGACTATCACGTTTCCGGAAAGGATCAGAAAGGTGACGCGCTCGTGATCGCGATGAACGTGAACACGATGAAAGGCCGCGCCTGGAAGAATGGCGTCGAAGCGACCGCCGCGGAATTGCCGGACCTGCTGCTGTTCGGCTACCGGCGCTATATCAACGACACGTACTGGCTGCTGATGCCGCTGAAGATGATGGATCCGGGCGTTCATCGCACGCTCGACGGCGAGCGCTCCGATGCGTCCGGACGGAAGTGGGACGTCGTGAAGCTGACGTTCGATCAGGGCGTCGGTTTATCGCCGGGAGACGTCTATTGGGCTTGGGTGAATCGCGACACCGGCATCGTCGAGCAGTGGGACATGAAGCTGCAGGGGACGAAGCCGGACGACCCGCCGGTGGCGGTGAAGTTCCACGAGTTCCGCCGCGTCGGCAACGTGCTGATCTCGACGGCGCGCGAAGTGGTGGGGAAGAAGCAGACGGTGCGGCTGGATGATCTCGTCATCGCGAACGAGGTGCCGAAGGGCGCGTTTACGAAGTAGCTTCACGAAGAGCGGCGGCCCGAACGCCGCCGCTCTTCAGACGTCTCACACCTTGAAGGTGCAGCCGACGACGCTCATCCGGCCTTCGACCACGGTCTTCCACTGGCCGTTCCACGTCCCGCCGTACGAGGCGCACGCGATCGGACCCTTCGTCTGCGCGTCATCGTTGTTGAAGATCGGGCCGGCGGCCACGTCGATCGTGAACGGGGACGAGCCGCCCGACGGGACCTGATACGTACAGCCGCACACGCTCATCTCGCCCTCGATGACGGTCGTCCATTGACCGTTCCAGGTGCCGAGGTGCGCGGCGCACGCGATGGGACACTTCTGCTTCGCGTCATCGTTGCTGAAAATCGGGCCGGCCGGGATATCTACCGTAAAAGATGCCATGACTCTCTCCTTATTTTCTGCTGTTGTGTGAGTTGTGGTTGCTGACGCACGGCGTCTGACCGTGCTCACAATGCGGAGAGCGCAACGCCGGTGGCGTTTTCCCGATCTGACGCGGACACTTTTCCGTACCTGCTCAAAAAATAATGGGCGTATCCTGCCTGTGTCCCTCCTTCAGCAAAGATGAACCCAGCGGAGCTCTTCGCGGCCAATCTGCCGCTCGTCGATCGGGTGATCGCCGGCGTGTGCCGTCGTGCGGGAGTTCGTGCAGCCGATGCGGAGGATTTCGCGTCGACGGCGAGAATCGCGTTGATGGAAAACGATTACGCGATTCTTCGCACATACGAAGGACGCTCGTCGCTCGGCACGTTTCTTACGATCGTCGTACAGCGGTTGCTTTCGCGCGAACGCAGTCGAATATGGGGACGCTGGCATTCGTCGGCGGAAGCGGAACGTCTTGGCGCGGCCGGCGTCCTGCTCGAGCAACTGCTGGTGCGCGACGGGCGTTCGCTCGAGGAAGCGATTCCGTTCGTCCGCGCCATCGATCCATCGCTCGATCGTCGAAGCGTTCAGGATCTCGCAGCGCGTCTGCCGGAACGCGCCGCGCGTCCGCGACTCGTTCCGCTCCCTGACGAAGTCGACGTTGCGTCGCCGGAAGGAGCGGACGCGCGCGCGAGCGACGCCGAATCGCGGCGGATCTCCGCACGTGCCGCGGCAGTCGTGCGCGAGACACTCGAATCGCTGGCGCTCGAAGATCGAATGCTCATCCGCTTCCGCTTCGGCGCCGAGCTGAGCATCGCCGACGCTTCCCGTCTCCTCGGCGTTCCGCAACGTCCTCTCTATCGGCGCATCGAAGCGCTGCTGACGATGCTGCGCGAAGCGCTCGAACGGGCCGGAGTCGGGGCGATGGAGGTCAGTGACTTGATTAGCGCGACAGCAGCGGACGGCATCGATTTCGGGCTGCATGGGAAAAGCGACGACGCCCGTCACTCGAATGAAGTGCGGGAGGGACGGACGTGACGCTCAACGTGACGACACCGTGTCTTTCCGACGAGACGCTTGCAGCGTTCGCCGAAGGAAGAGTCGATGCGAAAACGCGGGTCACGGTTCTGGCGCACATCGAGACATGCAAAGAATGCATGGCGGCGGTGTTGTCGGCGAACTCGCATCTCGATGAGGAGCGCGACGTGATCGCGTCGCGTCGTCTGCCGTCGCTGCAGTGGCTGGCGGTCGCCGCGATGTTGATCGTTGTGATCGGCGTCGCGTTCCTGCTCCGCCGCGGCGATCCGCTGGCGAGACTGGTGGCGGTCGCGCCGCGTTCCGCGCGCGTCGTCGAGCCGCGGCTGAGCGGCGGATTTGCGTGGGCCGCCTACGCCGGCTCCGATCGAGCGACAGGCGAGAAGCTCGACGCCGAACAGTTGAGAGTTGCCGGCGCTGCGGGAGACTTGATTGAACGCGCCGGCAGTCATCGCGATGCGGATGCGCAGCACGCCGCCGGCGTAGCGATGGTCATGGTCAGCAAGCCGGCCGATGCGATCGCGCGGCTCGAATCCGCGGTCGCGCAATCTGAAAACGCGGCGACGCTGAGCGATCTCGCTGCCGCGCGTTATGCCGCGGCATCGCAGCTCGGTCGCGCGTCGCTCTATCCGCTGGCGCTTTCCGCCGCCGATCGCGCGCTGGCGATTGACCCGAATTTTCCGGAGGCACTTTTCAATCGCGCGCTGATCCTCGAACGGATGGGTGCGAGCCGCGAAGCGAGAGCGGCGTGGGAACGTTATCTTCGCGTCGATCCGTCGTCACAATGGGCGACGGAAGCGCGCTCGCACCTCGCCGAGCTTCCCGCTACGCCTCACGCGGCAACGTTCAATCGCGATCGTCCGTTGCTCGAACGCGCGGCGGAACGCGGCGACGACGCCGCGGTAAATCGCTATGTCGCCGCGAACCGCGATCGCGCACGCGCCTTTTCAGAAGCGGAGTATCTGGCGCGATGGGCGGAAGCGCTGCAGCGTCACGATGAAGTGGACGCGGCGCGCTGGCTGACGATCACGCGGAACATCGGCAACGCGCTGGTTGCGGTCTCCGGTGAATCGCTCGTGAGCGATGCGGTGCGCGCGATCGACGTCGCATCACCCGCGGATCGAGAGACGATCGCAGCGGCGCACATCCTCTATCGCAGCGCTCGCATTGCGTACAGCCGCGATCAGCGTGACGTCGCGGAACGCGATCTCCTTCGCGCCGCGGAGCTCTTCGAATCGTCGCGCGATCCGATGTCATTCATGGCGCGTTACTACGCCGCCGGCGCGCGCCTCGCGCGAAGTGACACGGCTGGCGCGCACGCCGATCTCGAACATGCACGCATCGCGGCCGATGCACACCCAGGCTACATCAGTCTCGGCGCGCACATTCGCTGGGAGCTCGGGCGTGCGCTGATGAATGAGTACGACGCCGCCGGCGCAATGCGCGTGCTCGCCAATGGCGCGTCGATGTTCCATCGCTCGGGCGAGCGCGCCAGTGAGGCATTCGTCGAAACGATGCTCGCCGAAGCGCTTGCCGCGGCAGGACGTGGTGATGACGCGTGGCAGGCGCGGATGCGAGCGTTTGCTGCGTTGAGCGCGGAGAACGAGTCGGAACTGCTCGCCGCGAGTCTCGCTGCCGCGATGCGCGCGGAGCTTGCCGCGAACGCTCGCGATGCGGCGCTGTCACTGGCGAACCTCGAGCTTTCGACGGCGCGCGATGGAACGCGTCCTGCGCTGATCATCGAAGCGCTCGTCAATCGCTCGCTGCTCGAGTCGATGAGCGGACATGCGACGGAAGCGCTGCAGGCCGCGCGGCAGGCCGAGGAGATTGCCAACCGCGAGGCTGATCCTGCCGTGCGCGCGGCGAACATTGCCGAAGTTTCAGTGGCGAACGGTGCAGCGCTGACTGGCCGTGATCCGCGCGCGGCGATGGAAGCGCTCACGACCGCGATCGACTTCTATGCCGCGCACGATTTGCCATTCGGATTGCCGGAACCGTTGCTGCTGCGAGCCCGAGGCGCGGCGGCGCGAGGCGACGTTTCGCCGGCAATCGCCGACCTCGAGCGCGGCATGCGGATCGTTGAAGAACATCGCCCGGCGATCGGTGGTGTGGCCATCGGTACCGGCGTCCTCGACGCCGAGCACGCGCTCTTTACGGACGCCATCCGACTCAGCCTCGACCGTGGCGATGTCCAGTCCGCGTTTGCGTTCGCGGAGAGATCGCTCGGCGGCGCCATCTCCATCGCCGAGTTGCAACGACGCCTCTCCGGAAGCGGAACAGCCGTGATCGAGATCGTGGCGTTGCGCGATGAACTGGTCACGTTCGCAATCTCCGACCGCGACGCAGTCGTTTCACGCCGTCGGCGTTCGAGCGAAACGCTTGCCTCCCTCGCGGCGGCGACGCTCGTCGAATCTGGAACGACTGCCGCGGAGACGTTGTACGACGAGATCATTCGTCCTGTCGATGCGACGCTCGCCACCGCGCGTGAGCTCGTCATCGTTCCCGACCGTCAGCTCGGCAGCGTGCCATTCGCGGCGCTCTACGACAGGAGCGTGCGCCGTCATCTGATCGAGCGGTTCGCGGTCTCGATCGCTTCGAGTGCCGCGTCACTGCAGCGCGATACGGGGCGCGAGCACGCGCTGTCGCTCTCCGCAATTTCGCTGCCGAGCGGAGGCGTGTCGATGTCGCTCCCGGAGGCAGAAAGGGAAGTTCGCGACGTCGCGGCGTTCTATGCACGATCGCAATCGATTCCGGCCGCGGGCGCGACGTTTGCCGCGCTCGAAGGGGCGCTCGCGAGCGCGGATGTCACCCACATCGCCGGTCATACGGAGCAGCAGCCCGGCGGTGGAGAACAGGCGCTGTTGCTGGCCGGTGCGCCGGGACAACTGCAGCGCGTTTCCTGGCAGACGATCGCCGGCGCACCGTCGACTCATCGCGGCATCGTCGTGCTCGCGGCGTGCGAGACGCTTCTTCCTCCCGCATCCTCCGGCACGCGTGCGATCAGCCTCGGCGCCGCCTTCGGACTGGCCGGCGCGAGCGACGTCATCGGCACGCTGGCGCCGATCGGCGACCGCGATGCGCGTCTGATCTTCGGCGCGCTGCATCGTCAGCTGGCGTCGGGTGCATGTCCGGCGCAGGCGCTCCGAACTGCACAACGTGAAGCAATCGATACAGACAAAGAAAACGGCGGACGTCGCGCATGGCGCGCGGTCGCGTTGTTGACGAGGCGCATTGACGCGCCACCACTATGAAAAGGAGAACGTCATGTTGACGATCAATTTCCTGGGTATCTGCGGCCATTACCGCGATGTTGTGCCGGGCCTTCCGCATCGAGTGGTATTGCCGAATGCGTCTCAGATACACATCGGATTGCTCAACGTCGGTCTCGAGCAGGAGGTGCCGTATTACCTTCTTCCACACTATGTGATGCTCAGGGCCGGAAGCATCCCGCTGACTGTCCCCGGTATCGCAAAGTACGGGTGGGTCTATTCGTCCGTGCGATTGCAGGTCCTGAACGCCGTCGATCAGCCATTGAGCTACGATTCTTCGTACTACGAGACGCGGCCGATTGAGGATTTCGTTCCGCGATTCGAATACTCGCAGGAGGTCGTGCTCGGAGGGCGCGCCGCCGCATACTTTGACGTGCACGGCGGTGTCGTGTCGTCATCGCGGGGTGCTGGCGGCGCCGGGTACACGACGATCGCAATTCAAACCGACGGGAAGCCGAAACTTGGCCTGACACCGTTTGATTCGACGACGACAGTAGCGATCGAGATCGAAGACACTCTGACGGTTGGCAACGTCGACTTCGACTCGAATAACGAAGACGGGCCGTTCGATTTTCTGCTGCACTATCTCGCGGCGGAGCGCGGCATTCCTCGGACGCTGAGTTTTCCGACTCCCGGCATGGGCGCCAAGCCGCCCCGGAAAACGCCGTGTGAGATCGCAGACGCGTTGCGTGCCTTCGCTGGCTGTATGGAGACCGGAAGTCCATCTTTCAACCAGATGCGCCGCATAACTCCGGACGTCCACTTCGAATCGTGTTCCGACACCCGCTATCCATGAGACACAATGCTCGCCGATGTCCGTACTGATCGCTCCGAGCGAGCTCGCGAAACACCTCAACAACGTCGTTCTCCTCGACGCGCGTCCGGCGGCTGATTACGCCGCCGGACATCTCGCCGGAGCGCGGCACGCATCGCTCGATACGCAGCTGAGCGCGGCGTCCGATCCCGGCTTTGATGCGGCGCATGGCGGACGTCATCCGCTGCCGCCGCTCGATCGCTGGCTGGCGCAACTCGGTGCGTGGGGAATCGGACCTTCGACGCATGTCGTGATTTACGACGATCAGCTCGGCGCGAATGCCGCGGCGCGCGCGTGGTGGATGTTGCGCGCGATCGGACATGAGAGCGTGCAGGTGCTCGATGGTGACTGGCGCGAGATTGGATCGACCACCACGGAGTTGCCGCAAATCGAATCACTGCCGTCGTACCCGGCGACGGCGTGGCTGTTGCCGACCGTCGACGCCGCGCGCGTCGATGAACTGCGCCTCCGCGACGACTGGCGCATCATCGACGTCCGCAGCGCACCGCGCTTTCGCGGCGAGACGGAGCCGATCGATCCGATCGCCGGACACATCCCGGGCGCGGTGAACATGCCGTTCGCGGAGAATCTCGACGGCGCGCATTTCAAATCGCCGGACGCCTTGCGCGCGCAGTACGACGCGCTGCTCGATGGCGTGAGCGCCAATCGCGTCGTCGTGCATTGCGGCTCGGGCGTCACCGCGTGTCATACGCTGCTGGCGCTCGAAGCAGCCGGCATCAGCGGCGCGTCGCTTTACGTCGGCAGCTGGAGCGAGTGGTGTCGCAATCCACTCCCGCGCGAGCCATGAAGAAGTGGACGATCCCCCTCGTCTGGTTCCTCGGCATCGGCGCGTCCCTGCGCTTCGATCCGCTGATCGCGATCGGCATCACCAGTCTCGCGCTGACGTCGTGGCTGATCGCGACCGACTCGCCGCTCCTTCGTTCGCTGCTGCGCGTCACGCCGCGTCTCGTCGCGCTCGGCATCGTCTCGACCGTGATCATGCTCGCGGTGACGTTCGGCATCGTCCCGCTGCTCATCGCGCGTTTCCCTGATTTCTTCGCACCGACGCTCGCGATGTCCGACATCATGCGCGGCGGACGCACTCCGCTCGCATCGCTCGCGTACGTGCTGCCGATCGTCGTCGCCGAGGAGTTGATCTGGCGGGGTGCGTTCGAAGAGTGGATCGGCGGACGGCGATACGTGACGGCGTTCACCTGCGCGCTCGTTTACGCGCTCGCGCATGCGTCGCGCGGCTCACTGATGCTCGTCGTCATCGCGTTCATCTGCGGCTTCTACTGGTCGCTGCTGCGCGAAGCGAGCGGCAGTCTGGTGCCGGCGCTGATTGCGCATCTGATCTGGGACACGGCAATTCTTTTCATTCCACTTGCATGACTCCGCGCTTCTTCCCTTCGCAGGCGGCGTTTCGCAAATGGCTCGATGCGAATCACGATCGCAAAACGGAACTGCTCGTTGGATTCTGGAAGACCGATTCCGGCAAAGGCGGGCTGACGTACAAAGGCTCGGTCGATGAAGCGCTCTGCGCCGGCTGGATCGATGGCGTACGCAAACGGATCGACGACGAGAGCTACTCGATCCGCTTCACGCCGCGAAAAAAGAGAAGCATCTGGAGTCAGGTGAACATCCGCCGGATGCACGAGCTGATCGCCGATGGAGTGGTGAAGCCCGAAGGCCTGCGCCACTTCCAAGCGCGCGACGAAGAGCTGACGAAGCGCTACTCGTACGAGGAGCGGACGCGTCCGCTCGACCCCGCATACGAGCAGGAGTTTCGCAAGAACAAAGCGGCGTGGAAGTACTTCGAAGCGCAGCCGCCGTGGTACCGGCGCGCCGCGTCGTGGTGGGTCATGCAGGCGAAGAAGGAAGAGACGCGCGCGCGCCGGCTGGCGACGCTCATCGAACGCAGCGCGGCCGGCCTTTGGATCGGGCCGCTGTTGCGGAGTACGTGACGCCGGTCGAGGCGAGTACGATTCTCCGATGCGCCTGACATCTTTCTTCGTCCTGATCGCACTGTCTCTCGGGTCGCAGCTGCGCGCGGCAACGGATGCCGTCCTGAAAAAACAGACGCAGGAGCTCGTCGATGCGATCACTGCCGGCGACGCCTCCGCGTGGCGACGATATCTGCATGAGCGCGCAACGATTACGACCGAGGACGGCGAGGTCTATACGAAAGCGAAAATGGTCGAGGGGATCAAACCGCTGGCGCAGGGCGTGTCGGGCTCGATCGTGATCACCGATTTCAAGGCCATCGATCACGGCACGGTCGCCGTCACGAATTACCTCAATGACGAGCACGAGAACTATCACGGCCACGAACTTCATTGTCAGTATCGTTCGACCGATACCTGGCTGAAGACGAAGGACGGCTGGCGGCTCATTGCCGCGCAATTAATCGCATTGCGTACCGATCCGCCATCGATTGCGCTCGCCGCGAACTTACTCGATGCCTATGTCGGACGCTACGAGCTGACGCCCGAGATCTCTTATGAAATTCGCAAGCGCGCCGACGGCCAGCTGGAAGGACAGCGAACCGGCCGCGCCGCGGAAGTATTGATGGCGGAAGCACCGGACGTGTTGTTCGTTCCCGGACATCCGCGCTATCGGCGAATTTTCAAGCGCGACGAGCAGGGACGGATTACGTCGATGACGGAGCGTCGCGAGGCGTGGGACATCGACTGGAAGCGGCTGCCGTGAATGCGGGAGCGATTCTCGAGCGTCATCATGCTGAGCGTCTTGTTCATGACACTCAAATTCAGCGCGCGTTCATCGTAACGCTTGCGGGCACGTGGATAACGGCGTTGATCCTGGTCTGGTACGTCACGCCGATATTCGTACCGGAAGCGACGCCGATCATGGCAATCGCCCTGGCGAGAACAGGCCGCACTGCGCCGGGGATGGAGCAGGACGTCTATCTGTCTCTTCGTGAAAACGGACATTGCTACTGGTACGGCGATCCCATCGCCGCGCCGGAGATCGAGCGCCGGCTGAAGGCGCTGTCTCTGAAACCTGAGCAATGGTCAGAGCGGGAAGTTCAGGTCCGCGTGGAGACGAATACGCCTTTTGTTGAAGTGCGCCGTCTCATCCGGATTGCGCAGAGCGGAGGCGTTCCGAGGCTCGTGTTTATGGTCAGAGTGGCGGAAGGGTCGCAAAGGCCTTGCTCATTGACGACTCCTGCTCGTAATAATGCACAACCATGACCTCTCTCAACGGCCTCTACCTCTCTGCCTCCCTCACCGTCAACGATCTCCAGAAAAGCCTCGCGTGGTATCGCGATCTCCTCGGCTTCGCGGTCGACCGGCAACACGAACGTGAAGGGAAACTGCTCGCTGTCTCGCTGAAGGGCGGGAACGTCCGGCTGCTCATCGGTCAGGATGATGGCGCGAAAGGGTTGAACCGGGTAAAAGGCGAGGGGTTCTCGCTGATGATCACGACGGACGACGACATCGACGAGCTCGCGACGCGGATCAAAGCGGCCGGCGTGACGCTCGATCTGGAGCCGGCCGACATGCCGTGGGGCGCTCGCGTCTTCCGCCTTCATGACCCCGACGGCTTCAGGCTGACGATCTCCTCCGCTCCCGCGGCCGGCTGACGCTGGACATCCTTGCGTCGCGCGGTAGCGCGCAATAAACTCCGGCCGCTCTCGCGCCTCGCGCCACGTCACGCCTGGAAGGACAATCACCATGCCGCACAACACGTTCAATACGCTCGATACCTTCGAGCTCGGCTCCGGTCAAACGGGGCAGTTCTACTCACTCCCGAAACTCGAAGCGGCCGGAATCGGCGCCATCTCGCGCCTCCCGGTCAGCATCCGCATCGTCCTCGAATCGGTGCTCCGCAACATCGACGGAAAGAAGATCGCCGAGAAAGACGTCCGGACGCTCGCGGCGTGGAAGCCGAACGCCGAGCGCACTGACGAGATCCCGTTCATGGTCGCGCGCGTCCTGCTGCAGGACTTCACCGGCGTGCCGCTGCTCGTCGATCTCGCCGCCATGCGCAGCGCCACGCAGCGCCGCGGCAGCGATCCGAAGCTGATCGAGCCGCTCGTCCCGGTCGATCTCGTCGTCGATCACTCGATCGTCGTCGACGTGAGCAACTCCAAAGATGCGCTGCGCAAGAACATGGAAATCGAATTCGAGCGCACCGGCGAGCGCTACACCTTTCTGAAGTGGGCCAAGGCCGCCTTCTCGGGCATTCGCGTCGTACCCCCTGGCAACGGGATCTGCCACCAGGTAAATCTCGAATACCTG
>JAOBAU010000419.1 GCA_025463165.1 Acidobacteriota bacterium | reverse complement strand
GACCTCCTGCTGCATCCAACGCAGCAGGAGGTTCCCCATGAACATCAGGAGATCACTCATCGGCTTGTCGCTGCTGCTCGCGGCGGTTGGCGCACAGGCGTCGCCGGTTCGGCGACCCGTCATTCAGCTCGCGATTCTGCTCGATACGAGCAACAGCATGGACGGGCTCATCGACCAGGCGCGCACGCAGCTTTGGCGTGTCGTCAATGAGCTGTCGTCCGCGCGCAAAGACGGCGCGAGTCCGAATCTGCAGGTTGCGTTGTACGAATACGGCAACAGCAATCTGTCGCCGGAGCGCGGCTACGTGCGGCGCGTGCTGCCGCTGACTACCGACCTCGATCGTGTCTCCGAGGAGTTGTTTGCGCTGCGGACGAACGGGGGAGAGGAGTATTGCGGGCAGGTCATCCGCGAGGCGACGAGCGGTCTCGAATGGAGCGGCTCGTACGCCGATCTGAAGCTGATCTTCATCGCCGGCAACGAACCGTTCTCGCAGGGCGAGGTCGACTTTCATCAGTCGTGCCGCAGGGCGATCGCGAAAGGCATCGTCGTTAACACGATCTTCTGCGGCAATCGGCAGGAAGGAATCGCGACGGACTGGAAGGCGGGAGCGGACATCGCCGAGGGGCGGTTCATGGCGATCAATCAGGACGCGAAGACGGTTGATGTGGTGGCGCCGCAGGACAAAGACATCGCTGCGCTCGGCATCGCGTTGAACAAGACCTACATCGCGTACGGCGCCAACGGAAATGCCGGCGCGGCGCGGCAGTCGGCGCAGGATTCGAATGCCGCGAGCGCGCCGGGCGCGAACGTGCAGCGCCAGCTGGCGAAGTCGAAAGCCGCCTACTCGAACTCGTCGTGGGACCTCGTCGACGCGAAAAACGAAGGCGGCGTCGACGTCGACAAGCTCGAAGCGAAAGACCTGCCGGTCGAGATGCAGAAGATGACGAAAGCGCAGCGCAGAAGCTACGTCGAACAGAACGCGCGGCAGCGCGCGGAACTGCAACTGAAGATGCGCAAGCTCGAAGCGGAGCGGCAGAAATTCGTCGCGCAGGCGACGAAGAAGACGCCGGCGAAGAGCACGCTCGACAGCGCCGTGATCTCGGTCGTTCGTGACGCCGGGGCGAAGAAGGGCTACAGGTTCCCGTGAACGGTTGCGATCCGCGTTACCATCTTCACGGAGGCAAACACCATGGCCAAAGGCAATAACGCACGGAAGAAAGAAACGAAGAAGCCGAAGAAAGACAAGAGCGCTGCCGCACCGAAGAAGTAACGCTCACGTGGAGGACAGGCCGCTCGCCTGTCCTCCGCGCGTGTACGATTCGCGGCATGCGCATTCGTCTCGTCGCCGCGTCCTTCCTGTTCATCGCCGTCGCCGCTCGCGCCGACTACCGCGAGTTCAAAGAGTTTCCGGTCGATCCGTCGATCGAGACCAACCTGCGGCATGTCGCTGACGCGACGCTGAAAGAGTTCCCGAAGCTGAAGGCGGACGATCTCGCGATCTCCGTCGTCGACGTGACGAAGAGCTCCACGATCTCGCGCGGCGACTATCACGGCGACGCGCCGTTCTACCCGGCCTCGGTCGTGAAGCTCTTCATCATGAGCGAGGTCTACCATCAGAAAAAAGAGAACGATCCCGACGTGCCGCGCGCGCTGCACGAGATGATCACCGTCTCCGACAACGACGCCACCGCGTTCCTGATCGACACCATCACCGACACCTGCAGCGGTCCGCAGCTCAGCGGCCGCGCGCTCGCGAAGTTCATCGACAAGCGGCGCGTCATCAACAAATGGTTCGCATCGATGGGCTACGACATCTCCGCGATGGCGAAGGCGTGGAGCTTCGGTCCGTTCGGCCGCGACGTGCAGGTGATGGGCGAGAATCGCATCAACCGCAATCGCGCATCGGCGAATGCCGTCGCATCGCTGATGCTCTGGATCGTGCGCGGCCGCGCGCTCTCGAAGGCGACCAGCGACGCGATGATGGCGTTGCTCGAACGTCCGCTCGAGCCGGCGCGGAAGGAAGAGAATCAGGTGACGGAGTTCATCGGCGCGTCGCTGCCGGCGGGCTCGAAATTGTGGTCGAAAGCGGGATGGACGAGCGAGGTGCGGCACGACGCCGCATACGTGGAGCTCGCGGATGGCCGCAAGCTGATTCTCGTCGTGTTCACGAGAGGGATCGCGGATGACGTGAAGCTGATTCCCGCCATCGCGCGACACCTCGTCGACGAACTGAAGCCGGAACGGCCGGCGCCCTAGCTCATTGATTCATGTCTTTGCCGGCTTCGAGTTTCTCGATGCCTGTCTGCAGCACCTTCCTGTTCCCCTCATCCGGCGCCTGCGCGAGCGCGAGCTTCGCGTACTTCAGCGCCTCTTTGTATTTGCCGACCGCCGAGTTGCCGCGCGCCAGTCCGACGTTCACCGGCCACGCATCGCCGTAGCGCTTCTGATTCAGCTGCCACGCTTCGAGCGCTTCCTGCTTCTTGCCCTGCGCGAGCAGCGCGCGTGCGTACTGATGAATGTCGACCGCGGTCGCGCTCGGATGTGCGAGTGCGCGCGCGCGCGTTTTCGCCGCATCGGCGGTCAGTCCGTTTGCTTCCTGCGCCATCGACAGCGTCGACAGCGTCACGTAGTTCTCCCAGCCGTAATCGGCGCGCGAGCCCTGCGTCGCCCACGCCAGCGCATCGCTGAGCGCGACCTTGTGCTGCAGCGCGTAACGCGCCGCGTCATTCCACGTCTGCCAGTTGCCGCCGAGCGCGCCATGCAGCTCATTGCGCATCGAGTTGATGTACAGCTGATCGATGTTGTCGACGCTGATGTGGAACGGCAGTGCCACGTCTTCCCACATCATCGCCGCCGTCGCTTTGTCGAGCTCGTGCTCCGGGAACTCGTACGTCAGCCACTCGTGATACTCGCTCTTCGCCGGCTTCACGTTGACGCGCAGCGCGTCGTGCGACGGCTCGTACCAGAAGCTGCCCCACGATCCGGCATCCTTCGAAAAGATCAGCGTCCAGTCGGCGTTTTCCATCGGGACGATGTGCAGTCCGTACGAACCGGCCGGCAGCGTTTGTCCTTCGATCTTCACGTCGTGCGACGTGGTGAAGGTCGTGTTCTCGTTCGCGCCGCCGCGCCATGGACATTCGGTACACGTCCCGTAGCCGAGCGTCTTCTGCATGCCCCAGGGAACGAGCTTGCCCCAGATCTTTCCGCGGCGATCTTCGCCGCTTCGGTGGACGCGCGGGCTGCTGTAATCAATGGTGACTTTGACCAGTCCGAGATTCTGCGTGACCGTTGCGCGTTGATTGCCGCCGTCCGGCGGAGCGGTGAGGTTTTGCGCAAACGCCGGGACGGCGAGCAGCGTCGCCAGCGCGAGTGCGTTGAGTGTTCGCATGAGTTCCTCCTGTTTATCGGAGGATCATACGGAGGAGTCCGTACCCGGTTCGTCAACTTTCCGTGGCGATAAAGACAAGTTCCGCACCCGGATGGTCGAGCCATTCCGGCGTGTCGAGCTGCGCGTAGCGCCGATCGCCGAAACGTTTCTGCATCCGCGGTGGAAACGGCGCCGGTACACTGACGTGCGTTTCGAGATCGTCGAACAGCTCCTGCTGCAGCGACGGCGGCTCGAGCAAACCCCACGCGAGCGGATCGGGATTCATGACCGTGACGATGTAGCTCGCTTCGCGTTCGAGCTCGAGCTCGCGCGTGACGTCGTCATCGGTGCGACGTGACACGCTGTAAGTAAGGTGCGCGTGATCGTCGTGCCATTCGAGTGAATAGTCGCCGCCGGCAGCGGGAACGGCAGCCGGCAGATGGCGCAGTCCGCGCGTTTTCGTCCCGTAGATCTGCGCGTCGAGCGCCGACTCGAGATCGCGGCGATCGTAAAGAACGAGATCGACATATCCCCAGAAACGTTCGCGCCGCTGTGCGCGCGGCAGACGCTTGCGGCCGATGGCAATCACGCGATGGACGGACGAATCGTCGGGCTGGAGGACGAGCAATAGACGCTGCACGTCATCGAGCTCATGCGGTGCCTGCTCTTCGACGCGCGGCCGGTAGAAGAACGAGATCGCTCCGCTTTCGAGCAGCTGGCGCGGACGTTCCAGTGCGTGACCCATCGCTTTCGCAAGGTGCAGCATTCATTCCGCTCGCGACGGACGCGGTCGCTAAACGATTGATTCAAAACGCCGAAGTGGCATTCGCCTCGCACTGAAAAGGGAAGGAGGATCTGATGGATACCAATCTGGAACTTCCCGCTCCGTCGTGGAAAGATCGAATCAGCAATGCGCGGACGGCGGTGCAGGCTCGCGTGACGAATTTGAAGCCGGCGAACCTGAAGCCGATGTTCGTTTCGAAGGCCGGCGAGGTCCGTTCAACGATGCAGCGCGGCTCCGCGAAACTGCAGGACAGTCTCCGTTCGAACACCGCGCTCTGGACCGGCATCGCCGCCGCCGGCGGCCTCGGCGTCGGACTGCTCGGCCGGTTCGCGATGAATCGTACGCAGCATCGCGGAATGCCTGCGGTCGTGATCATCGAAGCGTCGTGCTGATGATGAGAACGTGGCGGGCGAAGCGCCCGCCACCACACGATTGAACCGGCGGACGATACGCCGTGCAATCGTGCAGATGGAACACAGGTGTCATTGCGCAACGCTGCAGTAGACATCCATCCGTATTCAATTTATCCTGTGCTCCGTCTTGAGCACGCAAAGGTGTTGTGTGTGTCCCGGGACTCTGCGGATACGCCGGTTCTTCCTTTCGCCATGACCGCAAGCGTGCCTTGCTGAAGCATAGGAAGGCCATGCAAAAAATATCCACAGACCCGGACGAGTGGGTGTCCGCTCGATGCGGCGGAGTTATCTTGAAAAGACTGTTATTCACATCCGCATTACTGCTGCTCTTCGCGGAAACCGGCAGTGCCTACGACGACTGCCGGTACCAGATGACCGACCGCACGACGATTTCGTATCTCGATCCATTCGACGGCTCAGAGCATACGCAGATTACCGAGTATTGGGGATGGGTTTGCGAGAACCCGGACATACCGATCGTGGAATACCCACACCCGCCAGGCTGGAACGGCCCGCCGGAACCGCCCCCGGTTCAGCCGCCACCGATCCCAGCCCCCCAACCCCCATCCAATTCATGTTCGCTTTCACTCTGCAAAGCTGACTGCGATGAGTCGTACATGCTCGCTGTCGCCGGTAACGGATCAAATACGGACTACATTGAAGTTAAACCGTTTCACTGCGGAGTGTTTTGCGTTCAGTTGGCGACCGCAAACCGTGATGCCTGCTACGGCGAATGTACTGCCGAGTGCAACAACCCCTGAAGGAGAAGCCAGGTGCAAACGACATTGACGAACATTCTCAAGGTTCACATCGTGACAGTGGCGCTCACACTTCTGTTCGCCGGTGCGATTGATGCCGCGGAAACGCGGTCACATTTCATGATCGTGCACCGCGACCACACTCCCGCCTATTACGTCACCAGTATTACGGACCAGAGCCAGCAGCGGAGCTCACGCCGCTATTTAATTAGCGACACTACCGGTCCATTGCTGGAAGTCGAAACGCGGACGGACTATGCAGGCAACGTGTCGTGGACGCGCTATCGCAGCGGGAAATCGGGGAAGTGGGTGAAAGTCTCTTATGACCTGCCATTCACCAGTCGTACTCGTGACGGGCGCATTGCCGAGATGAAGGCGAACCCCTCGCTCGCAGCAATTGATATCCCTGTAATTGTTGAAACGCAGGGAGGAGTCGTCCGCGAACTGGAGTCCGCGCTCAAGCCGGGCCATCCTGGACGAGATCGCGCCAGGAAAGTCACCGACGCGGATCTTCGCGCCACGATCTCATCACTGCGCGCTGTTTTCGGACTCCCGATGTTTGCAGACGCGGCGCCGGCTGCCAAGTACATCATCGACGGCCCGACTTCGGAGCAGTCGCGCGATCTCATGATCGCGAACGTGCCGCCTGACTGTGCCTTTGACGCGAAGTGGGGCGCACCGTGCACGAACGCGCAGATCAGCACGATTCACGCAACGATCAAGGCGGGTAAAACTCCGACGACGTACTGAGTCCCGCGCAGCCACGCGCCGATCGTTCGCCTGACCTTTCACAATTCCGACGCAACCCGCGCGCGGTCCACGCGTAGTTGCGGACATGATCCCCGCATCCGTGGTCATCGCGCTCCTGTCACTGCTCACGGAGCCGCGCGAGCTCGCCGACGTTCCGAGCGTGCGCAGCGTCTTCACCGCGTTGCTGCGCCGCTCGCATTACGGATACGCGCCCGAGCAGGCGGCGTTCGTCGTCCGCCGTCCGAATGGCACGCTCGCCGCGGTGCACTGGCCGGCCGGCGAACTGCGCGACGGCGCCGAATGGATCGGTGAGTATCCGCCGGGCGTGATCGCCATCGCACACACGCATCCCGGATGGCTGCCGCTGCCGTCGCGCATCGACCGCGCCACCGCGTCGCGTTCGCGTCTGCCGGTCTACGTCATCACGGCAACGTCGATCGCGAAGACCGACGGCGGCGAGCCGATCGTCGTCACGTCGGGATCGTGGAGCCCCGAATCACGTCGCGATAGAACAGCGCGCTCTTCTTCATCGTTCGTTTTTGTGTCGCAAAGTCAACGTGAATGATGCCGAAGCGTTTCGTGAAGCCGTGGCTCCATTCGAGATTGTCGAGCAGCGACCAGGCGAAATAGCCGCGCACGTCGACGCCGCGCTCGATGGCGCGTCCGACCGCCGCGATGTGCTCGCGGAAATAGTGGACGCGCAGCGGATCGTCGACGACGTCGCCGAGCGCCGCCGGCGGATCGTAGAACGCGGCTCCGTTCTCTGTGACGTAGACCGGCGTGTCGCCGTAGCGGTCGCGAAACCAGACCAGCACTTCGGTCATCGCCGGCGGGAAGACTTCCCATCCGGTCTCGGTGAAGATCGCGTGCGGCTGTTTGACGCGCGTGGCGCGCTCGATCATCACCTTCGGATCGGCCTTCGTCACCGCGCGGAGGTAGTAGTTGATGCCGACGAAGTCGAGCTTCTCCGTGATCTCGTCGAAGTCCGACGCCGGGAAGTCCGGCCACGCATCGCCCCACATGTCGGGGAACTCTTCCGGATACGCGCCGCGAAAAATCGGGTCGAGATACTGGCGATTCATGTAGGCGTCGGCGCGCGCGTTCGCGGCGAGATCTTCCTCGCTTTGTGACGCCGGATATTTCGGTTCGAGGTTGACGACGATGCCGATCGGACTCTTCGCCGACGACGCGCGATAGGCGCGCATGGCGCGGCCGTGCGCGCGCATCAGGTTGTGCGTGGCGATCGGCGCCTCGTACAGATTGCGGTGTCCGGGCGCGAGCGCGCCGTGCAGATAGCCGCCGTCGACGACGACCCACGGCTCGTTGAGCGTCGCCCAGAACGCGATGCGATCGCCGAGCGCGTCGAACGTGACGCTGGCATATTCGGCAAACCAGTCGGCGACGTCGCGATTGAGCCAGCCGCCGCGATCGTCGAGCGCCTCCGGCAGATCCCAGTGATAGAGCGTCGCCATCGGTTTGATTCCGGCGGCGAGCAGTTCATCGGTGAGGCGGCGATAGAAATCGAGTCCGCCCTGGTTCACGCGTCCCGTTCCTTCCGGAAGGATGCGGCTCCACGAGATGCTGAATCGATACGCGCCGACGCCGAGCTCGCGCAGCAGCGCCACGTCTTCTTTGTAGCGGTTGTAGTGATCGCAGGCGACGTCGCCGGTGTCGCCGTTGGTCATCATTCCGGGCGTGTGGCTGAAGCGCTGCCAGATGCTCGGGCCGGCGCCGTCGGCGAGCGGCGATCCTTCGATCTGGTACGCCGAGGTTGCTGCACCCCAGAGGAAGCCGTCAGGAAATCGAAAGTTGGTCAAGTTCGTCTCCCCCGTTGACATGTGAACGAAGTGTGGCGTAGCGTACCTCAAAATGTAAACGGTTACATCGAATGACGCGGACTGTGAAGGAAAGATCACGCAGCCGTCGCCGGCAACCCCGCGCGGGAGTGACGATCCACGACGTCGCCGCCCGTGCCGGAGTTTCCGTCGCGACCGTCTCGCGCGTACTCAACGGCAAGTCGCTGGTGCGGGAGGAGACCT
>JAOBAU010000409.1 GCA_025463165.1 Acidobacteriota bacterium | reverse complement strand
TGGTTTTTCTCGGAATTCTTGTGCCGAAGCGAATGCGCATCATGATCCTCGTGCAGCGTGACTCGAACATGAAACCGGTCGTTCCGGGGGAGAACTGTTACGTCGATGTGAGTGCGGAAGCGTTTCTCGCTGATGCGATCGCCTATGCGGTTTCGGTTTACAAGTCGGCCGCGAATATCAAGCTGCTGCCGGCGGAAGAACGGTTCGTCCGTGTTCTCGATTCGCCGAGTGACAGTGACACTCTGGATATGTGCTCCGGGGAATGCGGGTGGGGGAAAGACATCGGTGCCGCAGGTGCGACGTTCCGACGGTTCATGAGGACTGGCGGAGCGGCGATCATCGGGCGGCTCGTTCTCGGCCTGGGGGCACCAGTCGTGGTGTTCGCTGTTCGTAAATTTACCGACGGAAATGACGGCGCCGGTCTCGGACCACTACAGGACTACGTGACCGTAGACTTCTGCAAAGACGAGTCGACGATGGCCCATGAGATCGGCCACGCGTGCGCGCTCTGGCACACGGAGGGATCATTGATGCAGCGCTTTAAGGATGGACGACCGGCCACGCTCGAGAAATGGCAGGTTGCTCTAATGCGGCAGTCGCCCCACGTGACCTTCTTCTGATTCGCGCACGCCGCGCGGACAGACGATCGTGATCTTCCGCGCGTCATCGTGAACGGCGCGCGGATAATCGATCGCGACGTCGGAACGATTTCCTTCGCACGCGAGCGTATTGCCGGCGCAAAACGGGACGGACGGCGTTTCATTGCAGTCGATGAACTTCAGCCGTGCGTAGTTTTCGACGTAGCGCTTCGCCATCCAGGGATCGTTGAACTCGGTCCACATACGCGATGATCTTCGCGCGAATCCCCACGTGAGGTCGTGCGGCCCGATGAGCGCGACCTCTTCGTGTTTCTCGGGATTGATGGCGGCGAGGACGACGGTGTGATCGCGTTGGCGGATTGCGGACGTCAGTGCTTCGTCGCGGCGCCAGCTTTCCGCGCGGCACCACGATTCGTAATACGCTACCGGCACCATCACGACCGTCAGCGCGGCGATGACGATGATCGCCGCGACGCGCGGCACGCGGCAGAGCAGCGGTACGAGCGCGAGTGCGATCGCGAACGCTTCCGGCGCGGAGACCCGCCACGAGAACGGTGCGCGATCGAGTGCGAGATTCGGCAGCGCCGGGATGATGAAAATCGCGGCGGCGAAAAGCGCCGGCCAGATGCGCCGCGTGGTGAGCCACGTCGCCGCGCCGAAGATGATCGGCAGGTATTTCCAGAGCGACATCGCGCGCAGTGCGCCGGTGTAATACGCAATCACCGGCATCCAGCCATTCACCAGCAGATCGACGGCGCCGTGCAGCTGGCGCATCGGATCGAGCGACGCGGTGAAGCCGCGCGGGTCGCTGTAGGCGTGGAAGCGGCGGATGAGCGCGGTCACGATCAGCTGCACGGCAATGCAGCCGGCGAGGATCGCCATCCGCTCGATGAATTCGCGCAGGCGGAAGCGGCGGCGGATGACCGGCTCGGCGATCGCGTAGATGACGGCGAGCGTGAGGAAGATCTGGTAGCCGAGGATGCCGAGGGCGGTGAGGAGGAAGAAGGAGAGCTTGCGGCCGCGCGTCCATGCGATCGCGCCGGCGGTGATCAGCGCGTAGGCGATCGGCAGGTTGTAATACGTGTTCCAGATCGGCCCGTCGTTGAGCACCGGATTGGCGAAGACGACGAGCGGCAGCAATGCGGCGAGCAGCGGATCGATATCCCACGCCCGCAGCAGACGCATGAAAAGCGCCGCGGCGATGCCGATGTAAAGCGCGCCGACGTATTTCGTCAGCGGCATCCAGAAGTGATGCGGGACGATGAGCTCGAAGAGCACGTACTCGATGTAGAGCGTTGGCCGAAATGGCCCGACGTAAAAATCGGACGGACGGAACGGCAGCTCGAAGTCGTCGAGCAGCAGGACGTTTGCGGCGATGGCCGGCCAGCGTGTCGCGATCCAGAAGATCGCGTACGCGAACGTAGCGGCGATGAAGTCGCGGTATCGCTTCATGGCACGTGCGCGGCGATGGCGTTGCCTTCGCGGATGACGATCGGCGCGCCGCCGGGATCGAATGACGTCGACTTCTGCAGATACCAGCCGGGCGTGGACGGTGATTGAACCGTAACGATCCGCGTCCGCTTCATGACTTGCGGGTAGTAATACGACAGCGGCGCGGCGAAGGAGAGATCGGCGTAGATCGTGTCGCTGCCGCGCGAAACTGTGGCGAGCATCGTCCGCAGATCGGGCGTCTTCATGTACGTTCGATCGTATGTGTCGATCCGAAACATGAACGGCACGAGGATGAGCAGCACGAGCGGCACGCGGCGGGCGGCGGTCGCGATGGCGTCGGCGGTGATGAGATAGAGCGCCGGAAAACACATCAGCATCAGCCGCGTCTCTCCGTATGGATAGAGGCGCGCGACGCTGGCGGCGACGGCGATGAGCGGCGGCACCGCGGCCATGGCGAGCATCGGCAAATCGCGTTTCGCCGCCAGCCACAAGAGTCCGAGTGCGCCGACGACCACCCACCAGAACGGCGTGAGGTTGAACGCCTGGCCGAGCCATTCCGTCGTGTTGCGAACGAACGATGACGGCGACGTCGTCCAGCGTCCGGTGACGGTGAACCACTCGGTCATGTCGCCGTGCAGCTTCGTCGATTCGGGGCCGGGAGCCATGTACGCGATGTACGCGCCGGCGGCGAGGAGCCCGACGCCGATGAACGTCGCGATGAGCGAAACGCGGCGAAGTTTTTTCGTCAGCAGTGCCGCGGCACCGAGTGATGCGACGACGAAGACCGGCGTGAAGAGCGTCAGCACGCCAGCGATCGCGACGGCGAAGAAGAGCAGCCACTGCGACCTTCGGTCGTCGCGCGATGCGCGCAGAAAAAGGACGATCAACAGCGTGCCGATGGCGGCTTCGAACGTGTATTGCTTGAGGCGCTCGGAGTAGAAGATGAACGGGCTGGAGAACAGCAGCAGTACCGACCAGATGAAACGCGTGCAACGCGGCAGCGGCGCGAGAAACGGGATCGCGCCAAGCAGAATGCCAAAGAACGCGGGCGGCTGGCGAAGCGCGACGTCGGATATGCCGCGCAGTGCCACCCACAGGCGTCCGATCGCGTAGAACAGCGGCGGCGTGTTGTAGCTGTGCGGATGAAGGTCGCCGCGCTGCAGGAGGAGCGAGACCCACACTTCATCTTCGAAGAGTGAATGTGCGAGCGCGGTAAAGCGGATGACGGCCGCGCAAACGAGGAGTGCGATGGCGGCGACGACGAACCAGGGCGTACCGTCGTCGTGCTCGTCCGTCATTCGACGCGATGGTAAGGCATCCATCGCCCGGGATGACGTACGATCCTCGCGTGCGGACGCTGATCGTCATTCCCGTCTTCAACGACTGGGAGTCGCTCCGTCTCCTCATCGCCCGACTCGACGACGAGCTCTCCGCGGCGTCGATGCGCGCCTCGCTGCTCATCGTCGATGACGGTTCGACCTGCGCGGCGGGATCGCTCGTTGGGAGCGCGCGCGCCATCGATGACGTGCGGCTGCTCACGCTGCGGCGCAACGTCGGACATCAGCGCGCCATCGCCATCGGTCTTGCGTACGCGCACGAAAACCTCGCGTGCGACGAGGTCGTCGTCATGGACGCCGACGGTGAAGACGATCCCGCCGACGTACCGCGGCTCGTCGCGCGGTCGCGAGCGGAAGCATCGCCGCACATCGTCTTCGCGCGTCGCGCGAAACGTTCGGAAGGAATCCGATTCATCGCGTCGTACTGGCTGTTCCGGACGTTCTATCGACTCATGACCGGCCTCGACATTCGTGTCGGCAACTTCAGCGTCATCCCATTCGCCCTGTTGCGACGTCTCGTCGTCGTCTCCGAGATCTGGAGCCATTACGTCAGCGGCATCATGAAAGCGCGGCTGCCGTTCTCGACGATCGACACCGCACGCGGCAAACGGCTCGCCGGCGAAACGCGGATGAACTACATCGCCCTCGTCACGCACGGTCTCAGCGCCATGGCCGTCAACGGTGACGTCCTTGGCGTCCGCATGCTGCTCGCAACGTCGTTCATCGTCGTCTGCGCGTTCGTGCTCATGACGGTTGCGATCGCGATCAAACTCGGCACCGATCTCGCGTTTCCGAACTGGACGACGTCGGTCGTTTCATTTTCGGTGCTGACGATCCTCCAGGCGATCGGCCTGTCACTCTTCTTTGTCTTTCTCATTCTCCAGGGACGCAGCCACCTCGACATGATTCCGCAGCGCGATCACGTCTGGTTCGTGCTCGACTCGGCGGTCATCTATCCGTGAAGTGGGACGAGCGGCAGAAAGCGTATTACCGCGATCTTGCGCACACACACCTGCAGTTTGATCCGAGCAGCACGTATGCGGCGAACATCGTCGATGAGACGTTCGCCGCCCACAGTGGTCGGATCTGGTCGGGGACCGATCCGCCGCGCTGTGACGTCCCGCGGCTCCTGTGCGGGGCGCACCCGA
>JAOBAU010000393.1 GCA_025463165.1 Acidobacteriota bacterium | reverse complement strand
AGTGACGCCGGTGCCGTGCAGTCCGCATGGCGTGATGAGACGGAAGTGCTCGAGGTTCGTGCTGACGTTGAGCGCGAAGCCGTGCGACGTGACCCAGCGTGCGATGCGGACGCCGATCGCCGCGATCTTGTCGTTGCCGACCCAGATGCCGCGCTTGCCGTCGACGCGCTCCGCGGTGATGCCGAATTCGCCGACCGTGCGGATGAGGACTTCTTCGAGATTGGTCACGTACTTGCGGACGTCGCGCTTCCCTTCTCCGAGATGAAGGATCGGGTAACCGACGAGCTGACCGGGACCGTGATAGGTGATGTCGCCGCCGCGCGTCGTCTCGAAGAAGCGGACGCGCTGCGAGCGGAGAACGTCGTTGCTGGCAAGGAGATGATCGAGCTTTCCACCGCGGCCGAGCGTGATGACGGGCGGGTGTTCGAGGAGGAGAAACTGGTCGGGAAGCTGCTCGCTCTGGCGCAGTTCGACGAGCTTCTGCTGGAGCCGTAATCCGTTCTCGTATGTGACGAGATGCAGGTTGCGGAGCTCACACGTTCGCATGCGTGACGGGTAACGCGAGGGACGGCGAAGGTGTTCCGGGGGATCACTTCACCTTCGCCAGCTCCTTCTGCAACTTCTTCTCATCGCGGATGACGTCGGGTTCGGTCGCCTTCGCGAGCAACTCATCCAGTGTTCTGCGAGCTTCGCGGTACTTCCCGCTGTTCACGAGTCCGATCGCCACGTTGTAGGTCGCGATCTGGCGATTCGTTTCGGCGACTTTGTCGATACCTTCTGCCTGGCGGGCAAGATCGCGTTTGGCGGCGGGGTCGGTCGTAATGTCGGCCAGTCCGCGGACGATCGCCGCGGCTTCATCGAGGCGCTGCTGTTTCGTCAGCTCGTTGGCGCGATCGAGCTCGATCCGAACGAGTGCGGCGCGCGCGGCGTACGCGACCTGCTCGTCTCTGGCGCGGTCGAGTTGCGCGAAGAGCGCGTCGGCTTTCACAAGGTCGCCCGTCCGGCGGTACATCGCGAAGAGGTGCAGCGCGAAGTCGTTCCGCGATGGCGCCAGCTGTCGCGCTTTTTCGAGCGCGGCGATGCCGGGCGCGAGGTCGGTCTCGACGACGTACGTTGTGCCGAGGTCGCCCCACGCGCGGCCGTCGTCTGCGCCGAGCACAATGGCGTGTTCGATGAGCGCGCGCGCTTTGCGGAACTTCGTCGCCGCATCGGCGGGCAGATCGGTCGCGCCGGCGAGGCGGCCGAGCGATTGGCCGAGGAGTGACTCGGCGTAAAGCAGGTGGACTTCGGGATCGTCGGGCGTGGCGGCGATCGCTTCGTCGTAGCGTCCGAGCGCGGCGATGGCGCGGCCGTGCTTCGGATTCGCGGCGACCGCGGCATTGAAGTGTCGCACTGCCTCGCCGTAGTTCTCGTCGACCCCTTCGAGGAAACGTCCGAGCTGATAGAGCACTTCGGCGCGTTCGAGCGGTGTGGATTCGATTGACGCGCGCACGTCCGGAACCTTCTGCACGACGCCGTTCCAATGCCGCTCGAACATCGCGGTCGAGCTGATTGCATTCTCCAGATCGCGCAGCGGCCGGTGATAGCGCTGCTGCATCGCCATGGCGGGATCGACGCCGCTTTCGACGTCGCGCAGAAAATCGTAGAACGCATCGCGATCGATCTGCATCAGCCAGTTCACCGCAGCCCAGCTCTCCGCGTAGAAAACGGCCTGACCTGCGGGGACGTTGTACGCGTCGGCTTCGCGTCGAACGGTGAAGAGCTCGGGCAGCGGCATCGGCGTTCGCCGCCGCAGCGTTTCGAGATGTTCTTTGATCGGCATGCCCGCTTTGATGGCGCCGCTCCAGACTTCAGCGTTGCTGAAGTACTCGGCGAGCCCTTCTTCGATCCAGAGCGGGATGCGGTCGTCGGTCGTCGCGAGCAGGTTGTGAATGAGCTCGTGATACGGCGTCCGCTCGGCGCGCCAGTCGCGGCCGTCATCGATCAGCATCGTGCCGCCGCTCTTCTGCGAAACGAACACGCCGGCGGCGTTCGCGTTCTTTCGATTGAGCAGCAGATCGAAGTACGGCTGGCTTTCCCTGCGCCGGCTGAAGACGAGCACGCGCGTTGGTATCGCCGAAGTGCGAAAGCGGGGATGGAGCGCCGCCAGAGTGGCGGCGAGCGTCTCGAGGTTCTGCGCGATCTCGCGCGTTCGCTTCTCGCTGGCGGCGCTGATGACGACAAAGTGCGGCGTGCCGGCGCGCGTCCACCGCGTCTTCGCGTCGGGAAACGCGATCGGTCCGGTCGAACGCCGGCCGCTGCCGGCGCCGCGCACGCCGATCAGCACCGGCGGCAGGTAGACGTCTCCCGCGAACGTGGTCGCGGCGATGAGGATGATTGCCAGAGCGATGCGCCGCATCGCTCGAAAAGAACGTTTGCGACCTCAATACAATGCCTGACCGTGGCGACGACGATCACGCGCGAGGAAGCGCGGCATTACCTCACCGGCCAATTGCTGCTGCGGCAGCCGCTGAAACGGACCGGGCTGGCCGGCGCGCGTGCGCTGCTCGAACAGTTGCGCTGCATTCAGCTCGATCCGCTCGACGCGATCGGCACGAATCCCGATCTCGTGACGATGGCGCGCGTTGACGGAGTTGCGCGCGGCGATCTCTTTCGCGCCGTTTATCCCGGGCGCGGATTCGAGCACTGGGCGAAGGAGCGCTGTCTGGTGCCGGCGGCGGCGTTCCCGCGTTATCGCGATCGCGCCGCGGAGGCTCCGTGGTGGCGTCACGAAGAACGGCTGAAGCGATTGCCGGCCGGCGTGCTGGAGAAAGTACTCGCCGAACTGCGCGGGCACGGTCCGCTCACCGCGGCACAGCTCACCGATCACGGCGGCGTCGAGCCGATCGACTGGAGCGGCTGGAAGGGAACGGCGAAGGCGCAGTCGATGGCGCTCGAAGTTCTCTGGACGCGTTGCGAGATCGTCGTCTGCGGCCGCGAAGGAAACACGAAGCTGTACGACGTGCCGGAGCGCGCGCTGGCGAAGGTGGCGTCGGTGCATACCGATCCGGAAGAGTTCTTCCGATGGGCGCTCATCGAACGGGTTGAAGCGGCAGGATTGTTGTCGCGCGCCGGCGGCGCGACGTGGTCGATGCTCGAGCCGGCGCGCGCGACAGGACTCACTGGTCAACTGCTTGACGAAGGCATTCTCGAAGAGGTCACGGTCGAAGGATCGTCGCGGCCGTATCTCGCGCCGGCGCGTTTTCGCCGCCGGCGTTTTCCTGATTACGACGGCCGCGTACGCATTCTCGGGCCGCTCGATCCGCTGCTGTGGGATCGCGGGCTCGTGCGTCACGCGTTCGATTTCGATTACGTGTGGGAAGTTTACAAACCGGCGAAGCTGCGGCGGTGGGGCTGGTACGTCTGTCCGCTGCTGCAGGCTGATCGCTTCATCGGCCGGCTCGAAGGAACGGTCGATCGCGCGCTGCGAATTCGGAACCTGTGGGTCGAGGAAGGGGTCACGATCGATGACGCGGCGCTCGATGTCGCGCTGATGCGGCACGCGGAGGCATGCGGTGTCACGAAAGTCGTGAAGCCGCGAAAATTCAGGATTTCCTGACAGCGCGGCGGAAAAATGCCATTCGCGACTCTCCTTACTTATAAGGAGAAGTCTATGAAACAGGGACTCGCAAGAAGCAGTCAGTTCGATCTCGGCAACGTCATTCGCGCGCACGGCGTCGGCACCCGCGGCCTCGACGTCCCGCGCGGTTCGGAGCAGTACGAGGGCCGCTTCGGGCGGATGTTCCGCACGCTGCCCGCCGCAAACCATACGGACGCCGAACTGAAAGCGCTCGCGGTGGCGATGGTCGCGGAGAGGGAAGATTGCAATCCCGATCCCGACGCGGAAGAGAATTCAGGCATCACGGCCGGCTACACGTACTTCGGGCAGTTCATCGATCACGACCTGACGTTCGATCCGGCCAGCAGTCTCGAAAAGACGAACGATCCCGACGGCCTCACCGACTTCCGCACGCCGCGTTTCGACCTCGACTGCGTCTACGGCCGCGGTCCCGACGATCAGCCGTATCTCTATCGCGACGGCGGTCTGCGCATGCTGCAGGGACGGCCGCTCACCGGCACGTCGGACACGCGCACGCGCGATCTGCCGCGCAACAATCCGGACGGAGCGGGCGCGCGCAAGCGTGCGCTGATCGGCGATCCGCGCAACGACGAAAACGTGATCGTCTCGCAGTTGCAGGGGATCTTCCTCCGCTTCCACAACGCGGTCGTCGATCGATTGACTACAGATGCCGGCGGCGTCGCGCCGCGCTTCGCCGACGTGCAGCGTCTCGTCCGCTGGCACTATCAGTGGGCGGTGCTGCACGATTTTCTGCCGACCATCGTCGGTCAGCAAATCATCGATTCGATCCTGCCGCATCTGCACAGCGGCAAGTCGATTTATGAGGACACGCCGAAGCTGCGCTTCTTCCACTGGCGTTACGCGCCGTTCATGCCGATCGAGTTCGCCGCCGCGGCGTATCGCTTCGGTCATTCGATGATCCGTCCGTGCTATCGCCTTTCGGCTCCTCTTAAGCTTTTCCCGATCCTCGGCAACCCCGCCGTCTTCGGCAGCGATCTGACCGGCTTCGGCGAGTTTCCCGACAACTGGGCGATCGACTGGACGCTCTTCTTCCGCTTCAGGAAGGACGCGCCGACCACCGGCCCGTCGCGCGTGCAGCCGGCGTACAAGATCGATACGTCGATCGTGAATCCGCTCGGCAATCTGCCGCCGGTCATCGCCGACAAGATCCCGTCGCTCGCCGAGCGCAATCTGCTGCGCGGGCTGCGGATGAATCTTCCGTCGGGACAGACGATCGCACGGCACATGGGATTGACGCCGATTCCCGATGACAAGCTCGTCGTCGGCAAAGCGACGCAGGAAGACAAGGCGACGAACAAGAAGCTGACGTCGTTCTCAGCGAACTTCGCCGACAACGCGCC
>JAOBAU010000382.1 GCA_025463165.1 Acidobacteriota bacterium | reverse complement strand
GGAAGCACGAATCGGATTGAGCGAGGGAGGCATCACGATCGGCTCGGTGCTCGTGCATGACTGGAAAATCATCGGACGCGGTCACAATCGCCGCATGCAGCGCGGCAGTCCGACGCTTCACGGCGAGATGGACGCGCTCGAAAACGCGGGGCGGCTCGCCGCGCGCATCTATCGCGAGTCGGTGATCTACACGACGCTGTCGCCGTGCTCGATGTGCAGCGGCGCGATTCTGCTCTACGGGATTCCGCGCGTGATCGTCGGCGAGAATCAGACGTTCATGGGCGAGGAAGATCTGCTGCGCGCGCGCGGTGTGCGCGTCGATGTGCTGCAGGACGCGGACTGCATCGAACTGATGACGAACTTCATTCGCACTCACGCACAACTCTGGAACGAAGACATCGGTGAGTGACGCGCGCACGAAGCTGATCCGCCAGTTGCAGGGCGCGTACTCCGGCGAGCTGGCGGCCGCGTTCGCGTATCGCGGCCACTGGCGCAGCGTTCGTGATGCCGCCGAACGCGCGCGCATCGCCGAGATCGAAGCGGATGAATGGCATCATCGCGAGCTCGTCGCCGGCCTGCTCCGCGACCTCGGCGGCAAACCGAATCGCAGCCGCGACGCGATCTTCTGGTGCATCGGACGAACGCTCGGCGCTCTCTGTCACATCAGCGGCTGGTTCGTCCCGATGTACGGCGCCGGGAAACTCGAGCGCGGAAACATCGTCGAGTACGAAGAAGCGGCCGTCTTCGCGCGCGACTGCGGACATCCCGAAATGATCGACTGTCTGCTGACGATGGCCGAAGTCGAATGGGAGCACGAGCGCTACTTTCGCGAGCGGATCATCGGCCACAAACTGCTGCGACTGTTTCCGTTGTGGGATGCCGCGCCGCCGAAGACGACGATCCGCGGCTGAAGAGAAGCCGTTAGTTGCCGGCCAGCGCCGCGGAGTCGTGCTCGCGCGTGTGCAGATCCTGAATCTTCGTCCGGATCTTCGTGTCGATCTGGTTCACCGCGAAGTCCCGCGCCACACGTATCGCGTTCTTGATCGCCTTTGCGTTCGAGCGGCCGTGGCAGACGATGCAGCCGCCTTTGACGCCGAGGAGCGGAGCGCCGCCATATTCGGAGTAATCCATTCGCTTTTTGAGGCCGTCGAATGCGCTGCGTGAGAGGAACGCTCCGATCCTGCGCGTGAACGACTTCGTCAGTTCCTCGCGCAGCGTGCGGCTGACGAACTCGCCCAGCGCCTCGCCGGCTTTCAGCACGACGTTGCCGGTGAAACCATCAGCGACGACGACGTCACAGTTCCCGTTGAAGACGTCGCGCCCTTCGGCGTTGCCGATGAAGTTCAAGCCGGTCTCGCGCATCACGCGATACGTCTCCTTCGTCAGCTCGTTCCCTTTTCCTTCTTCCTCGCCGATCGACAGCAGTCCGACGCGCGGCTCGGCGATGCCGAACACCATCTGCGCGTAGAAGTGGCCCATGACGGCGAACTCGCGGAGATTGTTCGGCTTCGAATCGACATTCGCGCCGACGTCGAGCAGCAGCGTGTGTCCCTTCTGATTCGGGAGGATCGCGGCGAGCGCGGGACGCTCGACCCCTTCGATCATTCCCATGACGACGCGTGCGGACGTCCATGCAGCGCCGGTGTTGCCTGCCGATACAAACGCGTCCGCTCTCCCCTCGGCCACGAGGTTCGCGCAGATGCGGATCGACGAGTTGCGCTTGCGGCGCAGCGGCGCGACGGCCGTATCGTCCATCTCGACGACTTCGCGCGCATCGACGAGCGTGACGTTCGACGGAAGCGACGCTTCGAGCGCGATGAGCTCCGCGCGCAGCACCTCTTCCTTCCCGACCAGCAGGATCTCGCCGGGATGGTCGGCGGCGGCGAGCAGTGCGCCTTTGACGATTTCACGCGGCGCGTGATCGCCCCCCATCGCGTCGAGCGCGATGCGGGTCGCCGCGGCGGTGCGTTCACCCGTCATGAGCGGGAGATCAAAGGGCGTCTTTGACCGCGATCACTTCACGGCCTTTGTAGAAGCCGCACTTCGGGCAGACACGATGCGGAAGTTTCGCTTCGTGGCACTGCGGACAGGTGGAGAGCGACTTCAGCTTGAGGAAGTCGTGCGCGCGGCGCTTGTGAGTACGGGCTTTAGAGTGGCGTCGTTTCGGATTCGGCATCGGAGACTCCTGGTTAGTTGATCAGCTTTCTCGTTTTTTCAGTTCGTCACGGATTCCTGCCAGCGCGCCCCACCGATCGTCGACGACCGATGACTCGCACTTGCACGCCTCACGACGCCGGTTGACTCCGCACTGCGGGCAAAGGCCGAGACAGCCTTCCTCGCACAACGGTTTCATCGGAATCGCCAGCTGGATCTGCTCGAGGGCGAGATCCTTCAGAGGCACCGCCCGCTCCGAGTAGAACTCGACGTCGAGCTCCTCGTCGGAGATCTCGACTTCTTCGTTCTCTTGCTCGGAGCCCTCGGGGCGGGGGCGGAATCTTAAGTGAAACGGTGAAGTATTGGCAAACGGATACGGCTCGTCGCACCGCGAACAGCGGAGATCGGCGGTAAAAGTCGACGTGCCGTCGAGGATGTACTCCCCGGGCTGATCGCCTTTGGCGGCCTGAACCTCGATCGTGACGGGGCCGGTTTTCTCGAGCTCGACGCGATCGAGCTCTTCAGCATTCAGCTCGAAGGTCGCGCGGTAGCTCTGCGGTCCATCTTTGTCGATCCGGTCGAATTCGATGATGTCCTGCATGGCAGTCTCGCGAGTAACCGCGCCTCTCCGGAATCTATTTCGATGAGATCCGCACTTCCAGCGACGAAAACGGCCCTTCCGCCGTCGCCGCCGCCTCGATCGACTTCGCCTGCCTGAGGTAATGAATCCAGCGACTTAGATCGCGCGCCGACCGGTAAAGCTTCGGCGCAGCGATGCGAAATCCGACGTTGTCGCCAAGCTTTTCGAGCACCGGAACGAGCCGCTGCGGATCGATGCGCACCGCCCATTCGGCGGATGGCCACGTCCGCGCCGGCGCGAACGCATCCTTTATATATGTGTCGTTGCTCGAGCGATCGAACGCCAGCAACAGCTTGTTGCCGGACTCTGCCACGTAGCTGTCGACGCCGATCGCCTCGACCGGACTGAGCGTTTTCTGAAACTTCGCGAGCGCGGCGCGACGCTCTTCCGTCGCCGGCATGATCACGACGCCGTTCGGCCGCGGCAGGAGCTTGTGTGTGTCGACGTCATAGATCGCGATCGCGCCGCCGTCCGCGAGCAGCGTCGAGATCTCGCGACCGAAAAGGCGATTGAGCTCGGTGATGACACGCGGCGGTGAGACGAACGCCGACGCGATCATCGCGCCGCGCGGAAACTGAACCGAGAGGGGACCCGCCGTCGCATCGGTCGTTCGCGCGGCGCGCGACGTCAGCACGATCGTGTCGGCATCGAGCGAGATGGCGGTGATCGCGGGACGTCCGATCGGCGGAAACGCGCCGCGCGATGTCGCGCGTTGCACGGCGAGCACGTCGGCGCGCGGCAGCGAGGATGCGGCGTCGAGAAGTGCGGGGGCGGTCGCGCCCGCCGCCGCTGCATTGACATCCCCCGCATTGATCAACAGCGTCGAGCCGTTCCATCGCGCGTCGATGTCGGAGCCGAGCATCAGGTAGAGCCGCACCAGCAGCGCGCGCAGCGAATCGAGCTGCACCGCGTACGCCGTGCGACTTCCCTCTTTCCAGATGACGAGGTCGGCCGCACCGATCGCCCACATCGGCGGCATCGCCTGGCGCTTTTCCCACTCTTCGAGCGGCTCGCGCGTGACGGCGTTCGCGCGGAGCTTCGCGGTGAGCGCGGCGGCGCTCGGAATCAGCGCGAATGACTCCGCGCTCTCCGGCACCTGCGCGACGAGCGCGCGCTGCGACGCGGTGAGCGGCACGCGCACGCCGCGGCTCGACGACGGCGTCGTCGATGAGAGATAGATCGCAAGCCCCGCGACGAGCGCGACGACGATGAGGATGACGACGATGAACTTCCGCACTGCTTCTTCGACTCCCCGCCGGCACGCGACGCTGCTACGATCCGCGTCCGATGTTTTCCACGATCGGGCTCATCGTTCACACTCTGAGCCAGGCACTGCGCGAACGAATCGCTCGCGCATTTTCGCGCGCCGCGCGACGCGACTCGAAGCTGCGGATCGGGTTCGATATCCGTCCGTTCTACGAGCCGCTCACCGGCATCGGCTGGTATCTGTATCACCTCCTGCACGAGCTGGCGAAACGAGATGACATCGAGCTGTGCCTCTTCGGCGACGCGCGGGTGACGGATGAAGGTCCGCGGCTGCACGCAAAACTGCCGCCGAATGCGCGGCTTTACGTCTTCGATCTGACCGGCCGCGGACGCGTTCCCGGCTCACTCCGCGCGCTCACCGCCGGCGCATACGTGCTCTGGATGAAGCTCGCCGGCTGCGACGTGATGTTCGCCGCGAACTACTTTCTGCCGCGGCTGCACAGCGCCGTCGCGCGGCGCCGCGTCATCGCCATTCACGATCTGACATACAAGCGTTTCCCGGAGCTGCTGCAGAAAGAGACGTTGCACAATCTCACCGCGCTGATGGCGCGCGAGATCGCCATCGCCGACGCGATCGTCTGCGTCTCCGAATCGACGCGCCGCGATCTGCTGCGCTACTACGAAGTCGATCCGTCGCGCGCGGTCGCCGTCCTCTCCGGCGTCACCGCGCCCGCGCCGCCGGAACCGATCGAAGGACTACCCGCCCGCTATCTCCTTTTCGTCAGCACCATCGAGCCTCGCAAAAACCTCGGCGTTTTGCTCGATGCCTTCGAGCGGCTGCGCGCGCGCGGCGAATATGACGGCGATCTCGTCGTGGTCGGACGCGTCGGCTGGAAGTCGGAATCGCTGCTGCCGCGCCTGCGTCAACCGCACGTGCATCATCTGGATTACCTCGCCGCCGGTCAGCTGGCGAGCGTCTATCGTGGCGCGGAGCTGTTCGTCTTTCCATCGATCTATGAAGGGTTCGGCTTTCCGCTCGCAGAGGCGATGCTGCATGAGGTGCCGGTGGTTGCGGCGCGGTCGTCGTCGCTGCCGGAAGTCGGCGGCGACGCGGCGCTCTACTTCGAGTTCGATGATGCGGAGGAGCTGGCGACGCTGATCGCGCGCGTCACGAGCGATCGCGCGCTGCGCGCGGAGCTCATCGCGCACGGCCGCGAGCAGGTGAAGAAGTTTCAGTGGAGCGATGCCGCGTCGAAAACGCTCGACGTGCTGAAGCGCGCGGCGGAGTAACGACCGTACACTGTTCATCGATGCGTCTTCTCATCGACGGACGGCCGCTTGTCGGACATCGCACCGGCATCGGCGTGCACGTCGCGGAGATCGCGAAGCGGCTCGATTTCGACACGCCGCCGACCATCGCCACTCACACGCAAATCGACGATCTCTCCGGCCTCGGCAACTGCGCGTTCCGCGTCGATCACGCGCCGAACGGCATCCTCTGGCAGCAGTTCGTCCTGCCGTCGATCGATGGCGATGTGTTGTGGGGACCGCACGGAACGTTGCCGGCGCGCGGCAAAACGCCGGCGGTGATCACGCTGCACGACTTCACATCGATCACGATGCCGGGACGCCATCGACTGAAGACGATCCTCTCGTTCAATCTCTTCATCGGTCGCAGCATCGAGCGCGCGGCGCGCATCGCCGCGGTGTCGCGCGCGACGGCGGAGGAAGCAGTGCGCGGGTTTGGCGTCTCGCGCGCGAAGATCGAGCTCGTGCCGAACGGCGTCGATGAATATTTTTCGCCATCGCCGCGGCGCGATGAGGGCGACTACATCCTCTTCGTCGGCACGCTCGAGCCGCGCAAAGGACTCGGCGATCTGCTCGAGACGTACGCATCGCTACCGGCTCCGCGACCGCGACTCGTGCTGTGCGGCAGCGAAGGCTGGCTGTCGAAGATGCAGCCGATCGACGGCGTCGAGCGGACCGGCTACGTCGATCGCGCACGGCTGCGCGAGCTCTATCGCGGCGCGCGACTCTTCGTCTATCCGTCGCACTTCGAAGGCTTCGGCATTCCGCCGCTCGAGGCGATGGCGTGCGGCGCGCCGGTGATCACGACGCGCACCGGCGCGATTCCCGAATATGCGGAGGG
>JAOBAU010000364.1 GCA_025463165.1 Acidobacteriota bacterium | reverse complement strand
CGATCTTCGACGTCGATCGCCGCGCGGAGCTCAACGGCGCCGAGGTCGTCATCGACTTCTCGCATGCGTCGGCGCTCGACGGCGCGCTGGAGCTGGCGTGCGCGAACGGCATCTCGCTCGTGATCGGCACCACCGGCTGGAACGAGCGCGTTGACGACGTTCGCTCGCGCATCGACGCGGCAAAGATCGGCGCCGTCTACGCATCGAACTTTTCGCCGGGCGCGAACGTCACCTTTGCGCTGGCGCGTCGCGCGGGCGAGTTGTTCGCGCGCTTCGAGCAGTACGCGGCAGGAATTGAAGAGCGCCATCACGAACAGAAGAAAGATGCGCCGAGCGGCACCGCGATCAAGATCGCCGATGAAGTGAAAAGCGGCAGCGGCGGGAAGCTCGCGCCGCCGATCGCGTCGTCGCGCGTCGGTGCGGAGTTCGGTTTGCATACTCTCTTCTTCGATTCGCCCGACGATCTGATCGAGCTCTCGCATCGCGCGCGCGGACGTGATGGATTCGCGCGCGGTGCGGTCGTCGCCGCGGAGCTCGTGCGCGGACGGAAAGGCTTGCTGCGATTCGATGAGCTCGTGTTCGGGGAGACGTCATGAAGTTTCGCGGAGTAGGAACGGCGCTCGTCACGCCGTGGAAGACCGACGGCGCGCTCGATGAAGCGGCGCTGCAGAAATTCGTCGACTGGCAGGTCGTCGAAGGAATCGATTTCGTCGTCCCGTGCGGCACGACCGGTGAGAATCCGGCGATGTCGTTCGACGAACATCTGCGCGTTGTCGAGCTGACCATCAAAGCGGCGAACGGACGCGTGCCGGTGCTCGCCGGCGCCGGCAGCAACGCCACCGACAAAGCGATCGACCTCGCACTCGCCTGCATCGACCTCGGCGCCGCCGGCGTCCTCACTATCACGCCGTATTACAACAAGCCGTCGCCCGACGGGCTGCGTCGCCATTTCGGCATGCAGGCCGAAGCGATCGAGAAGAAGCGCGGCGGCTTTCCGATGATCATGTACAACGTCCCCGGCCGCACCGGCGTGAACATGACCGCGGCGACGACGCTGCGCATCGCGACCGAAGTGGCGACCGTTATCGGCGTGAAAGAAGCGTCGGGGAACATGGAGCAGATCCTCGAGATCCTTCGCGCACGCAGCGAAGGTTTCGCCGTGTTGAGCGGCGACGATGCGTGGGCGCTGCCGCTCATCGCGTGCGGCGCCGATGGCGTGATCTCGGTCGCGTCGAACGAAGTGCCGCGGCTGATGCGCAAGCTTTCCGACGCCGCGCTCGGCGGCGACTATCCGACGGCGCGTCGGATTCAAAATCAGTTGCTGCCGCTGCTCACCGGCAACTTCATCGAATCGAATCCCGGCCCCGTGAAAGCGGCGCTGAAGATGATGGGCGTGATCGAGAACGACACGCTCCGTCCGCCACTCGCGCCGCTCACCGACGCCAGCCGCGAAAAGATGCGGGAGATTCTCCGCGAATCAGGAGTCCTTTAGATGCCGACCATCGAAGAGCGCGTCGCCGCGCTGAAGAACACGACCGACCGCGCCGAGGCGACGAAAGTCATCGGACTGTTCCTTGCGGAGCTGGAGAAAGGAGCGGTCCGCGCCGCGATGCGCGACGACATGGGCGAGTGGAAGACACAGGTGTGGGTGAAGGAAGCGATCCTTTCCGCGTTCAAGTTCGGCGTGCTCGCCGAGTTCGCGTCGGGCGCGCTCTCGTTCATCGACAAAGACACGCTGCCGGCGCGCCGATTCAAGATCGTCGACGGTGTGCGCATCGTGCCGGGCGGTTCGTCGATTCGTCGCGGCGCATTCATCGCGAAAGGCGTCGTGGTGATGCCGCCGGCGTACGTGAACATCGGCGCATACGTCGATGAAGAGACGATGATCGATTCGCACGCGCTGGTTGGTTCGTGCGCGCAGATCGGCAAGCGCGTCCATCTTTCCGCCGGCGCGCAGATCGGCGGCGTGCTGGAGCCGGTCGGCAACGTGCCGGTGGTGATCGAAGACGACGTCGTCGTCGGCGGCAACTGCGGCATTTACGAAGGAACGATCGTCCGCTCGCGCGCCGTGATCGGAGCCGGCGTCGTCATCACCGGCTCGACGCCGGTCTACGACGTCGTGCGAGGCCAGATTTATCGGAAGACAGCGGAGCGCCCGCTGGAGATTCCGTTCGGCGCCGTGGTCGTTCCCGGCTCGCGTCCGCTGAAAGGAACGTTCGCCGAGGAGCACAAGCTGACGATGGCGACGCCGCTGATCATCAAGTATCGGGATGAGAAAACGGATTCGGGGACGGCGCTGGAGGAGGCGCTTCGGTGAAAGTGCTGAGGACTGAGGACTGAGGACTGAGGACTGAGTATGGCCGACGCGAAGCGACTCAGTCCTCAGTCCTCAGTCCTCAGCACTTTCGGCCGGCCCGCGAGCCGCCTTTCGCAAGTCGAAATCTCGTTAATAAGACAAATCAACGCATTAGCAACTCCCTTATCCACCAACCTCGGCATCGGCGAGCCGAACCTCGAGCCCGACGATCGCTTGAAACAGCTCGCGCGCCGCGCGACAGAAGCGTCCTGGCATTACTCGCCGAACGCCGGCAATCTTTCGCTGCGAAAAAAGCTCGCGAACGGCACGCCGTACGATGCGAAGACGGACGTTTGCGTAACGGCCGGCACGCAGGAAGGGTTGTTTGCGATCTTTCAGGCGCTCGTCGAATCGGGCGATGAAGTGCTCGTGCCGAATCCCGGCTTCGTGTCGTATGCGACGCTGGCGACGATGTGCGGCGCGACGGTCGTCACGTACGAGCTCGAGCCGCCCGACTGGAACCTCGACGCCGATGCGCTGCTGGCGAAAGTCACGCCGCGCACGAAACTGATCATCGTCAACTCGCCATCGAATCCGCTCGGCGCCGTCATCGATGAAGCGACGCTGCGAACGATCGCCGGCGCCGGCTGCCTCGTCGTCGCCGACGAGGTCTATCGCGAGCTCTGGTACGAGACGCCGCCGCCGTCGATGAGCGGGATGGGAAAGAACGTTATCGTCATCAACGGTCTCTCGAAGTCGCACGGCATGACCGGCCTGCGCCTCGGCTGGATCTTCGGCGACGCCGAACTGATGACGCACATCGTGAAAGCGCACCAGTACGTCGCGACATGCGCGTCGGTTTTCTCGCAGGCGCTCGCCGAATTAATTCTCGATGATCGCGACTGGAACGCCAGCTGGCTCGCGAATGCGCGCTCGATGTTTCGCACGCAGCGCGAGGCCGCGCTGAGCGCGATCCGCCGCGAGCTCGATGCCGACATCCCGCCGCCTGCCGGCGCGTTCTACGCGTTCGTGCCCGTTCCTTCCTGCGACACGCTGACGTTCTCGAAATCGCTGGCCACCGATGGCGCGGTGCTCGTCATTCCCGGCATCGCGTTCGGCTCGATGGGCGAGGGCTTCGTTCGCATCTCGTACGCGGCGAGCGTCGACGCGATCGGCACCGGCATCGAACGGATGGGACGCTATCTGCGCGAGCGCGGGCGATAATCGGCGGTCATGAAAGCCATCTGGAAAGACAAAGTCATCGCGGAGAGTGACGATACCGTCGTCGTCGAGGGCAATCACTACTTCCCGATCGAGTCGGCCGACCGCGCGCTGCTGCGCGAAAGCGATTCGCACACGGTCTGTCCGTGGAAGGGAACGGCGAGCTACTACGACGTCGTCGTCGGCGATGACGTGAACCGCGACGCGGCGTGGTATTACGCGGAGCCGAAGGACGCGGCGAAAGAGATTCGCGGCCGCATCGCGTTCTGGCACGGTGTGCGTGTGACGCAATAGCGCGAAACTTGCACCGCACATCGCCGAGGATTCAGTACCATTCGTCGCGATGTCCGCAAAAGCTCAGCACAAAGCCGAGGAGCAGGTTCCTCTTCCGCCGTCGAAAGACTCGGTTGCGGCGTCTGAAGTCTCGCTCTATCGCAACATCCTGAGGATCAAACAGGAGCACGGGCTCGAGAACCTCGGCATCTCATTCTTCGACGCCGAGACGACGATTCAGTGGTCGTACAACGCCGATCATTACTTCCACGCGGCGTCGACGATGAAGCTCGCGGTGCTCCTCGGCGTGATGCGCCAGGTCGAGCGCGGCGAGCTGTCGCTCGAAAGTCCGGTGCACGTCCGCAATCGCTTCACGAGCATCGTGAACCAGGAGCCGTTCATGCTCGATCTGGCGCGCGATGCCGATCCGAACGTCTACGGCCACCTCGGCAAAACGCTGACGGTACGCGAGCTCGCATACTGGATGATCACGCTGTCGAGCAATCTCGCCACGAACCTGCTCATCGACGTCATCGGTGTGAACACGATTCAGCTCGCGCTCGACGAGCTCGACATCGATGGCGTGCGGATTTTGCGCGGCGTCGAAGATTCAGCGGCGTTCGACGCGGGACTCAACAACGAAGTGACGGCCAATGGACTGCTCAAACTCCTGCGCGTGGTCGCCGATCACAAGGCGTACTCGCGCAAAGCGAGCGAGGAGATGTTGAACATCATGCTGGAGCAGCAGTACCGCAGCGGCATTCCGGCCGGCCTGCCGAAAGCCGCGCGCGTCGCACACAAGACAGGGAACATCTCGACCGTACACCACGACGCCGGCATCGTCTATCTCGAGGGCCGCGAGCCGTACGTGCTGGTGATTCTCACGCAGTTTTCGGCGGAGGCGGGGCGGGGGACGGCGGTGGCGGACGTGTCGCGCGACATCTTCAACACGCTCGCCGGAATCAGCGATGAGTGAGCGGGAACCGGCGACGATCAAAGTCGTCGATGCATTCGATCTCGATGATGAGCTGCGCGGCATTCTCAAGCCGGGCGAAATGGTGCGCGACGCGCAGGGACGCCGCCATCGCCTGCCGCGCTACTTTTACGAAGTGCCGTCGCACGAGCTGGCGACGAAGATTCGCCTGACGCAGCATTTCGGTTTGAACGAGTTCGTGCTCGTCGATCTGAAGGAAGCGCCGCGCCTGCAGCAGTTCCCCAGATACGTCCCATGCGCGGTACGAATGCTGGCGTTCTATCTCGAACAGTTCCGCGCCGCGGCCGGCGCGTCGCTGCACATCGCCGTCAATGGCGCGTACCGATCGCCCGCGCACAAACTCGCCTCGAACGCCACCGCGCATATGTGGGGAACCGCCGCCGACATCTACCGCGCCGGATCGACGATCCTCCGAACGAAGGAAGCGATCGAAAAGTACAACGAGATCGCCGAAGACGTGAGTGAGGACGTGCGAGTGCTGCCATACGGCCACGCGATCGGCAACGCCGACGACCACGTCCACGTCGACCTCGGCTACATCACGATGATCCCGAGAGAAATCAGCGAAGACCGGATGGAAGTCCCCCAGGAAACGCGTCCCAGGTTCGCCTTCGAGGAACGACGGAGAACGGATCGGAGAGGACGAAATGGGGAGGCGGAAGTGCTGAGGACTGAGGACTGAGGACTGAGTAACGCTCCGCGTCCCCGACTCAGCACTCAGCACTCAGCACCTTCCCGACACTTTCACTCAGTCCTCAGTCCTCAGTCCTCAGTCCTGGGCCTGCCGTTTGCACCAGAGACCGCCGTTCGCTCCTGGGTTTATGCCGCCAATCGATACCAAAGATCAGAGTCGTCTCGACAGAGCCATTGCTCGAACCAGACTCAACATGCCGGTGATCGGGATGGAGTCGGAATTCAACGTCTGGCTCGACGGCAAGGAGATCGATCCGTCTCCGTACTGGGTCCATCCCTCCGCGTTTATTGACCGGCCGCTGTTGCCGCGTGAGAAGACTTCGCTCCAGCTGCCGACCGGCGGCGCGGTCTATTTCGATCGCGGCGTGATCGAAGTCGTCACGCCGGTCATCGAGCTCGCTTCGCACAGCACGGCGCGGATGGTTCGCAATCTCTGGGAGCAGATCGGATTCGTTCGCGATCAGCTCACTATCTGGGAAAAAGCGAATGGCCACACGGTTCGGCTGAAGGCGTACAGCAGTCACTACAACATCTCGTACGAGATCCCGAAACACGAGCAGAACCGCCATCGCAACGAGAAAGCGCTGGCGCTGCTCCTGGCGTACATCCTGCCGGTGCCGGTGATGCTCGTCGCGTCGAACCGGCGCTCGACCGGCGTCGGCGTCCGTCCGCGCGGCAGCCGGATCGAGATCACGGTCGATTTCACGCCCGATCCCGGACTGATGATCGCGGCGGCGACACTGATCGTCGGCATCGTGCGCGAAGTGATGACGTGGCCGAGCTATGACCTCTCCGTGCTGAAAGTGCTGCCGATCCCGGTCGTGGCCGGAGTCGTTCCCGGCAAACACACAACACGAAAAGGGTGGCTGACCAAGGACTTCCACTACCCGCGGAGTCCGTATACGTGCGACGTCAATGCGCCGATCTGGGAAACGCAGTTCGGCGACAAACGCTCGCTGCGGCAGATGGCGACCGAGACCGCGTGGTTCTTTCGCAAGTCGATCCGCAAGTTCTCGGATCCATTCAGCTTCCGGCTGCTCTTCGCGATTCTCGAGGGACGCGCGCCGTCGATGCTCGAGCTCGTCGATCGGCCGACCGCGTATGAAGACGTCGGACATCTCTGCCGCTGGGGAATGGTCATCCACGAGCTGAAAAACTACGAGGCGGAGATGAGCCTCATGCAGCCGAAGCGGGAAACGTTCGAGGAGCCGTCGATCGACGATTACGTACACGAGCGCGAGGCCGCGCGCACCGTGCATCTCGCCGAGCTCGACTCGGTGACGTCGAGCGCGACCTACGCGAAGAACGAGATTCCGCCGGCGCCGCTTCGTGCTCCGCGACGCAGACCGCCCGCGCCCTTGCGAAACGCATCGCTTACGCGTCGCCGTTCGGATACGCCCGGCCGGCTGATTCCGCCGCGCACGTCGCCGTATCTCGATCGTCGCGGCACGTCGCTGTTGCCGGCGAAGTCACCGGCGGCGAATCGCCGTGCGCGCGTCGATCGCCGCAAGCACGACTACACGGTTCCGTTTCCCGATCGCCGCCTGACGCGCTCCGCGTACGAGCAGGTCTTCCTCAAGCTCGTCTCCGGCAGCCGGCTGCGGATGGGCGGCGACATCTACACGCCGATCGGGATGAAAGGCTGGTATCACGCGGTCTTCCGCCGCGAGTCGGACGGCGCCGAACGGCTGATGACGATCGATGAGTTGCTCGGGAAGATGAAGGACTGGCTGTAGGTCTACGCGATCTCCGCCATCACCGCCGCCACCACCCGATCACAGCGCGCGTTGCCGAACGTGAACAGCGACTCGACCGTAACATCCGCGCGGCGGCAGAGATTGTGACGCAGCGTGGCGCGGGCGCGATGCAATCGCGTCTTCACCAGATCTTCCGAAATGCCGAGCGACGTCGCCGCTTCGACCGTGCTCAGTCCTTCGACGTCGCGCAGCATGAAGACGGTGCGAAACGTGTCCGGCAGCGATGAGACTTCGCGCTCCAGCAGCGAGCGCAGCTCCGCGGTAATCGTCTGCTGCTCGGGATCGGGCGCGTTGTCGTCGGCGATTCCAGTCATCACGTCGTCTTCTCCGGTCATGAAATCAGAATCGCGTTTGCGTCGGGCGATCGCCTCGTTCACCGCAATGCGCGTCAGCCATGTCGAGAACTGCGCGCGTCCTTCGAACTGATGCAGGCTGCGGTACGCGTTCAGATACGCCTGCTGCATCACATCCTCGGCATCGTCATCCGTTCGCAGCACCGCCCGCACCGCGCGATAGACGCGCTGGTTGTAGCGGCGCATGAGGATCTCGAACAGCGCGGAGTCGCCCGCGAGCACGCGCGACACCACTTCCTCATCATTCAAAGGCGACTCCTCCAACACATCAGAGTCGAGTCCGCGAGAAAGGTGACAACAAAGATTTTCTGTCACCGATTGCCGCGCCGCGCCTCCATTCATGCAGGAGGAACAATCATGGACTCGCGTCTCAATTCTGTTTTCTTCACGCTGCGCATCGCATTCGGACTCACGGCGTTCCTTGCCGGCCTCGACAAGTTTTTCAACCTGCTGACGAACTGGGAACAGTACGCCAGCCCGCTCGTGCTGCACTTCATCCCGCTTTCCGCCGCGACGCTGATGCGCGTCTCGGGCGTCGTCGAGATGATCGTCGGCATCGCCGTGCTCGCCGGCGTGACGCGTTACGGCGGCTACATTCTCGTGGCGTGGCTGACGCTCATCGCGGTCAACCTGTTGACGACCGGACGCTTCTTCGACGTCGCGGTGCGCGATCTGGTGATGGCGTGCGGTGCGTTCGCGCTCGCGAAGATTTCCGAGGTGAGGGAAGAGAGCACCGCGTCGGCGATGGGCGCGGTGCCGGCTTACTCGGCGCGGCGCTGAATGTCTTCGCGGATGGCGCGGCCGGGCGTGCGTCCCTGAAGCCGGGGACGCTCGAGGATGTTTGCGAGGAGATCGGCGACGCCCCAGGTGAGGAACGTCGACGCGGCGATCGTCAGGAACTGCGAGATCGTGTGCAGGCCGAGGAGGAAAAAGAGGGCGACCGGAAGGAGCACTCCCATCACGATCGCGCCAATCACTAATCGCTTTCCCGACACGCCGGCTATTGAATCACATCGTCAGTTCGCTTCGGCGATCTGTGCGACGTGACCCTGGAAGCGATCGCCGAGCTCGTTCTGAAACGTCCGCACGCGTGAGACGTAATTGCGCGTCTCGCGGAACGGCGGCACGCCGTTGAAGCGGCGCACGTTTCCTTCGCCCGCGTTGTAGGCGGCGACGGCTTTCTGCTGATCGCCGCCGAAGCGATCGGTGAGATAGCGGAGGTACTTCGCGCCGGCGGAAATGTTCTCGACCGGATTCATCAGATTGCGAGCGCCCATCCAGCGTCCGGTTTTCGGAACGAGCTGCATCAAGCCCATCGCGCCGGCGTGCGAGCGAGCGGTCGGGACGAACTTCGATTCGGTATGCGCGACCGCGGCGACGAGCTCCGGCGGGAGATCGTTCTTCTTCGCCTCGTTGTAGATGATCGAGCCGAACGGAATCTCTTTCGCGAAGAACTGCTGCTTCACGGCGTCCGTCGCGCTCGCGGCGACTTCCGGCGCTTTCGCGATGGCGTTGACGGCATCGACCGGCGCGGAAACGACGCGGTTGACCGTCTTCGCGGCCGCGTCGGTGACGCCGCCGGCGACCTGATCCGCAATCTGTTTGGCGGCGGTGAGGTCGCGGGCGATCTCACCGGTCTCGTTCGCCTGCTCGCCCGGAGGGGGAGCGGTATCGGCGGCGGCCGACTTGTTCATCGAGTCGTGGATCGTCAGCGGAACGCCGAGTCCGCCAAGGGCGAGAGAGGCGCCAAGCGCCCAGGTCGCGTACTTGCGCTTGAGCGACTCCAAACGCTTCTGCGGCTTGACCTTCTGGACGTCGCGACGCAGTTGTGCTCGGTCGTAACCGTCGAGGAAT
>JAOBAU010000347.1 GCA_025463165.1 Acidobacteriota bacterium | reverse complement strand
GCGCTCTGGCGGGCGACCATGTCGACGACCCCGAACAGCTGATGTCGGACGTTGCGAGCCAGAAGGCCGCGAGTTTTTCCCACTACGGTGTTCTCGCGCTGACGAACCGCCGGCACTTTCATCCGACAGTCGTAAACACGTACGCCGAGTACCATCGCGACGCACTCCGTCTCGCCGCCGAAGCGGCTGCCAAACGAACGACGGACCGGAAGATCGCGTTCGAGCGCGCGCTGTATCACGAGACGTTCGCCGCGCATTTTCTGCACGACGCGTTTGCGAGCGGTCACATGGCGTTCAATCGCGCCGGCAGCAGCGTGGCCGCGACGCTCACCTATCACGACGACTGGAACGCGCGCGGCCGCCGCGTCGCCGATCGAAATGGCGACGCATGGTGCGCGCGCGGCGACGGTCATCTCTTTGATGTCGGCGGAAACGAAGCGATGAAGGATCGTGTCGTCGTCGCGGCGATCGACTCCGTCAGCGAATTTCTCCGCTCGTTCATCGAAGGAACCGTTCATGACGAACGATTCGACGAGATCATCGCGAACGTGCCGGCCTATTACGTGGTCGGCTTCGTGGTGCCGCCGGATCGCAATGACGCAACGTGTACCGCCGCGCTCATGCCCGGCGAAACACTTGCGGCACTTCAGAAACTCGGAGATCCGGTCGACGTGAAAGCGACCGTCGATACATGGGGTTTCCTCGACACGGCCTCACGCGCGTTTTACGGCGATTCCCAGCGCGGGGTGATGGTCGGCGGCTCGTACGGCTTCAATCAAATGTTCGAATTTGTTCGCGTCGGCCGGCGCATCATTCACCATCGAGTCTACGCCGGCATCGGAAAGCTCCGTCCCGCCAACGATGAGGATCGTCTCGCTTACGATTTCGGTTATCTGTTCCGTCTCGGGATGACGAATGAGGGGCTGGTCACATACGAGCTCGGGCTCGGATACTCCAACGCCTTCACCCAATATCACCTCACCACGCTGCGCTTCATCCTCGGCATGAATCTGGAGCTCGGAAAAACGTATCTGCGGATCCAGGGCGGACCAGCGACGGAGTGGTCCCGCGGTCACTATCGCTGGGGCAGCTACACGACCATCGGCGTGGGCCACGTGCTCGGCGCGCGCTGACGCGGTTACACTGCGGCATCCCAAACAACGGAGGCGCCGATGTTCCTCGTGCCGATCGGACGCGATAACGCCGTCATTCAGCGCCATGCGTGGGTGACGTACAGCATCCTCGCTGTCTCACTCGTCTTCTTCCTGGCGATCTCGATCGGTTATCGCGGTCACGATCGCGAGACATTCGAGAACGGCCGTGCCATGGAACTGATCCTCTCGCGATTTCCGTGGCTGCACGTGCCGGACGAGCTTGCGGAAGTGATCGGTGCGAAGGCGCTCAAAGAATTGCGCGATTCGCAGCCGCGGCCGCCGATTCGTTATGACGAGCGCGAAGCGACCGCCGCGCAGAAGCGGCTCAATGACGTCGTACACGAATTCGTCGAGCATCAGCCGCAACAGCCGATCAAGTTTTTCGGCTACACACCGGGCGAATCGTCGCGATGGACTTTGCTGGTGGCGATGTTCGCGAACGTCTCGCTGCTCGTCCTCATTTGCGATGGACTGTCGCTCTTTTCCACCGCACCGTATGTCGAAGATGTTTATGGCAGACCGCTCTTTCTGCTGCTCTACATCAGCGGTGGACTCGTTGGCGGTTTGACGTTCGCCGCGATCGCGGTGCCGAACGAAACGATCCCGTTCATCGGCGCGACCGCGGCGATCTCCTCCGTCGCCGGAGCGTTCTTCCTCCGCTTCTTCAACTCGCGCATCGAGATGTTCTTTGTGCCGATGATCTGGCGGCCGATGTATCGCTTCCGCTTCTTCGTGCCGACGTGGGTCGTGATTCCGTTCTTTCTGCTGCTGCAGGCGGCGGCGATCTCGAAAGGCGATCGCAATTACTCGTATGCGGCGGTCAGCGGTTTCGCATGGGGACTCGCGTTCGCCGCGGTGATGAAGGTCGCGAAGATCGAGGAGAGGTTCATCGCGCCGCGCATCAACGCGAAGACGTCGTGGTCGCTCGATGAAAATCTTCTTTTCGCGCTCGATGCGCAAGCGGTTGGCGACCTCACCGGTCTGCAGGCGGCGATGACGGCGTACGCCGCGAAGGAAGCAACGGATGCCGACGGGTTGCGCCAGGCGATCGCGCTTTCGATCCAGCACGGGTTGCCGGAAACCGACACGCTGCTTGCGCGGCTGCTCGGCGTCGTGATCGCGTCGGACGGCGATGCGGCGGCGGCTTCGCTCATTCGTCAGCACCTCGCGCAGACCGAGCTGACGCGGCCGCGCTTCATGGCGAAAGCGGCGGCGTTTGCCGATCGCACGGACCGCCGCGATCTCGCGCTGCTGCTGTATCAGCGACTTTGCGAAGTCGATCCCGCCAGTCCGATCACCGTGCGGCATCTGCTGCGAATCGGCGCGCTTCACAAGCTGCGCGGTGAAGTCGAGCCGGCGCGTGCAGCACTCGATCGCGCGCGGTCGCATCCGGCCTGTTCGGGCGAAGTGCGCGCGACCATCGAGGCGCGGCTCGGTCAGCTCAGCGTGTGATCCAGCCGCCGCCGAGGCAGAGATCGTTGTCGTAAAAGACGACGGCCTGGCCGGGAGCGATGGCACGGAGCGTCTGCGCGAACGATACACGGGCGCGGCCGTCACCGATCGGCGTGACTGTCGCGGCGACGTCGGCCGAGCGCGAACGAACGCGCGCCTGAACTTCGACAGAACTCGTCGGCGGCTCGCCGCTTATCCAGTGCACGCGCTCCGCAACGAGCTCGCTCCGCTCGAGCACCGAGCCCGGGCCGATCGTCACCCGTTTCGTGAACGGATTCACATCGACAACATACGTACGATCGGGGGTGCCGCCGACCTGCAGTCCGCGACGCTGGCCGATCGTGAAGTGATAGTAGCCATCGTGGTGACCGACGACGTTGCCTTCGACGTCGACGATCTCGCCCGCGCCTTCGCCCGGCGTGATGCCGGCTTCGCGCTCGACGATCGCGCCGTAGCCATCTTTCTGCGGCACGAAGCAGATCTCATACGATTCCTTTTTCTTCGCCACCGACAATCCGCCCTCGGCTGCAATGGCGCGAACCTCCGGCTTGGTCAGCTCGCCGAGCGGAAAGATCGCGTCGCCGAGTTGCTCCTGCGAAAGCTCGAAAAGAAAGTACGTCTGGTCCTTCGCGAGATCGTTCGCCTTGCGCAGCTCGATGCGGCCATCGCTCGCATGCGTCAGCCGCGCGTAATGGCCGGTGGCGATCTTCTCGGCGCCGATCGCCTGCGCTTTGCGATGAAAGAGATCGAACTTCACGTGCGTGTTGCACAACACACACGGACTCGGCGTCGTGCCGCTCAGATATCCCTGCACGAACGGCGTGATGACCTTCTCGTGAAAGTTCTCCTCGAGATTGAGGATGAAGTGCGGGATGTCGAGCTTCCACGCAACCCGGCGCGCATCGGCGAGATCGTCGATCGTGCAGCAGCCGCCATACTCCGTCGCCGAGTTGCGGAGGTTGTCGTACATCTGCATCGACAGGCCGACCACGTCGTGTCCCGCCGACTTCAATATGTACGCGGCGGCCGATGAATCGACCCCGCCCGACATCGCAACCGCGATCTTCATAAGCGGGGAAAGAAGCGCTCCGGGCGCGGATGAAATTCCGTGAGGCATTCGTCGTGCATGCGTTTACGCCCGTGGTCCAAACTGATGTGAACGCTGGGGATGGGCGTGCGTTTCGCGTGCTGGTCGTCGATGACGATCCGTCCATCCGGAAGATGATCGTTGCGGCGCTCCGGCGTGACGGCTACGACTTCATGGAAGCGCCTAACGGACGCGACGCGCTCGACCTGATGCGCGCCGAGCATCCGGACGTCGTCGTGCTCGATCTGATGATGCCGATCGTCTCCGGCTGGGAAGTGCTCGAAGAGCGAGCTTCCGAGCCGGAGCTGAAAAAGATTCCGGTGATCATCGTCAGCGCGAATCGCGACCCGGAAGTCGGCGCCGCGATCGGACAGGGCGTCTGCGCATTTCTGCCGAAGCCGTTCGACATCGGCGCGCTCAGTGCGCTCGTCCGCGCGTGTCTCGTCTCCAGCGGCTCAGAGTGACGCCGCTTCCTGCTCCTGCGCGTCGATCACCGCGATCGCCGCCATATTGACGATGTCGGAGACGTCGACGCCGCGCTGCAGTACGTGCACCGGCTTCGCAAGTCCCTGCAGAATCGGCCCGATCGTTTCCGCTCCCGCGAGCCGCCACAGCAGCTTGTACGCGGCGTTGGCGGCGTCGAGGTTCGCGAAGACGAGCACGTTCGCATCGCCCTGAATCGCGCTCCACGGATAGTCGTGTTGCGCGACGTCCTGAACGACCGCCGTGTCAGCCTGCATCTCGCCATCGACGATCAGATCGGGACGACGTTCTTTCAGAATGGCGACGGCGCGGCGCATCTTTTCCGACTCCGGATGATCGGTCGAACCAAAGTTCGAGAACGACACCATGGCGATGCGCGGTTCGAGATTGAAACGGCGCGCCGTGGCGGCGGTGAGCTCGGCGATCTCGGCGAGATCTTCCGCGGTCGGAGTGATGTTTACGGTCGTGTCGGCAAGGATGATCATCCGCCCCTTGAACATCAGCAGATAGGCGCCGCTGACGTTGCGCACGTTCGGCCGCGTGCGAATGATCTGCAGCGCCGGACGAATCGTCGCCGGGTAATACGCGTGGAGGCCGGCGATGACACCGTCGGCATCACCGGCATCCATCATCATCATCGCGAAGTAATTGCGGCTGTTCAGAATGCGCCGCGCGTCGGCGAGGGTGATTCCTTTGCGGCGGCGCAGCTCGTGAAAGCGCGCGACGTATCGCTCGCGCTCCGGCGCCTGCTCGATGTCGATGATCGTGATCTTCGTCGCATCGACGTGGTACTTCTCGAGCAGCGGTGCGACGACCTCGCGCTTCACCAGAAGGATCGGATGCGCGAGCCCTTCGTCGATGAGGATCTTCGACGCGCGGATGATCTTTTCCTGGTCGCCTTCCGGAAAGACGATTCGCTTTGGCGATTGACGCGCGCGGTCGTAGACGAGATGCATGAGCCCGCGCGCGCGGCCGAGAAGCTGTTCAAGACGGCGGCGGTAGGCGTCGTAGTCGGCGATCGGCTTCTGCGCCACACCGCTTTCCGCGGCGGCGCGCGCGACGGCCACCGGAACGTTGAGCAGCACGCGGTAATCGAACGGCTTCGGGATCAGATACTCCCGGCCGAACGAAAAGCGCTCCGTTGAATAGGCGCGCAGCACGGAGTCGGGAACGTCTTCCTTCGCGAGCTCGGCGAGCGCGTGCGCGGCGGCGAGCTTCATCTCTTCATTGATGGTCGTGGCGCGGCAATCGAGCGCGCCGCGGAAGATGAAAGGGAAGCCGAGGACGTTGTTCACCTGGTTGGGATAATCGGAACGGCCGGTGGCCATGATCACGTCGGAGCGCGCAGCGGTCGCTTCTTCGTAGCCGATCTCCGGATCGGGATTCGCCATCGCGAAGACGATCGGATTCGGCGCCATCGAACGGATCATGTCCTGCGTCACGATGCCGCCGACGGAGAGACCGACGAAGACGTCGGCGTCGACGAGCGCGTCGGCGAGCGTGCGGCGCCCGGTCTCGACCGCGAACTCCTCTTTGTACGGAGTCATCTCGATGTTGCGGCCTTTGTAGATCACGCCCTTCGAATCGGTGAGCATGACGTTCTCTTTGCGGAGACCCATCCGAATGTAGAGGCGGAGACACGCCATCGCCGCGGCGCCGGCGCCGGAGATGACGATGCGCACTTCATCGATCTTCTTGTTCGCCACTTCGAGCGCGTTGTTCAGCGCGGCGGCGGAGATGATCGCGGTGCCGTGCTGATCGTCGTGGAAGACCGGGATGTTCATCTCGTTCTTCAGGCGCTCTTCGATCTCGAAGCATTCGGGCGCGGCGATGTCCTCGAGGTTGATGCCGCCGAAGGTCGGCTCGAGGAGTTTGACGGCGGAGATGAATTTCTCGGTGTCGCGCGTGTCGAGCTCGAGATCGAAGACGTCGATGTCGGCGAAGCGCTTGAAGAGGACGGCTTTCCCTTCCATCACCGGCTTGCCGGCGGCGGGACCGATGTTGCCGAGGCCGAGGACGGCGGTGCCGGTGGAGATGACGGCGACGAGATTGCCTTTGTTCGTGTAGCGATAGACGTCGGAGGGATTGCGCGCGATCTCGAGGCAGGGAACGGCGACACCGGGCGTGTACGCGAGCGAGAGGTCGCGTTGCGTGGCGGTCGGTTTCGAGGGAACGACTTCGGTTTTTCCAGGACGGCCGGCCTCGTGGTATTCGAGGGCGTCCTCACGTTTCATGTCTGCAGCCATAGGGCGCGAAGTCTACCGCAGCGCCCTGCTGCTTACGACGCGCCGGACCAGAACATCGGATTCGAAGTGTCGGGGACGCCGATCTCGTACTTCGTTCCATCGATGATGACGTCGAAGGCGGTGTAATCGCCGCGTCCGGCGTCGCTGCGGCGTTGCGGCGGTCCGATCGCGTAGGAATCGAACGCGTGATAGAGATCGCGCTCGCGGCGCCATTTATCGAAGCCGTTCACGGCATCCTGAATGTCGTCTTTGTCGGTAATCAAAACGACGCCGCGCGCCCACATGCACGCGGCAGCCTGCTCGGAGTCGTTGAGCGAGACGCCGCCCTTCTGCCAGTAGCCCATGAACGCTTCGACGCGTTCCTTCGCTTTCTGTTCCGGCGAGGCGTCGGCGACGCGTCCTTTCGTGAGCGAACCGAGGAGCGAGGCGACCGCGGATTTCGCATCGCCGCCGGAATCGATCTGCTTGCGCGCAACGCGGCCGATCGCTTCCGCGGTCTGTTCCGCTTTCGTCGGCGGCGCCGGTTCCTGCTTGCCGTAGTAATGCTTCCGGACGAACAGAATCGCGCCCACTACGATGAGCACCGCGAACAGTTTTTTCATGGGAGTGGTGAGTATAACGCCGGCGTGAGCTATGGACGCGCGAACGAAATGTCATCCATGGCGTGCTCTTCGAGAACGCCGCCGTGCCGGCGCACATACGAGCCGACCAGCATGACGCCGTTGCCGTTCGCGTCCAGGCTGTGATCGTGGACGCGGTCGAGTTTCAGCGAGACGATCTGATGTGACTCGAGCCGCGAGATCTCATTAGGATGCGAGTGGCCGTCGTGATTGCGATCGATCCACAGTCGCAGCCGCGGCCAGACCGCGTCGGCGGCCGTGATCTCGCGATCGCCGTTGCCTCCGAACTCCGGAGTGTCGTATTGCTCGAGCGCCTGAAAACCGTTGGCGAAGAAACCTCCGCTCGGTTTGAACATCGCGCTGCCGAACAGCTCACCGGGGAGAACGGCGCGATCGTCATCGCCATCCATCCAGAGAAACGCTTCTTCTGTATCGGGATCAGTCCAGCCGCTCGGATCGGCGATACCGTCGAAGTTGCGATCCCAGAAGGAAACGGGTGAGGTGGCGAGCCTCGTGGTGTGGATGCCGTCGCCGTTGAGGTCGAGGATGAGTGGGCAGTAGAGACTGATCTCTGCGGTTTTGTCGATGCAGGTGGCGCCGCTTCCCCAGCCCTGTGCTGAATGGCAGCCGGTAGCGTAGACCTCCGCTTCGATACGAGCACGAAAGCAGCCTGCAAACGGCGTCATTGAGACGGTTCCGGCGTATTCAGCCGGCAGCACGACGTTCACTCCTCCAGAAGCGAGTGCGTTGTACATGGCGCCGTCCGGGTGGATGTAGTGATCGGCGTTGAGCGCTGCACTCGTAGACGGCTGGTCCGTTGAAAGGTCGAGGTACATGACCGTCCCATTCGACAAGAGGTTACCGTTGATCGCACGGCCGAGCGATACGTGATTGTGCCCATCCCAAACACCGGGACACGGCGGGAGCGTGATGATCTGCGCCACAGCCGAGGCTCCGATAGCAAACGCGAACATGGCGACCACGAGCGGCTTCAACGGCAGCCTCCTTCGAACGACAGCACCTGAACCGGATCGTCGGCGCCAGCCGCGCGGATGAGAGTGACGTCGGGCGCAACGGTCTCGTAGAGAAACTGAGCAATCCAATTCGCGCCGAAGTGTTCGCGTACCGCGTTGAATGCATTGAACCGAACCGTACAGGCTTCGTCGCGCGCCTGGTCGAGATCATGCCGCAGCTCGCGAGTTTCGATCGGATTCGCGAGGCGCAATTGGCGGCCCGCCCGCTGAACGCGATCGCCGAGATCAATCCACGGCTTCGCAGTGCGTCCGAGCTCCGCCCAGAAGCCGTCAGGGAGCCGGAAGTTCGCCTGCTTCGCTCTCTGTTCAATCTGTGCGCGAATTTCCGCGCGCGAGGCCGGATCGCTGCTGTATGCGTGTCGCACGACATCGTCGAACAACTCCCACGGCATGAACAGCTCGGGGTCGCGTGCACCGACGATGATTGATGGATAGCGCGCCGCAGTCGGAGAGGGGTTGGCAATCGTTCCCTGCGGAACGGACATGATGCCGAACGGTTCGGTCGCCTCGCGCGTTATGCGGTCCTTCAACGATGCAGGGTCATACCGCTTTGCCAGCCGCTCCTCGAGCGTCCACTGCCACGCCGGTTTCGGCCGCGCTGATCCCGCGTCCGCGGCAAACAGCGGCAGAGTCCACATCATCAGCAACGTAAAGGAGACTGATTTTTTCATCTGCTCCGTTCCTCCTTATAGAGGGAGTGACGCAGACGCGATTTTCCCTACCGCACAGCAAAAAAAACGCCGCTGTTTCCAGCGGCGTTTTCGTGCTCATTGAGCGATTGCGATCAGACGGCGCGACGCTTACGCGTAGCCGGCGTTTCGTCGCGCGGCGATTCGACGCGGCCGCGTGCGGCGGGACCGGCGATGTCGTGCTTGCGGCCGGTGAGGTTGTTCCACGCGATGGCGACAGCCGGAACGATCGTCACCGTCGAGTAGGTACCGGCGATGACACCGATCAGCAGCACCCACGCGAAGTCGTGAATGACCTTGCCACCGAAGAGGATCAGCGAGATCAGCACGAGGACGACCGAGCCCGACGTCAGGATCGTTCGCGACAGCGTCTGGTTCATGGCCAGATTCAGCTGTTCTTCGAACGTCATCTTCGTCTTCATCTTGCGGCGGTTCTCACGAACGCGGTCATAGGTGACGACCGTGTCGTTGATCGAGTAACCGACGACGAGCAGCAGTGCGGCGACGATGTTGAGCGAGAACTCCGCGCCGATCATCGGCAGAAATGCGAGCGCCACCAGGATGTCGTGCACGATGCAGACGATCGCGGCGAAGCCGAACATGATGTCGAAGCGGATCCAGAGGTAGAGACCCATCGCCAGCGTCGAGAAGACGACGGCCCAGATTGCTTTCTGCTGGAGCTCTTTGCCGACCTGCGGGCCAACCGTTTCCTGATTGAGGACGTTGAACGCGCCGAGGAACGCTTTCTCGTTGAGGACGCGCGCGATGTTCGACGTCACGCCGGGCGAGCCGGCCACCTGGCTCATGTTCTTGAACAGACCGAGCTCGGAGCGATGGCTGATGACGCTCTGCGCGACGGTCTCGTAGTACGCCTTCGCCGTTTCGTTCGAGCCCTTGTTCTCGGGATCGGTCTGCAGAAGGAGCTCGACGATGCGCTCGCGTCCCTGGAAGTTGAGATCGAGCTTGCTCGCCGCGTCCGGATTCAGCGCGGCGTTGAGCTTGGCGACCGCCTGTCCGGCGTAATCGCCTTCTGCCTGCAACTGCGGGAGACGAATGAGGACGCTGTTCTCTTCCGGCTTGCCGTACTGCTGGATCGACGCGTCGGCGAGCTGCCCGCGCAGGCGATCCATCGGCACCGCATCCTTGAACTTCAGGACGATGCTGGCGCCGCCGGCGAAGTCGATGCCCCAGTTGATCCCGTTCTTCGCATAAAGACCGAAGCCGACGAGGATCCAGAGAATCGAAAAGGCGACGGCGAAAAAGCGCGCCTTGACGAAGTTGTAATTGCTGTTAGCGAAAATCTGCATGGTCTCTCCTCGCGCCTCAGATGCTGATCGTCTGCGGGCGATCCTGCGGTTTGTAGACGATGTCGAAGATCACGCGCGATACGAAGAACGCGGTAAAGACCGACGCGAACAGGCCGATCAGCAGCGTGACAGCGAATCCTTTGATCGGGCCCGTTCCGAACTTGAAGAGGAAGAGGGCCGAGATGATCGTCGTCATGTGCGTGTCGATGATCGTGCCGAAAGCGCGCGAGAAGCCCTGCTCGATGGCGCCGCGAACGGTCTTGCCTTCGCGCAGTTCTTC
>JAOBAU010000333.1 GCA_025463165.1 Acidobacteriota bacterium | reverse complement strand
CACCTCGCGCCCAGCGAATACTGAGCCTCGACAATTCCATCGTGTCGTCGTTCATCACCACTGTCGAAATCAGCAGTGCAATCTGGCGTCGACGACATGCGAAACTTCTTACCCCGGAAGCGGATCGCGCCGCAGATGTTCAGTTTGCGAGGCTGAGCAATCGATGGGTGACCCTCGGTGAAATTGGCGACGTCACGGAAGTTGCCCTGTCGGTCGTCTCGCGACATGCATTGCGCGCCGGTGATGCGATTCAACTCGCCGCCGCTGTCGTTGCGTCTGCGACACTGAATAATGTCGACCTTGAATTCGTAACCTTCGACCACCGTCTCGGCACCGCCGCCCGCGCGGAAGGATTCAGCGTCCTCGCATGAACATCCGTCCCCTCACACCCGACGACCTCCCGTCCCTTCTCGCCTGCTTCAACGACTCCTTCTCCGACTACCTCGTCCCCTTCGTCCTCGACGAAGCGCGACTCACCGAGATCATCGCCCGGCGCGGAGTCGATCTCACCGCGAGCATCGGCGCGTTCGATGGTGAGCGGATGGTCGCCTTCACGATGAACGGCATTGACGGCGAGCGCGCATACGACAGCGGCACCGGCGTCGTCCCATCACACCGGCGTACAGGTCTCGGTCGCGCGGTCATGAACGCATCCTTCGAGCTCCTGCGCGAACGCGGAAAAGTCGCGTATGTCCTCGAAGTTCTCGAAGCGAACGAGAAAGCCGCCGCGCTGTACCGAAATCTCGGCTTCGAAGAAACGCGTCGCTTTCAATGCTGGACGTTCGAAGCGAAGGAACGCACACACGCGCGTGAGCTGGCCAACGTTGACCTCGGACAAATCAAAGGCTGGACAGACGTCGCTCCATCCTGGCAAAACGACGTCGCATCCATTCGTCGAGCAAAAGAACCGTACGTCGCGCTCGGCGACGAGCACGGCGCCATCATCGTCTTCCCGAAATCGGGCGATCTGCCGCTGCTCGCCGTGTCGAAGGACGGGCGGCGGGAGGGTAGCGGAAAGAAGCTCCTGAACGCCGCGGCCACCAGAGCCGCAAAGCCGCTGCGCATCCTCAACGTCGACGACCGCGACGCCGGGATTGCCGCGTTCCTCGCGCGTGTTGGCGCAGAACGAACCGTCCGCCAGATCGAGATGATTCGCTCGCTGCGCTAAACTGAATCTCCCCCATGTTCGACAAGTTCCACGATGAATGCGGCGTCTTCGGCATCCTCAATCACAAGGACGCCGCGAACCTCGTCTACCTCGGGCTTTACGCGCTGCAGCACCGCGGACAGGAAAGCGCCGGCATCGCCTCCGTGTCGCGCGAGCCGACGCGCTCCGAATCGAACATCGGCGAAGCGATCGGCTCCAGCGGCGCCGGCGAACAGATCATCAATCCCGGCACGCCGCAGATTCACGTCGAAAAGGAGATGGGCTACGTCGCCGACATCTTCAATGAGACGCGGCTGGCGCGCCTCCCCGGCAACTCCGCGGTCGGCCACGTTCGCTACTCGACCGCCGGCGGCTCGATGCTTTGCAACGCGCAGCCGCTCGTCGCTTCGACGAACAAAGGTCCGCTCGCGCTGGCGCACAACGGCAATCTCGTCAACGGCGCCGAGCTTCGACGCCAGCTCGAAGCAGAAGGCGCGATCTTCAACACGATGTCTGATACCGAAGTCATCGTGCATCTCATCGCACGTTCGAAAGAGCCCGACCTCGAGCGTGCGTTCATCGATGCGCTCTCGCGCGTGAAAGGTGCGTACTCCGTCGCGCTCCTCTCGCCCGGCCGGATGTTCGCCGCTCGCGATCCCTACGGCTTTCGCCCGCTCGTCATCGGACGGCTCGACGACGCCATCGCCGTCTCCTCCGAAACGTGCGCGTTCGATCTCATCGGCGCCGACGTCGTCCGCGAGATTCGCGCCGGCGAAGTCGTCGCCATCGAACAGCATGGCGTCCGCGTCGCGCATCAGTTCCCATCGGTACGCGAAGCGCGCTGCATCTTCGAGCACGTCTACTTCGCGCGTCCCGACTCCGTCATCTTCGGCAACAACGTCGCCGACGTGCGCAAACGCTTCGGCGCGCAGCTCGCACGCGAACATCCCGTCGCCGCGGACATCGTCGTCCCCGTCCCCGACTCCGGCGTGTTCGCGGCGCTCGGCTACGCGCACGAATCAGGAATCCCGTTCGAGTTTGGGATCGTCCGCAACCACTACGTCGCGCGGACGTTCATCGAGCCGAAGCAGTCGATCCGCCACTTCGGCGTGAAAGTGAAATTGAATCCGGTGCGCGAGATCGTGACCGGCAAGCGCGTCATCCTCGTCGATGACTCGATCGTCCGCGGCACGACGTCGAAGAAAATCGTCCGGATGATGCGGCAGTTCGGCGCGACCGAAGTACACATGCGCATCTCATCGCCGCCGACGACCGGTCCCTGCTACTACGGCATCGACACGCCGCAGCGGCGCGAGCTCATCGCCAGCGGGAACAGCATCGAGGCGATTCGCGAGTTCATCGAAGCGGATTCGCTCGGCTATCTTTCGGAAGACGGAATGCTCCAGGCGGCGAAGCGGCCAGATGAGGATCCGCGGAAGGTTTACTGCACGGCGTGCTTCACCGGACGTTATCCCGTCGTGAACGAGGAGAAGTCGGCGGTGGACGTGATGCCCGCGCACGCGTGAGGGACACGCGCTGCGGGACCGGCGCGAACCGGCCCCGCATGGTGCGCGTTACGCTTTGAGGTGCTTGTTGACGAGCGCGGTCATCTCGAACATCGAGACCTGCGTCTTGCCGCCGAAAATCTTCTTCAGCTTGTCGTCGGCGTTGATCATCCGCTTGTTGGTCTGATCCTGCAGACCATTCGCCTTGATGTAATCCCACACCTTCTTCGTCACCTGACTGCGCGGCATCGGCTCATTGCCGATGACTGCTCCGAGATCAGCGCTCGGCTGCACCTCGGCGGCGAGACCTTTGCCGCCGCCTTTGGATCCACTGGTTGAAGCTGCCTTTTTCGAAGTTGCCATGCATCCGTCCTTAGTGTGTCAAATGTTTCGCGGATTCTGCGCTCGAATGCCGGGGGAGTCAACGCACGCCGTCACTACGGCACCTTGACAAACCGGCTGAGAAACGAACGAGCGGACTCCGTGTCGAGTCGATAGATGACGTTCGTCGCCTTGCATTGCGCATCGCCGGTGATCGTCGTACCGGCGATGATGTTCGTTTCCGTGGTGCCCCTGCCGAGGAAGTTCGGGCCGCCGGAATCGCCGTAGCAGGCGCCGCCATCGTCGGTCGCGGGGTTCTGCGAAAGGCGCAACCACGCCGGATTGATCGCGTTCAAACTCGACACCGCCCACTCGCGCGTGTCGAGGTATGCGATGACCGGCCCGCCCGGTTGATTGACCGGTTCCTGTCCGCCGTAACCGACCGCGGTGATCTTGTCGTTGACACGAAGCACCGTCAGCGAGCTCGCCGCCGGCAACCGCGCCGGAGCGATGCTCTTCACCGGCGAGTCGAACACCACGACGGCGATGTCGTGCGGATCGGACTGCGCTTTGTTGTACAGCGGATCGGCGTAGTACGTCCCGGCCATCAGTTTCGAATTCGCATCCGCGTGCGCGTCGAACGTCACGAAGACGCGGGCGCTGCCGAGATCGCAATGCGCGGCGGTGAGAAACACCGTCGGCGAGATCAGCGTGCCCGAACAGTACGGATACGTTCCCGATGAGAAGTGGCCGACGAGTGCGCCGACCTCCGGATGCTTTTTCCCGTCAGGCTGGCCGTACGTAATGGCGGCGGCCGGCAGCGCGACGAGAACCATGAACATGACCGCAAAGAGAGCCCGCGAGCGAGACATGCATTTCCTCCCGAATTAATGTTGGTCGGCGAAGTCTATCCGATCAGGTCTGCATACTCGTCGTGGCGCTTGATGTACGAGGCGATGAACGCGCATTCGGCGACGACCGGCAGCTTTTCCGCGCGCGCGTAGCCGAGCGCCGCAATCGCGAGCTGGTTCGCGATGCCGCGTCCCGACAACGCTTCCGGAACTTTGGTGTGCGTGAAGACGATCTTCCCGCCGCGCATCTCGTAATCGGCTTCGGCCAGATGGCCGTCGATGATGACTTCGAAGCGCTGCGCGGCGGAGTTGTGTTTGACGTCGATCGTGTCAGTCATTGAGCGCGTGATTGTATCGATGGCGCGCAGAAGAGTGCATCGTGAAGTCGCGTCGCGCCCGGACACTTCACCTGCGCGTACCAGCCGACCGTCGTGCTGAGCGCGGCGATAATGAGGAACGGCAGGATCGTCGCTTTGACGATGCTGCCGACCCAGTTGCCGGAGCCGGCCTCGCGCGCTTTCTTCAGCAGCGCCGCGCCAAGCGCCGCTTCGAACGCGGCTTCGGAGAGGATGGCCGGCGCCGCGTAGATGAGATAGATGCAGGCGACGACGATGGCGAGCACGGCGGCGATCGCGAGCAACAGCACGCCGTCATCGATGTCGAGCCCGAGGTCGAAGCCGCCGCCTCCGCCGCTTGGCGCGACGATGCCGGATGTCGATGGCGGTTCCGCCCACGAGCCGCTCGAGCCGCCGCCACCGAAACGGCCGCCGGCATTTTCGAGCGTGTCGACGACGGAGTTGCCGATGTCGCCGAGGTCACCGAGATCGCAGACGGCGTCGAGCAGATCGATCGGACAGTCGATCGCGACGCGCGTTCGTTCGCGACGTGCACGGACGCCGAGGTAGAAGAGCCAGCATTTGACGAGGAAGAGAAACGCGCCGTACGCCAGCAGCACCGCGATCGCGTAGCGAAGCCACAGCCGATTGAGATGAACGTGCAGCATCACGTTCGTCGCCACGACGCCGGCGGTGATCGTCGCCATGAGAATCAGCGACATGTGGACGCGCAGAAAGAATCGTTTCTGCAGCCAGGTCGAGAAACGCCCGCGCTCGCGTGCGGCTACGCTGAGTGGAGCGGCTGCTGCGCGCTTCGCCACGTGTGGCGTCAGGAAACCTTCCGCCGCGCCGCGCGTCGAAATCGACGTGGGATCTCTGTCATGAACCGAATGTCGATCGCG
>JAOBAU010000295.1 GCA_025463165.1 Acidobacteriota bacterium | reverse complement strand
TGTGCACGTCGTTATCGGGGAGAGAGCGGATGACGTCGAAGAGCCGTTTCGCTTCGATCGTGACACCGCCAGGCGTCGTGATCGAAGCCGCGCAGGACGAGAGGATCGTCACGTCGAGATCGGTCGCGGCGATCTGCAGACGTCCGTCCGTCGCGCGGAGCAGCACGTTCGAAAGGATCGGAATCGTCGAGCGTTTTTCGACGACTCCCTGGCACAGCTGCAGCTCTTTTTGAAGATCCGCTTTCGCGACAGTCAGCTCCATGTCTCTTCCTTAAAACCAACTCTTTAATTCTTGGGGTGATAGCAGTTGATGCGTGCGGATGAATCGCCGATCGCTCTGCAAAGGTTTCGAAAGTATAGCAGTTCTTCCCGTCTCAACCCTGTGAGTTTCGCTTCGGAAAACCTCAGGAGAAGTCTTGCGTTTTCCGCAGTTTGCGAGCCGGTCCGAACCTCGCCGTTTTTCTTCCGCAGCTTTTCGGTGGACCTTTCCGCAGGCTTTTACCGGAACTGCTTCGTCAGCATCTCGACGGTGCGCGCGACCTGCTGATCATCCTGAATCAGCTGGTCGATTTTCTCGACGGAGTACATCACCGTCGAGTGGTGCTTGTTGTTGAAGAGCTTCCCGATCTCCGGGTACGAAAGATCCGTTAGTTCCTTGCAGATGAACATCGCTACCTGACGCGGGTAGGCGATCGGCCGCGCATTCGATTTCGACTTCAGATCGGAGACCTTGATGCCGTAATGCGCGGCCACGACTTTCATGATCTCGACGGCGGTGATCGGTTTGTTCTCCTTCGAGAGGAGATCCTTCAACGCTTCTTTGGCGAGGTCGATCGTAATCAGTTTGCCGGCGAGCGATGCGTACATCGCCGTCTTGTTCAGATGACCTTCGAGCTCGCGAATGTTCGAGCGAACGCGCTCGGCGATGAAGAGCGCCACTTCATGCGGCAGATCCATCTTCCGCTCGTCGGCTTTCTTTCGAAGGATGGCGACCTTCGTCTCGAGATCGGGCGGCTGAATGTCGGCGATGAGTCCCCATTCGAAGCGCGACCGGAGTCGTTCTTCGAGCGTCGGGATGTCTTTCGGCGGCGCATCCGAGGTGAATACGATCTGTTTCTGCGCTTCGTACAGCGCATTGAATGTGTGGAAGAACTCTTCCTGCGTCCGTTCCTTCCCGGCGAGGAACTGGATGTCGTCGAGGAGAAGCGCGTCGACGGAACGGTAGCGATCGCGGAACTGCTGCATGCGGTCGTAACGAATCGACGTGATGAGCTCGGTAACGAACGTGTCGGCCGACATGTAAACGACTTTCATCCGCGGATTCGAATCGCGAAGCTGCTGACCGAGTCCCTGGATGAGATGCGTCTTGCCGAGGCCGGCACCACCATAGATGAAGAGCGGATTGAATGAGCCACTCGGATTTTCGGAGATCGATTTGGAGGCGGCGAACGCGAGCTCGTTCGATTTACCGACGACGAAGGTCTCGAATCGATATCGCGAATTGAAGACCGAGGTTGGCGGTTCAACGGTCGTGGGAGGCGGGGCGGCGGAGGTGATCCCGTCGCTGGGCGATTCGGCGTCGGGAACGAGATGGATGTTGATCCGATCGAGCGAGATCTCGTCGAGCGTGGCGCGGATCAGCTGTCCGTAACGCTCGCGAATCTCTTCGACGAATTTCTGAGAAGGGACGGCGATATCAATCGTGTCTCCCTTCTGAGCGAGGAAGCGGGTCGGGGCAAACCAGGTCTCATACTGCGATCCTTCAATGGTTTGCTCAAGGCGTGCTAAGACTTGCTTCCAGAGATTCATCGGGGGAGAAGACGGCGTATCTGTTTGAGAATCCACAGGTTTTCCGCAGTTTGTGGAAAACAAAGGATCTGAAAAAGGGGATGCGAGTCTAGCATGGTGACCCACCTCCCGCAACGCTGGAATAAGGCTCAGAGAGGTGTACGTTTGGCCCCGTCGCTGCTCATGCGTTGACCACGTTCAGGGGCATCGCTATACTCACCGCTTTCTTTTCAGAAGGTTAGGATAAATTCATGAAGCGTACTTTTCAGCCCAACAATCGCCGCCGCAAGCGCACGCATGGTTTCCTCGTCCGGATGCGGACGAAGGACGGACAGGCAGTGCTCTCGCGCCGTCGCCGCAAGGGTCGCAAGCGTCTGAGCGTCTGACCCGCGGATCACCGGTGGAACATCAGGTAGAAGCCGGGGCGCGGTCCGAGGCTCTGCCGAAAGAGAAACGACTGGCGAAACGACGCGAGTTTCTTCGCGTCTACGAAACGGGCCGCAAGCTTTTTTCCCGCTATTGCGTCCTTTTCTTCGTCGCGAACGATTTCCCGCATTCGCGGATCGGAATCACCGCGACGAAGAAACTCGGCAAAGCGAACGTTCGCAATCGCCTCAAACGCTGGACCCGCGAGGTTTACCGCCGACAGCGGGAACCCTTCGGGCTGGATCGCCATCCGTTGGACTTCGTGGTCAATGTGAAGCCGAACGCAGCCGACGCCGACTACCTCGAGTTCCGCAGGGACCTCGAGCGGGTACTTCAGCGCGCTGCGACTGAGGGCGGAGCTTCACGCAAAACGGACCGCGCCGAGTGATCCCACCATGCGCGCGGTCGTCCTCTTCCTGCTTCGTTTCTACAAGCGCTTTCTCTCGCCGCTGCTGCCGCCCATGTGCCGCTTCGAGCCAACGTGCTCGATGTACATGATGGAAGCGGTCGGCAAGTACGGCACTCTGCGCGGCGTCTGGCTCGGCCTGCGCCGTCTTTCGCGTTGCCACGTGTTCAATCCAGGAGGTTGGGACCCGGTCCCATGACGATGGAACGACGTATTTTCTTCGCGGTTGTGATCTCGCTGGCCCTGCTCTGGTCCTGGGCCGCGCTCGCACCGAAACTCTTCCCTGAGCTCGCTCGCCCGCAAAAGCCGGTGACGTCGACGACGTCGACCGCCGGAACCACCGCTGCTGCGACGACGTCCTCCTCACCCGCCGCTCCCGCCACCGCAACTCCGCGCAACGCCGGCACGCTCGCGCAGTCGGTCGTCGCCGCGCACGCGACTCCGGTCGCTGCGGAAGCGCTGACGATCTCGACGGTCAACACGCCGGAGTTCATCGCCCGCTTTTCGAATCGTGGCGCGGAACTGATCTCGTTCCGCCTGAAGAATTACAAGACCAAGAGCAGCGACGGTCTCGTCGAGCTCGTGAAAGCGCGCGATCCGCAGCGGACTGATTTCCCGTTCGCAATCGAAGCGGCTGACGGGAATCTGACCAGCCGTTTGAATTCGGCGCTCTATCAGGTCACCGAGCGCACCGAGGGTTCGGTTCACATTCTCGACTATCGCTACACCGGTGCCGATGGCGTCTCGGCGCGTAAGACCTTCCGGATCGGGAACGACTTTCTCTTCCCGTTCGAGGTCGCTGTCTCGCCGGCCGTTCCGTATCGCGTCGCCATCGGCTACGGAATCCGTACGCTCGATCCGACCGAGAAAGACACGCAGATCATCATCACCGGCAACGGCGTCGTGCAGCGCGACGAGTCGCTGAAGGTGATCGCACGCGAGAAGAGCGATCGCGTCAATCTCTTCCAGAACGTCGATTACGTCGGCATCGAAGACAACTACTTCCTCGCCACGCTTCGTCCGGAGAAACCTGCCGGCGGCGCGTTGCACTCGATCGACATCTACACCGGTCCGAAGGAAAAACGCCGCGAGTTCTACGCGGCGATCAACGCCTCGCCTGACGGCATTGTGCGCGGCTCGTCGTTCTTCGGACCGAAGCAGGCGTCGGTGCTCGATCGCTACGGCCTCGAGAAGACGCTGCAGTTCGGGATGTTCGGCGTCATCGCGCGCTTCTTCCTCGTCGCGCTGCTCTGGATCAACAGGGCGACGCACAACTACGGCTTCGCCATCATCGTCCTGACGATCATCATCAAGGTCGTCCTCTACCCGCTGCAGCACAAGAGCAACATCTCGATGAAGCGGATGCAGAAAATGCAGCCGAAGGTCGAGGCAATCAAGGCTCGATACAAGAAGAGCCGCACCGATCCCGATCAGCGGCAGAAGATGAACACGGAGGTCATGAAGCTGTATCAGCAGGAAGGTATCAACCCGATGGGCGGATGCGTTCCGATCGTGCTGCAGCTCCCGATCCTCTGGGGTTTCTACGGGCTGCTGTCTCGCGCCATCGAGCTTCGCGGCGCGCCATTTGTCGGCTGGATTCACGACCTCTCGGCGAAGGATCCGTACTACGTCCTGCCGCTGATCATGGTCGTGACGATGTTCATTCAACAGTACATCACGCCGACGACCGTTGATCCCGCGCAGCGCCGGATGTTCCTGATGATGCCGATCATCTTCGGCTTCTTCTTCAAGGAGTTCCCGAGCGGTCTCGTGCTCTACTGGCTCGTACAGAACATCCTGACGATCATTCAGCAGACCATCATGAACAGATGGTGGGAAAACCATCCGGACAACGACGACCGGAAGAACAAAGACATCACCGTGGAAAAGAAACCGCGCAAGTTGCGCGAGCAGGGGAACGAGTAATGGCGCAGCGATTCGAAGGGAAGACGCTCGACGAAGCCCTCAGCCAGGCTGCCGCAACCCTCGGCGTTGAGCGCTATCAACTCCGTCACTCCACGCTTCTCGAAAAGCGCGGCTTCCTCGGCGGTGTGAAGCGCGTCGTCATCGAAGCGGAAGTCGATACGAATGCGAGCGCGCCGGCCGCTCCGGCTGTTTCTGCGCCGCCGCCGATCACCGCGTCTCCCGCGGTTTCATCCGAGCCCGCTGCTCCGTCGACCGCTGCTCCGTCGCCCGCTCCTCGCGCGCCGCGTGCTGAAGGACGCGGCCGCGGCGGAGCCGGTGGCGGTCGTGGCGGAGCGCGCGGAGGTTCGCGTCGCGAGGGTGGCGGTGGTGGCGGCGGGCGGGGGAGAGGGCGCGGACGTTCTTCGCGCGATGAAGGTTCGTCATTTCAGAGCGGCGATTTCGAGCGCTTCGCCCCGACCGAGACACCGGAACAGGGTCCGCAGTCGGACATGGCGAAAGTCGTTCGCGACTGGGTGGAAGAGGTGCTCGATCTCGTGCGCATCGACGTCACCGTTCGCACCGAAGAAAACGATACACAGATTCACGTTCGCCTTTACGGCCGCGACGCCGGACGGATGATCGATCGCCACGGTGAACTGCTCGATGCGGTGCAGGTCCTGGCGAACAAAGCGCTGACGGGACGCAAGGTCGAGAAAGAGATCGAGCTCGATTGTGAAGCGTTCAAAGAGCGCCGGACGGAGACGCTCACCGCGCAGGCGCGCGAGTTGGCCGATCGCGTTCGTCGCGATGGTCGCGAACAGCTGTTGCCGGCGATGAGTCCGGTCGAGCGCCGCATCATTCACCTGGCGTTGCAGGATGACGCCGAGGTC
>JAOBAU010000272.1 GCA_025463165.1 Acidobacteriota bacterium | reverse complement strand
CGGTGTCCGGAGCGGCAGTGACGCTGGTGTCGGTTGGCGACGTTGCAGTGGAAACGGTTGTATCGGTGGCGCTCGTTGCCGCGGGCGGCGTGGTGGTTTGTGTCGGCGGCGCGGCGCTTGTCGTCGTCGGTACCGTCGGTTGTGTCGTCGAAACGATCGGCGGACCGGGAGGCATCGTTGACGTATCGGCGACTTTCACTGGCGGCGGCGCGGCGGGTTTCGGCTTCGCAAGCGGTGTCGCTTTGATTGCGACTTCTTTTGTCTTCGGCGGCGTTGCCTTCACGGTTTTGACGGCAGGCTTCGGAGTCGTTGTCTTCGGAGTCGTTGTCTTCGCAGTGGTCGTCTTCGCAGTCTTTTTCGGAGTGGTCGGTTTCGTCGCAACCTGCACCGTCTTCTTCACCGGCGGCGGCGCAATGACAACGCGGCGCGGCAGCGGCTCCGGTTGCGCGCCGCGCGCGACATGCGCTGGCGTCGAGACGCCGAGGCGAGTCAGGCGGCGTGCGGATTCGCGAGCCAGGAAGCGGCGTGTTTCGGACGTCGGGTAGAGCGTCCGACCGCCGGACGTGATCGTCTGGTCGGCAATGGCGCGTCCGTAATCGGGATAGCGCTTCATCGCGTTCAGCAGCGATCCACTTTGCGCGGTCGCGTCGAAAAAGGAGCCCGTCGGCGAAGTCATCGCGTAATCCCATACGCGTCCGATGTCGCCGAAAACCTGCAACGCATCATTGGCGGCATTGCGCTCGCCGCCCGGCGGATGCGCGGCGGCGGCGCGGCGCGCTTCCGCAAGCTCCGATTTGAACACGGCGTAATCATTGACCTCGGCGGCGACTTGCAGCCGCCGCAAGCTGGCCCGCAGATCGTTCGACGGCGGTGCGGCCGCGGTGACGGGTTCCACCGCCTCGGCCTCGAGCGCGGGAACGATGGCCGGATCGGTGGCGCATTCCGCGGGCACCGGGCCTTGCGGCCGCGCCAGAACCTTCACGGTCGGATTCAACTCCCGCGTCTGTGCCGGCGCGGAAAAAGCGGCAGCCACCACGACAGTCGCGAGGGCGAATACACGCTTCACAGTCATATGTGTAGCCATGATTCTAGCCGGTAGTGCCCGCATGCGGCAGGTACTTCTTCAGCATTGCGATGACGTCGGCGGCGGCGAGCGGCTTGGCGAGACAATCGTCCACCTTGAATCGGGCAGCGGCGTCGTGCCGGAATTCCGGATCGGTCGCGCGGCCGCTCATGACGACGACCTTGATCGATGCGACGTCCTTCAGCCGCCGCGCGAGGCCGCGATTGTCGTGGCGGGAAAGCAGCGCGTCGACGAAGATCAAATCCGGTTTTTGCGTGATTTCCTCGTTCGCATCTGCGTATCCGGCAAAGCCGTAGCCGAGGGTTGAGGCGATCGTGCGGACGAGCAATTGAACGCTTTCGTCGTCTTCGATGAGGGCGAGCAACGGCCGTTTACTGTCCGCCGGATCGGTAGCGTTTCGCGGGTCGACGATCGTCTTGCGCTCGAACAGCGCAGCCGGCGCGCCGGCCCAGAAGCGTTTCCGGTAGTCGGCCGCGTCGCAGAAACAGCCGCCGCAGTGCTCGCAGGCGAGCGTGTGATCGCCGTCGGTGCACGCGCACCATTTCGCCTTGACGCCGTCGAACATGTCGCCGCAATTGACGCAGGCGATTTCGTACGTTGTGCGCGCGTCCGCCGGCGCGCCGATCGCTTTCCGATGCACGTCGTAGAGATTTTCCTGCGCCGGCAGATCCCGCACGCCTTCGAGATGGCGCTGGAGCAGGTTGATGACGTCCGTGATCGACACCGGCTTGGCCACGCAATCGTCGATGCCGAATCGCTGCACCAACTCCGTCTTGAACTTCGTGTCCGTGTAGAGGCCGGACATGAGCACGAACTTCGTCGCGCCAAGCCCGGGATCTTCCTGCAGCAGCCGGCACAGCTCGCGGCCATCGAGCCGCGGCAGGATGGCGTCGGCGAGGACGAGATTCGGCCGGTACGCGCGGGCGATGGCGAGGGCGTCCTCCCCGTTCGACGACACCGCGCCGTAGCCGAGGTTCGCGCAGACGCGCTGCATGATGGCCTGGTTGTCGGGATCGCTGTCGACCAGCATCACCAGCGGCCGGCGAACGTCGGACGGAGCAACGTTCGCGGACATCGTCAGCGACTGCCGTCGCAGTTCCGCGGCTTTGCGTTCGAGAAGCCGCGGCGGCGCACTGGACCAGAAGATTTCCTTGTAGGCCGGCGCCGCGTTGCAGAAGCAGGTCAGGCAGTTCGTGCAGACGACGGTACGGTCGCGCGTGAGACAACTGCACCAATCGGCTTCCGCGGCGTCGAAGACGACGCGGCAGTTGACGCAGCTGACGTCGTATTTCTTCGGCGCCGCATCGGCCGGTTTGCTCATCACGCCGCGCGCGAGCTCCACGACGTCGTCGATCGCGTACGGCCGCACCGCGATTCCGGTCCGCAGGATATTGGGAATGCTCGACGCGTTTCGCGCTGTGAGGACGATCGGAAGCTCGGCGAACGTCTGGTAGGCCTTTTCGAAATCCGGCAATTCGGTATCGAGGAAAAGGATGTCCGGACGAACGCGATCGACCTCATCGACGGCATCGGCGAGGCGCTCGACGATGACGACTTCGAGTCCGAGCTGCTTCAGCCGAGGGGCGGCAGTGTCGGCGGAGGCGCGGCGCGATTCGAGGAAAAGGACGCGCGGTTTGCGGATAGCGCGGGCGCGTCGCGTCGCACTGTTCTCGGCGACGGCGGCAGCGGCAGCGCGCCGGTTGGCAGTGTTCTCGCCGCTGACCGTGGAGCGATTCAATTTCAACTGCGGATTCGATCGCGGATGAAAGAATCGGCTGAAGATCCCGCGCTGCGGTGGCGCGGGTTGCCGCGGACGCGGCGCGGCTGCTGGCGGCGCCGGTGCTTGCTGCGCGAGTCCGCGATCGAGCTCCGCGCGTAACGCCGCCACGCGCTCGTCGGCTGCCGCACGCACCTTCTCCATCTCGCGGTCGGAATCACGCGCGAGCGCCTCCCTCTGGCGCGCGAGAGCGGCGTCGATGCGCGGCTGCATCTCGCGCTCGAACTGCTGCTGCAGTTCCGCGCGAAGATGTTCGAGCCGCTGCGCGAGAACTTCTTCGTCGATGTGCTTTTCGATTACCGGCGGCCGCTGCTTCAGCTCCGTGCGCTCGGCCTCCAGTTCGAGACGCGCCGCATCGAACTCGGCTTTCAGTGCGGCGCGCTCATTGTCATATGCGGCTTGCAACTCGGCCTGCCGCGCCTTCAAACGGGCGGCATACTCTGCGTCGATCTTCGTTTTCTCCGCCGCGAATTTCTGCGCGGCGATCCGCTCCCCTTCCGCGCCCGCCCGCGCTTCGCGCTCCGCGACATATCGCGGATCGACGATCGCCTCGGCGGCCGCTTCCTCGATCGACTGCGGACCGGCGATGATCGGCTCGGCAAATAGCAAAGCGTCCGCCGCGCGCAACGCCTTGATGCGGGCTCGCCTCGCGTGGAGCGCCGCGAGCGGGATTGACGCCGCCACACCGCCGGCGATCAACACGCCGATCTGATCACGCGGCACCGAGGTCCGGAAAACCAGAAACAGCAGTGCGGACGACAGAACGATCGCCGCAATCGCGCCCGGCCATCCTGATTTCCAGGCTGATACCGCAACGGCGATCACGTATAGCCAGATGATCGCGATCGACGGGATGCCCGGAACCAGCAGGCCGATTCCGGTCGCGACCACGACCAGGTCGACCGGGATCGCATAGGCGAGCAACTTCTTGCGCGTCGCGGCGTTCATCGGCGCGCGATCACTTCATCGCTTGCGGGCTGCCCATCTTCTGAATCTTGTCGCGATAGCGCGCCACGTCGCTCGTCACCTCGATGTACGGCAGGGCGCAGGCCAGCTCTTTCTTGGCATCGTCGTAATGCCCGGTCTCGAACAGCGAGACCGCGTTGTAGTAGCGAAGGTCTTCCTCGCCGCGATTGAACGTGCCGAGGTTGCGGAACGCTTCGACGGCGTCGGCGAAGGCGCCGAGGCGATAGAGCCCGCGCGCCGCCGCGGCAATCGTTTGCCGCGAGACGTTGGCCTGATTCAGCAGCGCGAGATAAACGCGGCGCGCCTGATCGGGTTGCCCGTTCGCTGCAAGAGACGCGGCCTGATCGAGCGTCGGATCGATGATTGCGGGAGGCGGCACGACGATCGTGTTCTGCAGC
>JAOBAU010000241.1 GCA_025463165.1 Acidobacteriota bacterium | reverse complement strand
CGAAGGCGGTCCGGCCGGCGCCGTCGCCGAAACGAATCTTCCCTACACGTTCTACGACCGCTTCACGACGATCGGTCCCGCGTTTCCGCGGACGATGGATCGTCGCCAGCCGCTGCCGTCAACGTTCGCGGCGCGCTGGATTCAGGGCGGTACCGCGAGCTTCAACACCTCGTACCAAATCTGGCGCGAAGGCTACACGGGAGCGGGAGCCGCCTGTGCTCGATATGCCGACAACTCGTCGAAGCAGGGCGTCGATGTGGTCCGCTTCGACGAACACGAGAATTCGTTCGCGCTCGGCACCGGCATCATCATCTGCACGCCGCCACCGCTGAACATTCTCTCGCTGCCGGCGACCTCGAGCGTCTCGTCGGCGTCGTCGGTCTTCCCGTACGCCTACGGCGCCGACGTCGCCGGCTGGATGTACGTCAACAGCAGCAACGGCGGCTCGCCGGCGTACACGACGCTTCCGGGCCGAGACATGAAAACCGGCTCGAGCACCGTGGCGGCGTGTGCGCGCCAGAGTCAGAGCTGGATCGTCGCGACGATGAGTGCGGAAGGTCGCTATTCGACGACGTGGGATGCCTCGCCGCTCGGTAACGGCTGTTCCATCTCACCGCAAATCAACGCGCAAATCGGACCTGCGGGCAACACGACGCCGTGACCGTGCGATGATTCGCGCATGAGCGAAAAAACGATCCTCGTGACCGGCGCCACCGGCGATCTCGGCAGCGTCGTGCTGCCGCGACTCCTTCGCGATTACCGCTGCGCGGTGCTGTATCGCTCACAGTCCGGCTGGTCGCGGCTGCAGGAAGCGATCGGCACGAACGATCGTCTGGTCGGTTATCCCGGCGAGCTCGCCGACGAAGCGAGCATTCGCCGCGGGGCGGAACGCGCGGCACCGCTGCATGGCATCGTGCACATGGCCGGCGGCTTCAGTCCGATGTCGACGACGCACGATTTCGAGCAGATGCTCGAAGCGAATCTGCTGAGCGCCGTGCGCACGTTTCGCTCCGCGGTGCCGGAGCTCGCGGATGGTGGACGAATCGTCGCCATCAGCTCGATCCTGACGGTAAAGAAAACGGGCGGCTCGACCGCGTACATCGTCTCGAAATCGGCGCTCAACGCGTATGTTGAATCGCTCGCGAAAGAGCTCCGTCCGCGCGGCATCACAGTCAACGCGCTGCTCTGCGGTCCGATGGACACGGAGAAGAACGCGGCTGATATGCCAAAAGATCAGCTCGTGCCGCGCACGCGGATCGCGGAGTCGATCGCGTTTCTGCTCAGCGAAGCGGCCGGTTCGACGAGCGGCCAGTTGATCGCCGTCGCGTAGACGGCGAGAGCAACGCGCGCGTACTTGTCGCGTGCTTCACAAAGTCGCTGTCCTCGCCGTTGCGCTCGTCCTCGCCGCGCTCGCAGCTCCCGCCGCGAACTTCACGACGCGAGGAGCCACGACCGGCAACGACAACTCCTGCGACATCGCTGTCACGCCCGCCGCGACGCTTCTCCTTCCGTACTTTGAAGTCGACAAGTTGCGCACGACGCTTTTCACTGTGATCAACGTTTCGCCGCAACCGCAAATCGCGCGCGTGACGTTGTGGACCGACTGGGCATTTCCTGCATATTCGTTCGATCTCTACCTGACCGGCTACGGCGTCGAGTCCGTCAACCTGCGCGACGTTTTCGCCGGTGCGGTGCCGTCGACTCCGGCGGACGCAATGCCAGGCGACAGATCGCAGTCTGCCAATCCGAATCATCTGCCGTCGATGCCGGTCGACTGCGCGCAGCGGCCGGCCGCGGTGCCACCTGCCATGCTCGCCGACCTGCAGCAGATGTTCACGACCGGCCATGTCAGCGCATGCGGGGCGACGCGCGTCGGCAGTCCGCACGAAAGCGCGATCGGATACGCGACGATTGACGTCGTCGCGACCTGTTCGCCGCTCAACCCATCGAGTCCCGATTACTACTCGACAGATCTCCTCTTCGACAACGTCCTCCTCGGCGATTACGAAGAGGTGTCGGCGACAGCCTCAGGCGACGCCACGGGATATCCAATGGTGCACATACGCGCCATTCCGGAAGGCGGCGCCGCGGGGAGTTACGTTGCGACGAATCTGCCGTTCACGTTCTACGACCGTATGACGACGCGCGCCGGCGGCTACGCGCGCACCGCCGATCGCCGGCAGCCGCTGCCAACGACGTTCGCACTGCGCTGCGTCCAGAGTGAGAATGTCTCGACGAGAGTGCAGATCTGGCGCGAGGCGCTCACAGGCACCGCTCCGCGATGTGACGACTACGCTCGGAATCGAAATCAGCCGATCCTCGACCCGGTCCGATTCGACGAACACGAGAACAGTTTCATCTTCGCCGCCGGTCTCATCATTCTTCCGCCGCCTTCGCCACCCGGCACTCCGGTCGCGTTCCGTCCCAGTACGTCGTCCTCCCTGTTTCCGCAGAATTCCGGCACCACCGACATCGGCGGCTGGCTCTACCTGAACCTCGACAACCTGGGCTCATCCGCCTACAGCGTCACGATCAACGGCAAAGGCCGAGGCACATTCCGAACACCGGAGCGTGCCGCTTCGCGCGGCAGCCAGAACTGGGTCAGCCTCTCCATGGCGCTGGACGGTCGCTCGCAAGCTGGCTTCGACGCCGTACCGCTGGCGAACGGCTGTTCGGTCACGCCGTCCACCGGCGCGCAGATCGGCCCCGGCGCGAACGTCACGCCGTAACGCGGTAGACGTAGCGCAACACGCACGCGTACTACGCGCATGCTTCAGCGAATTGCTTTATCTGTGGCGGTGGTGCTGTTCGCATCCGCCGCCAACGCCGGTACTCGCAACGACGACTCGTGCGACATTGCCGTCACGCCGGCCGCGACGCTTCTTCTTCCATACTTTGAAGTCGACGTGAATTCGAACATGCGCACCACGCTCTTCTCGATCATCAATACGTCGCCCCAGCCGCAGATCGCGCAGGTGACGCTCTGGACCGACTGGGCATACCCCGCGTACTCGTTCGATCTCTTCCTCACCGGATACGACGTGCAGTCAGTGAACCTGCGCGACATTTTCGCCGGCGCGATTTCATCGACGCCGGCGAATGCCGCACCAGGCAACCGGTCACAGTCAGCCAATCCGAATCACCTGACCTCGATGGTCAGCGATTGTTCGCAGCGTCCGGCCGTGATTCCGGCGTCGATGCTCGATGAGCTGCGAACGGTATTCACCATCGGCACCATCAGTTCATGCGGCAGGACGCGCGTCGGCGGTACTCACGTCAATGCGATCGGTTACGCGACCATCGACGTCGTCGCGACCTGCTCGCCGATGACCGCCGGCGACCCATCCTGGTTTTCGAGCAAGCTTCTGTTCGACAATGTGTTGACCGGCGACTACCAGCACATCGATTCCGAGGTCATAAGAGGTAACTACGCCGGCGGCTCGCCACTCGTGCACATTCGCGCGATCCCGGAAGGGGGACCATCCGGCAGCATCGTCGGGACGAACCTGCCGTTCACCTTCTACGACCGGCTGACCGGTGGCATCATCGGCGGACCACCGCGCACGGTCGATCGCCGCCAGCCGCTGCCGTCGACGTTCGCGATGCACTACGTGCAGGGAAGTACGCACGACTACGTCACGCGCGCGCTGTGGTGGCGCGAAGCAGTCACCGGATCGGGCGCGGCATGCCCCGAGTATTTCAACAACGCGGTGATTCCCTATCTCGAGACCATCCGCTTCGACGAGCACGAAAACAGTTACACGTTTCACGATAATGGTGTCGGCATCAGCCCGCGGCCGCCCGGCGAGCCCGGTATGCAGGTATCGTCGCGGATGCCGACGTCCACGAACCTGTTTCCGGAAAACCTCAGCACCCGCGACGTCGCCGGATGGATCTATTTCAACGCGGGCAACCGCGGTTCGGCCGCGTACAGCGCCGCCAGAAAAGGTTTCGCGGGAGGGCCGACGTTCATCGGACCGCGCAACGGGCAAAGCTGGATCACCATCGAGATGTCTTCGGACGGTCGCTTCAGCGTGATGTTCGACGCTGCCGCGCTCGCAAACGGCTGCTCCGTCGTTCAACAAAAGGAAGCGCAGATCGGCCCCGGCGCAAACACCACTCCGTAAGCTCCGCGTAGACAATCCTCGCGACACGCGCGTACATGTCGCGTGCCCCGCCAAACCGCGATTCTCTTCTGCGCGTTCGCGTTCATTGCTCTTGCCTCATCGGCGGCGGCGACTCGCAACGACAACAGCTGCGACATCTCCGTCACGCCCGCCGCAACGCTGCTTCTTCCATTCTTCGAAGTCGATCTCAACTCGAACGCGCGCACGACGCTCTTCTCGATCATCAATGCCTCGCCGCAGCCGCAGATCGCGCAGGTCACGTTGTGGACCGACTGGGCATACCCCGCGTACTCGTTCGATCTCTTCCTCACCGGCTACGACGTGCAGTCGGTGAACCTCCGCGATGTTTTCGCCGGTGCGATTCCATCGACGCCTGCGAGTGCCGCACCAGGCGACCGGTCACAATCAACCAATTTGAATCAACTCCCCTCGATGGGCAGCGACTGTTCGCAGCGTCCGGCCGTGATTCCGGCGACGAATCTCGATGATCTTCGGACATTGTTCACCACCGGCCGCACCAACTCCTGCGGAACGACGCGTATCGGCGGTCCGCACGTCAACGCGATCGGCTACGCGACGATCGACGTCGTCGCGACCTGCTCGCCGATGACCGCCGCCGACCCATCCTGGTTCTCGAGCAAACTCCTGTTCGACAATGTGTTGACCGGCGATTACGAGCGGATCGATTCCGACACGATCGCAGGAAACTACGCCGGCGGCTCGCCACTCGTGCACATCCGCGCAATCCCGGAAGGGGGACCAGCCGGCAGCATCGTCGGGACGAACCTGCCGTTCACCTTCTACGACCGGCTGACCGGTGGCATCATCGGCGGACCGCCACGCACCGTCGATCGCCGCCAGCCATTGCCGTCGACGTTCGCGCTGCACTACGTGGAGGGAGGCACGAAGGACTTCCAGACGCGCGCGCTGTGGTGGCGCGAAGCCGTCACCGGATCGGGAGCGACGTGCCGCGCGTACGCGGACAACTCCTGGATACCGTATCTCGACGTCATCCGCTTCGACGAGCACGAAAACAGCTACACGTACGGCCCTCCTCCTTTTACACCGCCCCCCGGAGAGCCAGGCTGGCAGGTGTCGTCGCGGATCCTGACGGGCGCGAGCGTGTTTCCCTCGAACGTCGGCACCGCCGATGTCGCCGGATGGATCTACTTCAACGCAGGCAACCGCGGCTCATACGCATACAGCACGGCGAGAAAAGGCTTCGCGGGAGGGCCGACGTTCATTGGACCGCGCAACGCGCAGAGCTGGATCACCGTCGAGATGTCTTCGGAAGGACGCTTCAGCGTGATGTATGACGCCGCGGCGCTCGCAAACGGCTGCTCGGTCGTTCAACAAAAGGAGGCGCAGATCGGTCCCGGCGCGAACACCACGCCATAAGGCTCCTGCATTCAGGCCACGCGTAGACAACACTCGGGACGCGCGCGTACATGTCGCGTGCTCCGCAAAATCGCTCTTCTCTCCTGCGCGTTCGCGTTCATTGCTCTTGCTTCGCCGGCGTCGACGAATCAGGACGACTCGTGCGACATCGCCGTCACGCCCGCCGCAACGCTGCTGCTTCCGTACTTCGAAGTCGACCTGAGCTCCGCCGCGGACGTGGCGCGAACGACTCTCTTCTCGGTCATCAACACGTCGCCGCAGCCACAGATCGCGCGCGTCACGCTCTGGAGCGACTGGGCATTCCCCGCGTATTCGTTCGACCTCTTCCTCACCGGCTACGACGTGCAGTCGGTCAACTTGCGCGACGTCCTCGTCAGCGGCGCAATTCCGCAGACACCCACCGGCGCGATCGCGGGCTCGCTGTCGCAATCGAACCACGGAAATCCAAATCATCTGCCCTCGATGGTCAGCGACTGCGCGAAACGACCGCAGGCTGTTCCTGCCTACACGCTCGGAGAATTGCGGCAGATCCTGACGACCGGCATCGTGTCGAGCAACTCCTGCTCAATGAGAGTTGGCGGCAAGCATGCGAATGCGATCGGCTATGCAACGATCGACGTCGTCGCCACCTGCTCGACTTCGAACCCATCGAGCCCGTCGTATTTGGGGACGGAGCTGCTATTCGACAATGTGTTGACCGGCGACTACCAATACCTCAATCCGTCTTCCACGATCGGCAACGACGCGGGTGGCAGTCCCCTCGTGCACATCCGCGCGATCCCGGAAGGCGGTCCCGCCGGGAGCAACGTCGCGACGAACCTGCCATTCACCTTCTATGATCGTTTGACAGTCGCAAACGCGACGTCCAAACGCTCGATCGATCGTCGCCAGCCGCTGCCAACCGCATTCGCCGCCCATTACCTCCAGTCCTGGTTGAGCGACGCAAGTACGCGTCTGTACATCTGGCGCGAATCGTCGGGCGGTCCCAACCCAACCTGCGATTCATATGCGCGAAACTCGGATGACATTTTCACTGAAATCGTGCGCTTTGATGAGCAC
>JAOBAU010000235.1 GCA_025463165.1 Acidobacteriota bacterium | reverse complement strand
GGTGAAGGTCGATGCGGCGCAGCGTCGTGATGATGAAGATCAGAAAAAAGAAAAACAGCAGCGAGACGGGGGCGAAGAAGCTGATGCGGCCGGCCAGTGGTCCCGGCTGCAGTTTCTCCGGCATGACCATCCCGATGCGATAGCCGGTGATGAGGTTCGAGTACTTCCAGGTCAGCAGCCAGCCGCGGCCCGATTTCGTCTTCGTCGTCGGTGACAGGCCGCCTTGCGGGAAATCGATGGCGTCGAAATTCGTCGTCATCTGCATGACGAAGTCGTGGACCTGCGAGACGTTGTCGCCGAACTTGTAGTTCCAGGTGCCGAGGCCTTGTGAGCGGTAGCCGACCTCGAGATGAATCGGTGCTCCGGACGGGTGGGGGATGACGCCGGAAACGGCGCCGTTTTCGGTTGCGAGCGGAAGCGGCTTTCCGTCCGCGCGGACGACGAGGTCATCGTAGATCGCGTCGGGCGCCGGGAAGACCAGCTTGATCGTGACGTGGTCCGAGGGCGTGCTGGTTTGAAAAACGTAGTCGCCGTGAAACGCGACGCGATACGTCGCGAACCAGAGCAATCCCTTCTGCCGCTGTTCAAGATCGAGAGCGACACGAATGCGGCTCTGCGCGATCGGCAGCGGTGCGCTGACGCTCTCGTTGATTACTTTCGTCGTCGTTACTCCGTTCGCGTTCTCCCGTTCCGTGCGCGGCTCGATCCACGTCGCGACGGCGGCCGGCGGAGACTGCTGTTGTGCCGAGCCCCAGTTGGACTCGACTCCTCGGGTCAGACCCGAATCCGCCGAGTTGCTGCGGGCGACGATCGACGTGCCGAGGATGATCCAGGCGCAGGTGGTGAAGAGAAAGATGAGGACGATCGCAGCGATGTGTTTTCCCATCCCCGTATCGTCGGTTCGCAATGTGGCAATCGTGTGTCCGCCGCGGGGCGAAGCAGGGGCAGGGTTTGGCACCTCATCGTCATCGTTCAATGGTCGGAAGCCGCGCGTAAGATGTGGTCATGAGCCCATTGAAGATCGTCGCAATCCTCCTGATCGTTGCCGGCATCGCCGGATTGGTGTACGGGAAATTCACCTACACCAAGGCGACGCATGAGATCAAAGCGGGACCGATCGATCTCTCGCTGAAGGAAAAGAAAACGGTCAACGTCCCGATGTGGGTGGGCATTGCCGCGATCGTGGCCGGCGGCCTGCTGCTGGCCGTGCCGAAACGAAGTTGACCTCGCTTACGTAGTTCGGTCATGCTGCTCTTACGTAAGATATGAGTGCGCTCAAGATCGTCGCAATCCTCCTGATCGTGGCCGGCATCGCCGGACTGGTATACGGAAAACTTCCCTATACGAAGACATCCACGGAGAGCAATGGCACACTCTTCACGCAATCGGTAAGGGAAACGTCGCGCGAAAAGAAGACGGTAGCTATCCCCGTCTGGATGAGCATCGCCGTCACCGTGGCCGGCGGCCTGCTGCTGGTCGTGCCGAAGCGAAGTTGACCTGCGGTTTCCCATAGAATCGCGCGGTGGACAACGAACGGCTCTCCCCCGACGAATTGCGCCGCATGCACGCGTACTGGCGCGCCGCGAACTATCTCTCGGTCGGCCAGATTTATCTGCTCGACAATCCGCTGCTTCGCGAGCCGCTCGCGCTCGCGCACACGAAGGCGCGGCTGCTTGGACATTGGGGAACGACGCCGGGGCTAAATTTCGTCTACGTCCATCTCAATCGCGTCATCAAGGCGCGCGATCTGAGCATGATTTACATCGCCGGTCCGGGCCATGGCGGGCCGGGACTCGTTGCGAATACGTATCTCGAAGGGACGTACAGCGAGATGTATCCGCATATCTCGTGCGATGCCGAGGGGATGCGGAAGTTGTTCAAGCAATTCTCGTTTCCGGGCGGGATTCCGAGCCACGCCGCGCCGGAGACTCCCGGGTCGATTCACGAAGGCGGCGAGTTGGGATACGCGCTCGTGCACGGTTACGGAGCCGTCTTCGATAATCCCGATCTCATCGCCGCCTGCGTCGTCGGCGACGGCGAGGCGGAGACCGGCCCGCTCGCGGCGAGCTGGCACTCGAACAAGTTCCTCAATCCGGTGAACGACGGCGCCGTACTGCCGATCCTGCATCTGAACGGCTACAAGATCGCCAATCCGACGGTGCTCGCGCGCATCAGCAACGACGAGCTGCGCAATCTCTTCACCGGCTACGGCTACAAACCGTACTTCGTCGAAGGTGATGATCCCGAGGTGATGCATCCGCTGATGGCGGCAACGTTGGATACGGCGTTCGACGACATCGCGGCGATCCAAAAAGACGCTCGCACCAACGGATTCAGCACGCGGCCAACGTGGCCGATGATCATCCTCCGCAGTCCGAAAGGTTGGACCGGTCCGAAGGAAGTGGACGGACTGAAGACGGAGGGATCGTGGCGATCGCATCAGGTTCCGTTCTCTGATCTGGCGAAAAAACCGGCGCATGTGAAGCTGCTCTCGGAGTGGATGCAGAGCTACAAACCGGAGGAGCTCTTCGACGCTAATGGAACGCTGCTGCCGGAGCTCGCCGACCTCGCGCCGAAAGGGGAGCGGCGCATGGGCGCAAATCCGCACGCGAATGGCGGACTGCTGCTGCGCGATTTGCGTATGCCCGATTTCCGCAAGTACGCGATCGAGGTGAAGAAGCCGGCCACCACGCTCAACGAAGCGACGCGCATCGCCGGCGGGTTTCTGCGCGACATCATCAAAGAGAATCCCGAGAACTTCCGCATCGTCGGGCCTGACGAAACCGCATCCAACCGCCTCACCGCGATCTTCGAAGCGACCGACCGTGTCTTCACCGGAACGATTCTTCCGACCGACGAGAGCATCGCGCACCAGGGGCGCGTCATGGAAGTGCTCAGCGAGCACCTCTGCCAGGGATGGCTCGAAGGCTATCTGCTCACCGGCCGCCACGGCTTCTTCTCTTGCTACGAGGCCTTCATTCACATCATCGACTCGATGTTCAACCAGCACGCGAAGTGGCTGAAAACGACGCATCACATTCCGTGGCGGCGTCCGATCGCGTCGCTGAATTACCTGCTCACATCGCATGTCTGGCGGCAGGACCACAACGGATTCAGTCACCAGGATCCCGGCTTCATCGATCACGTCATGAACAAGAAGGCGGAGGTGGTTCGCGTTTACCTGCCGCCCGACGCGAACACGCTGCTTTCCGTCGTCGATCACTGCCTGCGCAGCCGCAACTACGTCAACGTAATCATCGCCGGCAAGCAGCCCGCGCTGCAGTACCTCGACATCGACGCCGCGACGAAACACTGCACTGCCGGAATCGGCATGTGGGATTGGGCCAGCAACGATCAGGATTCCGACCCGGACGTGGTCATGGCCTGCGCCGGCGACGTACCGACGCTCGAAACGCTGGCCGCCGTCTCCATCCTGCGCGAGCGAATCCCCGACCTGAAGATCCGCGTGATCAATGTCGTCGACCTGATGACGCTGCAGCCGCCGGGCGAGCACCCGCACGGGTTGCCGGACCGCGATTTCGATTCGCTCTTCACCACCGACACGCCCGTCATCTTTGCCTTCCACGGTTACCCCTGGCTGATCCATCGCCTCACGTATCGCCGCAGGAATCACGACAACCTCCACGTGCGCGGCTACAAGGAAGAGGGGACCACCACCACACCGTTCGACATGACGGTGCTCAACAATCTGGAC
>JAOBAU010000138.1 GCA_025463165.1 Acidobacteriota bacterium | reverse complement strand
ACTGATCTGGGCGGGAAGCACGCGTGTGATCCGCGTCCGCAGCAGATGCAGCACGAGAGCGCTGGTATGTTCGTCCAAGACACCTCCGGGCAACGAGCGAAGTCTACCCGGCTCCGCGCGCGATCGGAACGGGGAGGGCCACAAACCGGGCGTTCGTACCGCAGGTTCTGGTAACGGTCAGGGCTGCCAATTGCATCCTCTGATCGTGTAAAATCCCACTCCTTCAACCGCAGAGGCGGGCCTGCCAGCCGTCATCGGGACCGCCTGCAGCCCAGTCACTTCGCCACTGCAGACAAAATTCAGAATGTCCGAGGACTTACTTCATGACTGATCTGATCACGGAACCGAAATCGCTGCCGGTCGAGCCCAAGTCGGTGGTGTGGAATCCTTCGCCGGCCGAGCTCCGCAAGTTCGCCGAAGAGATGCCGAATGCACGGGCCACTGAGTACAGAAACGTCAATGTGGCCACCCGCGTCGTCTCGCGGTCGAAGCTGTCGACATTCATTGCCACTGACAATCCGAAAGAGCACTCCGATCAGACCATCAGCCGCGCGGAATACGACCGGATGGCCCAGCTTCAGAACGAGTACATCACGACCCGCGACATGCTCGTCATCGACGGCTTCATCGGAAATGACCCTGAGTTCCGGACGCCCGCGCGCCTGATCATCGAGAAAGCGAACGCGAACATCGCCGCGATGCAGCAGCATCTTTATTATCCCGCGACCGCCGAAGAGCTCGAGAATTTCGAGCCGAAGCTGATCGTCATCTACACGCCGAACCTGAAAGCAGAAGGCTATCCGGACGATCGGTTGATCGCCGTTGATCTGGAGAACTACATCACGCGCGTCTTCAACTCCGACTACTTCGGTGAGTCGAAGAAGGGCGGCCTGCGGATGTGGAACAAGCTCGTGTACGAGCAGGGCGGACTGGCGCTGCACGCCGGCTGCAAAGTGATTCCGGTCGGCGACAGCGATCGCGTCGGTCTGATCGTCGGACTTTCCGGTACCGGGAAAACGACGACGACCTTCACCAAGCAGAACAACTCGTCGCCGGTGCAGGACGACTTCTGCGCGCTGATGCCGGGCGGCAAGATCTACGCGACGGAGAACGGCTGCTTCGCGAAAACGTTCGGCCTCAATCCGAACGACGAGCCGACCATCTACCACGCGTGCGCATCGCCGGCCGCGTATCTCGAGAACGTTTCGCAGGACGACAGCGGCAAAATCGACTACTTCGATACGTCGTACACGCAGAACGGCCGCGCGGTCATCCGCATGGATGACGTCAAGGGCGCGTACGACGCGCGCCAGCTGAAGAAGGCCGACTTCCTCCTCATCCTCAATCGCAACGAGAACATCATCCCGGCCGTGGTGAAGCTCGAAGGTCCGCTCGCCGCCGCCTACTTCATGCTCGGCGAGACGAAGGGAACGAGCGCCGGCGGCGCCGCGGAAGCCGGCAAGTCGCTGCGCGTGCCGGGAACGAATCCGTTCTTCCCGCTGCTGCACGCATATCAGGGCAACCGGATGAACGAGTTGATGAAGTCGAGTCCGATGGAGGTCTACCTGATGAACACCGGCAGCATCGGTGGCGACGGGAAGGCCGAAGGCTCGAAGAAGGTGAAGATTCAGCACTCTTCGGCAGTCGTGAAAGCGATCGCCGAGGGGACGATCAAGTGGGAACAGGATCCCGATTTCGGCTACCTCGTCGCCACCGAAGTACCGGACATCGACGATGCCGATTACCTGCAGCCGAAGAAGATGTACGAGCGGCAGGGAAGGCTCGATGAATACAACGAGCTGGTGCAGAAATACAACAACGATCGCCGCGAGTACCTGCGCAAATGGAAGGGACTCGACGAGGAGATCGCCGGCGCGATCTGATCGGCGAAAAACAATCATGCGTCCGTCACTCCTGGAAAGGAGTGACCCGCATGAACCCTCTTCGCACGATCGTCGCGATCGTCGCCTTACTCTTCGCCTCGAGCGCGAGTGCATTCGACGGAGATGAGCACCGACTGATCTCGCGCAACGGACTCAAGCTGGCGATGGAGTATTTCGCCAGCCGCGGCAACTGTGCGCTGACGACGCAGCAGGCGATCCAGCTCGCTGACTTCGCCGATCTGCACTCGAATCTCGAGTACGGAACGCTCGTCAGCTCGGTCGACTATCGGCTGAATCCTCTGCAACTCCTGCAGAAGTACGGTGCGCAGACCGACCTCGCGTCCGGCAGCGACGATCTCGATCCGCAGCTGATGCGACTCCTCACCAGCGGCGGCAGCACGTTCTTCCGCGCCGCGACCGCGAACGACACGCATTTCCAGGGCGAGCTCGTGACCGGTCTGCGCAACTGGCACGCGTACGCGGTGTCGGTCGCCGCCGGCTCGGGCTCCGTCCGCGCCGGTGAAGAAAGCCACGACACGGTGCGCGTCGGCGGCAATCTGTTTGCGGCGCTGCTCATCAACTCCATCGGCGATCACTTCCTTCAGGACTTCTTCGCGCCCGGCCACATCATTACGCCGCGCTTCGGTCTCCACGATGCGGCGGCGCTGTCGATGCACAACAAATACAACACGCTCGGCGCGTGGTTCAAAATCGATCGGAAGGAGTTTCAGGAGGATCTCAGGCCGCTCCTGGAGTTTCTCGCGCTCGCGTCGCTTTCGCACGAACGCTTCGCGCAAAGTGCCGGCGAGTTGCGGAACGACGATTACGTTCCGTTGTACGGCGACAGTCAGCTGAAAGAGTCGAAGACGCAGGAGCTGCTGATGATCCTCGTCGAAGCGCGATCGGTGCTCGACATCCTGGAATCGGCGGGGACATGTCGCGAAACGGACGGACGAGTGAGAACCGGTCCGGTCAATCGCTTCCTCAACGTCAGCTGGAATCCGATGAAGCAGGGGCTGAACGACAAGGGACGCAAGACATACGAGTTCGCGTCGGCGTCTCTTCCGTACGGCAAGTACGTTCATCACAACTACAAAGACGATCCGCCGAAGGCAAGCGCGGTCCTCTCTTTCAGCCTCGGTGGCGAGATGCTCCTCGGCATCGACGGGAAGAAGCGCGGACAGGAAAAGCGAACGACCGCGCGCACCGTCTTCGTGCTGGAAACGCTCGTTGCCGGCAGGCCGCCGATCAGCGCCGGAGCGCACGCGACCGACGTAACACAGAAAGTGCCGGTGCACTTCGATGTCTACCGGCAGTGGGGTCTCAGCGTCGGCTACGTCTTCGCCCACAACGCCACCGAACGAGCGACAGGCGTGATGGGACGCGCCATCTACGCGCTGCCGCTCATGCACGCGCAACTCAGCGCCGACGTCAGCGAAAAACAGTACGACTACAAGGACGATCGAAAGCGGCGCACCGCGTACGGATTGCGAGTCCAGAGCGGTCTCAGTCTCCTGCTCTTCGACCTCGGCGTCTCGCGCGAATGGACGTACGGTCTTCGCGGCCTGCTCAAGCCGGAGGTCTCGATCCGCTTCGGCGCCAGCATCATCGGACCATCGAGCAGCATTCCGTGGGTGCAGGGAATCGAGCGGCGTTTCTATCGCAGGAAGCGCGATCGGATGGAAGCCGCTGACCGGAAGAATCGGCCGCCAGCCTCGAGCGTATCGAACTAGCAGGAGGCGGCAAGCCGTTCTTTTTGCTACCCTTTCGTGATGCGTCTCGGGTTGCTGATCCCGGCCGCCACGCTTGTGGCGTCGATCGCCGTCGCCGGCACACCACCGGCGCGCGAGGTGACGACGTCCGCGCCTGATGTTTCCGCGCGTGTCGATGCACCGCGTCCGCGGCCCGTGAAGCGCGCGTTCACCATCAAATCGCTCGGCGCGGAAGTCGATGCGCGGGTGCTGGCGAATCTCCTCGTCGACGTCATTCCGCGCAACAACGGCGTGATGTTGTCGGCGTCGGCGGGCGAAGTGAGCCGCTGCGAGAACGGGACGTGTCACGTCGCGCTGACGATCAAGGTTTCCGAGGCGACGGGACCGGTGGCGCTGACGTTCGCGGTAGCGAATGCGAAGGGCGTGCTCTCCGATGTGCAGCACGCGGAGTGCGGCACCGGCGCCTGCACGATCGATCTCATTCTCGAGAAAGGCCGCAACACGCTCTCCCTCGGCGCACTCGATGGCGTCGCGCAGACGAGCGGCTTCAAGCTGATGACGATCAACGCGTCGCGCCCGCCGATGGCCGGCAAGCCGAAGACCGAGTGGTTCTGACGCGCCTTCGCGCCGCGCTCAATTCGCCGTTCGCCGTTGCGCTGATCGCTGCAGTTCTCTATCTGCCATTCGTGATTGCATCGCTGCGCACTCGCGGCAATGACGTGTCGCGTTTCGTGATCGCAGGCGGCAGCGGCGTCGACGCATCGAAGGTGCCGCCGGGATTGACGGTGATGCCGGGAAGCGGCGGCTACGACGGCGTGATCTTCTATCGGCTGGCGCTGAATCCATTCACGCGCCAAGCGACCGCGCACGGAATCACGATCGACAATCCTGCGTATCGACAGCAACGCGTCGGCTATCCGCTGCTGATTCGGATCGCGTCGTTCGGATTCGTGCGTGCGATTCCGGCGGCGATGCTCGGACTCAACGTGCTCGCGGTGCTGGCGATCGCCGCGATCGGCGCAGCGATCGCGAAGCAGTTCGGACACCACGCCATCAACGGCTTGCTCTTCGCGCTCTATCCCGGATTTCTCCTGTCGATGTCGCGCGATACCGCGGAGATCGTGATGGCCGCGTTCGCGCTTGCCGCGTTCTGCGCATTCAACGCGCGACGATTCGTGACGTGCGCGGTCCTCCTGACCTACGCCGTGCTGACGCGCGAGACCGCGCTGACGATCGCCATCGCATTAGCGATTACGTACGTCATCGAACGACTGCGGCGTCGCGAGCGAAGAGTCGCACCGATCACCTTCGCGCTGCCGATCGCGACCTATGCCGCCTGGCAGCTGATCCTCGCCGCACAGTGGGGAGTTCTCCCGCTGCGCGCCGGTGTTCCGGCGACGGCGCGTCCGTTCCGCGAGTACGCGCAGTTCTTCGCCGCGGCATTTCCGCGCCACGATCACCTGCAGCGCATCTACTTCACGGAATGCGTCTTCCTCGCGGTGATGGTCTCGCTCGCAGTGTTCGTCGCGGTGCGTTCGCGAGCCGGCGTCGAGTGGCGAATCGCGTTTCTCGCAAACCTCGCCATCGCCGCGACGCTACCGCACTCCATCTGGGGCGAAGACTTCGGCTTCCTCCGCATCTTCGCGGATCTGTTTCTTTCCGCGGCGGTGCTGATCATCGGATCGCGCGCACCGGCGCGATGGACAGCGCTCGCGATCACGGCAGGAACGTGGTGGTTCCTCGCGAACCACGTCTGGCGACTGTCGTGACGCGCTTACGTCTCCACGTGCAGAAACATGTACACCGCTGCAATCGCGAAGAGGATGTTCGCGGCCCACGCTGACAAAAGCGCCGGAAGGTTGCCCACTTCGCCGAGCTTTGTACACGTCGCGAAGATCATCCAGTAGGCGATGCCGAGCACGAGGCCGATGCCGACTCCGTAGAGCGCGCCGCGTTTGCCGACGCGGAAGGCGAAGGGGAGCGCGATGAGCGCCATCACCACGCTGAGGAATGGCCACGACGTTTTCATGTAGAGCCGCACCAGCAGCGCGTCGGCCGCGTAGCCCGATTGCCGAACGGTGTCGATGTACCTTCGCAACTGTCCGTACGTCATCTGCTCCGGCGTCTTCACCTCGGTCTCGAAATCTTCGGGACGTTCCGCGTAGAAGAGTCGCACCGGCGCCCCGATCGGCGTGTACGTCGCGGTGCGGCCGTCATCGGAGAACGAGCGAATCCAGCCGTTCTGAAAGACCCAGCCGGTGCCGTCCCATTTCGCGCGTTGCGCGTAGACGCGGCGGGTGAGGCGGAAGACAGTCGGATGCAGCTCGAAGACCTGCACCTGGCCGAGCTCTTTCGTGTTTCGATCGTATGAAAGGAAGTTGATGATGTAGCGGCCTTTGCCGGCGAACCAGAGCTTCTGCTGGCTGGCCGTCGCGACCGTTTTCTTGCCTTTGATCTTGTTGCGCAGCTGATCCATCCGCTGATTCGAGTACGGCAGCACGAACTCGGAGAGCAGATACGACAGACCACCGATCACGATCGCCACCGCGACGACCGGCAGCGCGACGCGATAGAGCGACACGCCGCCTGACTTGAACGCCGTCACTTCGTTGTTCTTCGAGAAGATGCCGAACGTCACCAGCGTCGCGACGAGCACGGAGATCGGCAGCGTCCACGAAACGATCTGGAAGAACATGAAGCGGTAGTAGGCGAAGACGGTGTGAAAGGCGATGTGGTTCTCGCGCACGTCGGCGGAGATCTGCGTGTAGTCGACGATCGTGATCAGCACCGCGGTGGAGATGACGATCATGAAAAGCATCTTCAGGAACTCGCGCAGCACGTAGCGATCGAGGATGTTCGGGAAGGTGATGTCGAGCCGGCTGAGGATCGACTGCGATTCGCTGACGTTGACGTTCGACGTCGCGGCCGGCGCCGATTTCTCGCGGCGGATCGCGCGGAAGATGCGCGCGAAAAAGCCGACGTCGCTTCGTGATGCGCCGGTGTCCTGGTTGGCGCGCAGCAGGAGCCAGATGCCGAAGGCGAGGAAGATGAGGTTCGGCGCCCACATGCCGACGGCCGGTCCGATCGTGCCGTTGACGGCGAGTTGCTCGCCGTTCGTGATCATCACCCAGTAGCCCATGATGATCGCGAGACTTAAAGTGAATCCTGAGCTTTTGCCGCCGCGGCGATTCGAGATGCCGAGCGGTAAGCCGAGGACGCCGAAGACGAGACAGGCGAACGGCAGCGAGAACTTCTTGTGGATCTCGACCTTGGCCATCCGATAGCTCTCGCGGTCCGGCGTATAGCGAAGGAGCCGAACCTGTTCGCGGAGCTCGCGCAGATTCATCGAGCGGAACGAGCGCGCCACGCGACGCGCTTCGAGCGTGCCGCGATCGGACAAGAGGATGCGCTCGGCGTTGTTGCTGTTGAGATCGTAGTGATCCGGTTTTCGCGGATCCCAGACGTGCGTCGTCGTCTTGTTGAGGTTCAGCCAGACCTGCTGGGCCGGCTGAATGCTGGAAACGAATCCGCCTTCGGCGACGACGATCCGTGTGCCGCCGCGCTGATTTCCGAATACGCCATGCTCGTCGCTGGCGCGTTGCGCGGCGGCAGCGTCGGCCGCGGCCTGCGGGCTGGTGTCTCGTTCGTCGGCGGAGGTGCGGTTGTCGGCGAGGAAGATCCCGTTCCAGCGACCGCTGCGCGGATCGACGTCGTTCACGTAGATCATCACGTCTTCGTAGTTGTCGTAGAAAACGCGCGGCTTGATCTCTTTGTCGACCGACGACGTGAGCAGATCGTTCTGCAGATCTTCGAGCTGCGCGCTGCCGCGCGGCATGACGACGTTGATCAGGTAGAGCGCGATCAGAAAGACGAGAAACGTGAAGACGAAGACCGGCCGGTAGATCGTACGCATGGAGATGCCGAGCGCACGCATGGCGATGATCTCGGAGTCGGCGGAGAGACGGCCGACGGCGATCAGGACGCCGAACAGGATCGACATCGGAACGGTCAGGACGACGATGTACGGGATCGAAAGGAGGAGCAGTTTTCCGACGGTCTCAGCCGGAAGCGAGCGGCGGATGATCATGCCGGCGAGCAGGAAGAGACGGTTCATCAGGACGATGAACGTGTAGAAGCTGAAGCCGAGAAGCGTCGGACCGACCATCTCTTTGAAGATGTAGCGGGTCAGGATCTTCATTCGGGCTGGATTGTAAGCGGCTTTGGAGCCATCGGCCGGAGGGTGAAATCCGATTTCCTCAGAGTCCGATAAGATAGATTATGTTAAATCGCGTGTAGGGCGCGACAGAGTCGATCACTCAGGACTTCGCTTTCTTCGATGACTTCGACTTCCCGGCTTTGTTGAGGGCGATCGCCTCGCGCACCAGCGCCTTGAACGCGGAGGCGTCAAGCTCTTCTCCTTCATGGATGTCGATCGCACGCCGTACGTTTCCTTCGAGACTCGAGTTGAAGAGACCTTTCGGATCCTTCAGCGACGCGCCCTTCGCGAACGTGAGCTTCACGACTTTCTTGTACGACTCGCCGGTGCAGATGATGCCGTCGTGCGACCAGATCGGCGTGCCCATCCACTTCCACTCCTCGACGACGTCCGGGTCGGCGTCCCTGATCAGCTTGCGCATTCGGCCGAGCGTTTCGCCGCGCCAATCGCCGAGGTCAGCGATCCGTTTCGAGATGAGCTCCGATGCCGATTCGTCCTGGCTCGTATCTGATTTCTTCATCCTGTCATCCTCGCATATTGAGAACTTCTCGCGATCGAGATGACGTCGGACAACACGGCGGCCGCGGTCGGCATCGAGCCGGCGCCTTTCCCGAAGAACAGCAACTCGCCGGTGGCGCGCGCGTTGACGACGATTGCGTTGTGCTCGTCGCGTACGCGCGCCAGCGGATCGTCGGCGCTCAATCGCCGCGGCTCGATGCGCAACGCGACGCCGGCCGGAACGCGCGTCGCCGTGGCGACGTGACGAATCACGCAACCATCGGCGCGGGCCTCTTCGATGTCGGCGCCCGTTACGCCGCGAATGCCGCGCACCGCCGCGCTGACGATCGGTTCGTCAAACGCCAGCGATGCGAGGATTCGCAACTTCTGTTCTGCATCAACTCCGTCCACATCAAGCGACGGCTCAGCCTCGGCGAATCCACGTTCCTGCGCCAGCCGCAGCGCGTCATCGAACGTCATACCGTCTTCCATGCGCGACACGATGTAATTCGAAGTCCCGTTCAGGATGCCGCGAATCGACGTCACCGAATCGCCGGCCAGCCCGCGCGTCAGCGCCTGCACGATCGGAATGCCGCCGCAGACGCTTGCTTCGAATCCGAGCGCGACTCCGCGCCGATCGGCGTCGTCGAACAGCTCGCGTCCCGTCGTCGCCAGCAGCGCTTTGTTCGCGGTGACGACGTTGCGGCCGTTTCGCAATGCGCGCCGCACGTACGCGCCGGCGCAGTCGACGCCGCCGACAAGCTCGACGATGACGTCGCAGTCACCGTCGAGCACATCGAGTGCGTTCGTGGTGAACGTCGATCGCGCGACGTGCGGCCGCGTCTTTTCGCCGTCGCGCACGAGGATCTGCCCGAGGTTCAGCGTCACGCCAAAACGTGAAGCGATACGTGAACGTTCGTGCGCGAGCAGCTCGACGAAGCCGGAGCCGACCACGCCGCAGCCGAGGAGGCCGATGCGGATGCTGCGCGCGCTCATGCGCTCTTCTCCTCGAGCGTGACGGACGCCAGCCCCTGTTCGAGATCGTCGATCAGATCGTCGACATGTTCGAGTCCGATCGACAGTCGCAGCAGACCGTCGGCGATCCCGACGCGTCGACGAACTTCGGGCTCGACCGATGCGTGGGTCATCGTCGGCGGATGACAGAAGAGACTCTTCACGCTGCCGAGCGATTCAGCGAGCGTCCACAACTTCAGGCTCTTCGTGAACTCCCGCGTCGTCTCGACGTCGGCATCGAGCTCGAACGACACGATCGCGCCGAAGCCGGGATAGTGAACGCGCGCGACCGCTTCGTGTTGCCGCAGATATCGCGCGACGCGCTCGGCGCTCGCCGACTGTCGCTCGACGCGCAGCGCCAGCGTACGTATGCCGCGCTGAATGAGGAAGCAATCCTGCGGACCGGGGACCGCGCCGACCGCGTTCTGAAAGAACTTCAGCTCCGCGAACAGCGCTTCGTCGTTCGTGATCACCGCGCCGCCGAGTGCATCGGAATGCCCGTTGATGAACTTCGTCGTGGAGAGAACGACGATGTCGGCGCCGAGTGCGAGCGGCTGTTGCAGGACCGGCGTGGCGAAGGTGTTGTCGACGACCGTCACTACTCCGCGGCGCTTCGCGAGCGCCGCGCAGGCCGCGATGTCGGTCAGTTTCAGCAGCGGATTCGACGGCGTTTCGAGCCAGAGCAGTTTCGTTTCGGGACGCAGCGCCTCCCCTGCCGCATTTGCATCGCCGGCGTCGACGAACGTGAACTCGATGCCGAATTTCGCGAAGTACTTCGTGAAGATTCGCCACGCGCCGCCGTAGAGATCCTGCGTCGAGACGACGTGATCGCCGCTGCGGAGAATCGACAACACGTTGTGAATGGCGGCCATGCCGCTGGCAAACGCGAGCCCGTATCGCGCGCCTTCGAGTGCGGCGAGATTTTCTTCGAGCGCGCGCCGCGTCGGATGATCGGTGCGCGCGTAGCCGAAGCCGCTGGTGACGCCCGGCTCCTGCTGGCGAAAAGTTGAAGACTGATAGACGGGCGTGGTGACGGCGCCGGTCGGATCGTCATCATTGTGACCGGCGTGAATGGCGAGAGTTTCGAATCGGTAGGACATGCAGGTCGCGCCTCCGGACGCGTTCATCGGGGTGGATGAGAGAAACGCGGAGGACCCGGGTCGCAGACCGGAATGACGCGCGAGCAGCTAAGGAACGAGCTGCGCGGTCAGTCCACGCCCGGGCGAGGCATCATCATTCGGCCCGTGAAAACGGCCGGCGCATTGCTGCTGCTGATGACGCCGCGGTGCATGTTGGGGCGGAACCTTACGCGCGCGATGCGCGGCTGTCAAGTCAGCGTTCGTGATGCGCGTCGGAAATCTGTTCCGGCACGTTGCACTGTTCGTCAGCCGGACAGAGTGCGACGTCGACGAACGACGGCGAGAGCTCGAACATCGCGCCGCTCGCCGCGTCGGTGGCCATCCCGGCGCCGGTGAGGACGCTGCCGATGGCGGTGACGAAGAGGAGATCGCCGAGCGAATTGCAGTTCAGATCTTCGGCGCAGAGATCGACCGTTGCGGCGACGTTGCCGACGAATTCCGGTGCGACGTGACGCGTGAGCTTCATCGTCACCGGCTGATAGCCGATCTTCGAAAGCGTGAGCGTGCACTGCGTGGAGCGGCGACTCACCCACACCGTCGCCGGCGTCTTG
>JAOBAU010000128.1 GCA_025463165.1 Acidobacteriota bacterium | reverse complement strand
CCATAACCAACGCGAGGACGATGCTGCAGGTTCTTGGAAGTGGTGTTCAGGCATCTCACCCGACTGCGGCGGATGACGGCAAATGATTGCGTTCCACATGGACTATTATCTCACGTCGGCCTAACGGAGCATTAGCTAAGCTGCAAGCCGGCCCACACGCCAAGGCGACGCGGCGCGGCAGTTGCCGCGCCTAACAATTGCATTGGCAGAAGCGATCTGCAACTGACGTGACGCCGTCGCACGGATGTACCAAAGGCGCTTCAGCGCCGGGCCAGCGTATCGCCGGTTTGCCAGCTTCAGCTAATAGTTAGGCCGCGGCTACGGCAACTTTCCAAGTTGTGCAACCACGCGAGACTCGGCTTCCGGCGAGACAGAGAGGTCTCTTTTCCACGACTGGTAACCGTTGGCGCGAACTTCAATGTTGTGCACACCTGCAGCCATTCGGTAGCTGCGAAGCGGAGCGCTACCCACGAATGCGCCGTCGACGTAGACCTCGGCGTTGTCTACCGAGCTCTCAATCGTTACTTCCGATGTCAGGGTCGCAGCCGTTGGCAGGTTCAACGACGCCCTTCGCACTTCGGGATCGTTTTTGCCGAGCACCCGAAATTGATACTCAAATCGTGCCCACTGGCCGCAGCAAATCCCCATCGGTGTCTCCTTCTCTGCAATGGGAATCGCGACCTTGTCTTGGTGTGCAGCGAATTCGTTAGCCTCACGAATCGTATCAGCCTTCAGTTTCGCTAAGCTTCCGAAGATGCCGGCATGGTCTTCCTTCGAGATCATGTACGTGTCGGGTGAGACTTGAACGATGCCTGGCGAGCTTGCGCACGCGGCGGCCAAGAGAAAAGCCGGAATCAAGAGTGACAGCGGTTTGCGCATGCACATTTCCTCGTACACAGATGTCTGATCGCCTATCGTGGATCGAGACATGCTACCGCGACTGCCGCGTCCAGCCAAATAGGCGAAGCTGCCCACGCTTTGCGTTCTGGTCCACAAGAGAAGCCATGGCGCCGATTGCGGCGGGCGCAGTATCCAGTCAGCGCACCAGACAAAGCAGCGACCAGCGATGCGCGCGAGCGTGTAGAATCGTTGTTGTGCGCGACGAACGATTCCGAGCCGACCTGCCAGCGCACGTGTTCGCACTTGGGCTGTCATCGGTTTTTGCGATACTGCTCGCCGTAATCGGCTTTTCCGAGCCGAAGCTATGGATGACCGTACGCGAGACTACGATTGGCGTTGTGATTTGTGCCGTCGCATTTGCATGGGTTAGACGTTTCGAAATCAGAGTCACAGAAACCGAACTGACCTTCCGTAGTTTGTTCGGTGGTACAGAACGAATGACCATTGAAGATATCGGCAAGGCTGAGATCAAGTGGGAGACCGGTACCGGTCTTCAGGGACCGCTGCGCCTTGTGATCACTCCAACCAACCTTTCGAGCCAGAATCGTATCTCGATTAACGCGAAGGTATTCTCACGCAAGGCCCTCGTTTCCGTGCTGGATATCGCGCGACGGAATGCGCAAGCTGGCGACAGTGCACTGCTGGACGGGATCGTCATGCGCGCTGCGGGGAACCGTCGGCGGAGCAAGGAAGGGCGTCCCACTTCGTCGGCCTAACGACTCTGCAGCTAAGCTGCGAGCCGCCTCATTTTCCAAACGCGACGCGGCGCGGCAGTTGCCGCGCCGACCACTGCATTGAACAGAGGTGCATGCAACTGACGTGACGCCGTCGCACACGCTGATGCAGGAGCTTCAGCTCCGAGCCAGCATATCGGCGGTTCGACAGCTTCAGCTGCATGTTGGGCAGCCGAAAATATTTCTGTGACCCACAGGCGGCGCCGCTGGCCGCCGCCCGGGTGTCAGGGCACCTCTGCCGCGCGGACGGATGCTCCTTCTCACGCTGAGCGCAGCCGCACGACGGTCGCTGTCGCGGCGCCGTAGTGCTGCGCGCTTGCCGCGCACCACCGAACACGTTTGTCACGAGTGCCAGCCTGCGCCGCCATTCGTGAATTCGCATCGTTTCCAACGCAGCCCGCGCACCGCGCGCGCTGTAGGCAGCCGGTCCGCCGTTTTTCTGCGTTGGTCGTCGCCACCAGTACGGGGTCGTTTTCGCCAAGCGTTGACGGTGCGTGCCATGAATGCTAACCGTCCTCCGCGCGACTCTCGCCAGCGGCTCCGATGACAGGCGAAAGGATGATTGTGTCTCTGTAACCACGCCAGTGGAAAAAGCGGCGGCCGGCTTCACGCGCAGCCGGTGGCCAGGTGCGCCACGATGACACCCCAAACGTGTTCGGAGGCGGCGGCGCTCACGCGCGACAGCCGACACGGCCAACGGTGCAGTGGCTGGTGCGTTGTTTGTGGAGTGCTCGAGCGCGCTCGACCAGCCGCGACAATGCTTCGGCTTGCGCGCAAAAGTGACCTAGATTGAAGACCGCCATGCGAGTCTGCCCAACTACCACTTAGCTTCCTCACATAGTTCAACCCACCACGCGACACTCAAAACCGGGCGCGACCCGACGACATGAGACGATCGTTGCCGTTACCTCACTTCGTTATGTAGCCACGCAAATGCTCCACCCGCCTGCGCCATAACCCGTGAAGCGTGATCGGCAGGGCAGTCCCTCCGCACGCCGGTCGCAAACGCGCGAACGTACCTTCCCACCCCTACCTGTCGCGTAGCGCGGGATCGGCCATCGGTGTTATGCGAGGTCGAGCGGGCTTCGGACGCCGTGGGCGCCGAGACGAACGACGTGCGTGTAGATCATTGTGGTCGACACGTCACGGTGGCCGAGGAGCTCCTGGATCGTGCGGATGTCGTGGCCGCGTTCGAGGAGGTGGGTGGCGAACGAATGGCGGAAGGTGTGGCAGGTTACGCGTTTGCCGATTCCGGCTTCGGTGCTTGCTTTTCGGACCGCGCGCTGGATGACGCTCTCGTGGAGGTGATGACGCTGTTCGGTCTTTGCTCTTTCATCTTTCCAGCGGCTCGTGGCGGGGAAGAGCCACTGCCAGCGCCATTCGCGTGCTGCGCCGGGGATCTTGCGGTCGATGGCATCCGGCAACCAGACGGCACCGAATCCAAGCTTGAGATCGGCTTGATGGACTTCATGAACCCGGTCGAGTTGAGCGCGCAACAGGGGAATCGCGGAGGCCGGCAGCATCGTGATTCGGTCGCGCCTTCCTTTCGGATCTCGAATCATCAGCTGGCTTCGCCCGAAGTCGACGTCCTTTACGCGCAGGGTCAAGGCTTCCATCAGACGCAGACCTGATCCGTACAGCAGCAGGCTGACGAGATGCGGCGGTCCGGTGAGGTGTTGTAATACCGATCGGACTTCTTCCGGCGTAAGAACCACCGGAAGACGGACCGGCCTTACCGCGCGAATCAAATCCTTCAGCCATGGCAGTGGCTCGTCGAGCACATGCCGATAAAGGAACAGCAGTGCGCCCAACGCCTGGTTTTGCGTCGATGCGCTTACGTGTAATTCGGTCGCGAGGTGCGACAGGAATGCGTTCACGTGCTCCGCGTCCATGGACGCTGGGTGTCGTTTGTTATGGAAGAAGATGTAGCGTTTGATCCACATGACGTACGCTTCTTCCGTTCGAGCGCTGTAATGCCTTGTCCGGATCGCCTGACGTACGCGGTCGAGAAGCTTCGGTGCCTTGTCGCTCATCTCACGCGCAGCGTCCCTCGGTTGGACTCCCAAGGCAAGCGATCAGGGTTGTGATGGCGAAAAACGGCTCTGGCAGCAGACCGTCATCACGACATCGGGGCTTGCGTCCACAAGACGTAGAACGCCAGGACTGGCTTAAGTCCGATGAAACACTGAAACTCCGCCAAGAGATATTCGCCGCGGCGTCCTCCTAATGGAGGAAATTCGTGATGTTGGGGCCAGGGGTCGACTGGCGTTCTCATAACAACGTGACGCTCGGCCGGCATGCACGCATGACCGCGCTGATGCAGCGATCGTAGCGGAATCGGCAGCCGGAGGTAGCGAAAGTACTTCCGCGGAACTCGGCGTTCCAGCGATTTGCGTACATACCGCGAACCACTGGAAATCTCCCCAACACCACCGAGCTGGAAGACGCTGCCACTACACCTTACCAACAGTGATGAGCGCTCCTGCCTTCGCCCAATGCGGCCGATCTTTAAGAGTCGAGGGATACGCAGAAAGGGCGGAAGGCGCGCAGACACGCGAAATTCAGAGGTCGGGCCGCCGACGGCAGCCAAAAAAACAAAAACGGGCGGCCTTTCGGCCGCCCGTCGCGTAAGCACCTACAAGAACCTACTGCTCGTCGTCGAAATCCGCCAGCGTGAGTGCTTCCTCGTCCTCGGGGCGGAGCAGATCCTCGAGGTTCGGCTGCGGGGCGGGCTCGTCTTTCTCGAGGAAGACCTCGCGATAGACCGGCATACCGGTTCCGGCCGGGATCAGACGGCCGACGATGACGTTTTCCTTGAGGCCGCGCAGGTAATCGACTCGGCCGGCGATTGCGGCTTCCGTCAGAACTCGCGTGGTCTCCTGGAACGATGCCGCCGAAATGAACGAGTCGGTCGACAGAGATGCTTTGGTGATACCGAGCAGGAGCGGCGTACCGTCCGCCGGCTCGCCGCCGCGGTTCATGACCTTCTCGTTCTCTTCCATGAAGCGGAAACGATCGACCTGCTCGTCGACGAGGAAATCGGTATCGCCCACTCGCGTGACGCGGACCGACCGCAGCATCTGACGGCAGATCACTTCGATGTGCTTGTCGTTGATGGCCACCGACTGCGAACGATAAACCTCCTGGATCTTGTCGACCAGGTAACGCTGCAGCTCTTTGATACCGAGAACCGCGAGCACGTCGTGCGGATCGATCGGACCGTCGATGAGCGGATCGCCGGCGCGCACGCGCTCCCCTTCCTGCACGTTGACGTGCACGGAACGCGGGACGCTGTACTCGTGGCGAGTGCCCTCGTCTGTCTCGACGATGACGCGGCGCAGACCCTTGACGATCGGACCGTGATGCACGGTGCCGTCGACTTCGGAGATGACCGCTTTCTCACGCGGATGACGCGCTTCGAACAGCTCGACGACGCGCGGCAGACCGCCGGTGATGTCCTTCGTCTTGGTCGTGGCACGCGGGATCTTCGCGAGGATGTCTCCCGGATAGACCTCGTTACCGTTCTGCACCATGACGTGGGCGCCGGTCGGAAGCAGGTAACGCTTCTCCTCGCCCTTCTTCGACTTGACCGTGATCGTCGGCGTCCGCTTCTCGGCAGTCGACGATTCGACGATGACCATCTGCGTCAGACCGGTCACACGATCGGTCTCCTCGCGAACGTTCTCGCCTTCGACGATGTCCTTGAAGGTGACCTTGCCGCCGACTTCCGTGAGAATTGCCGACGTGAACGGATCCCATTCAACGAGCGGCTGACCGGCTTCGACATGCTGGTTGTCGTGGACGCGAAGCGTGGCGCCGTAAACAAGCGCGTAACGCTCCTTCTCACGCGTGCCGGCGTCGGCGGCGATCTCGCCCTTCTTCGCCTTGCGCGCAAGCGTGTCTTCGACGATCAGCAGCTTGCCGTTACGGTTGATGACGACGAGGTCGCCGTTCTTGTTCGTAACCGTCGAAACGTTCACGAACGTGACGCGACCCGGATTGGTTGCTTCATGCTTCGACTGCTCGGAAACGCGCGACGCCGTACCACCGACGTGGAACGTACGCATCGTCAGCTGCGTGCCCGGCTCGCCGATCGACTCCGCGGCGATGACGCCGACCGCTTCGCCGATCTCGACCAGCTTGCCGCTGGCGAGGTTGCGTCCGTAGCAGCGACGGCAGATGCCGCGCCGCGTCTCGCAGGTCAGTCCCGAACGAATCTTCGCGCGCTCGATGCCGGCTTCCTGCATCTCGTTCGCGAGCTCTTCGGTCACTTCCTGGTTCTGCGACACGATCAGCTTGCCGGTGAGCGGGTCGTAAATATCTTCCTGCACGACACGGCCGACGACGCGGTCGCGAAGCGGCTCGAGAATGTCGCCGCCTTCCATGATCGCGCTGACGTTGATGCCGTCGAACGTCTGGCAGTCTTCTTCCGTAACGATGACGTCCTGCGCGACGTCGACGAGACGGCGCGTGAGATAGCCGGAATCGGCCGTCTTCAGCGCCGTATCGGCGAGACCCTTCCGCGCACCGTGCGTCGAGATTAAGTACTGCAGCACCGAGAGACCTTCGCGGAAGTTCGCGGTGATCGGCGTCTCGATGACTTCGCCGGACGGCTTGGACATCAGTCCGCGCATACCGGCCAGCTGACGAACCTGCTCCTTCGATCCACGAGCGCCGGAGTCGGCCATCATGAAGATGGGGTTGAACTCGCCGCGCTCCTCTTCGACACGCTTCATCTCGGCGAACATCTCGTCGGAAACGGTCTCGGTGGCGCGATGCCAGATGTCGATGATCTTGTTGTGGCGCTCGCCGGCCGTGATGGCACCGTCGAGACGCTGGCGCTCGACTTCGAGCACCGCGGTGCGCGCACCGTCAACGATCTCTCCTTTCTTCGAAGGGATGACCATGTCGTCGATACCGACCGAGACACCGGCTTTGGTCGCGTAGAGGAAGCCGAGGTCTTTGACGTCGTCGAGCATCTTGACGGTGAGGGCGTTGCCGTAGTTGAGGAACACGTAGTTGACGAGCTCCTGCAGCCCCTTCTTCTTGAGCAGACCGTTGATGAACGGGATCTCGTCCGGAAGATGCATGTTGAGGATGACGCGTCCGACCGTGCTGTCGATCAGCTTGCGATTCACGTCCTGAATCTCGGCGTGGACGATGTCCTGATCGTTGAACTGCGTGGTGAGATCGATGAGACGGCCGGTCACGCGCATTCGGATCGGCGTAAGCAGCTCGACTTCGCCGTTCGCCAGCGCGAGCTCGACTTCATCGAACGAGCCGAACGCCTTGCCTTCGCCCTTCGCACCCTTCTTGGCCTTGGTCAGGTAGTAGCAACCCAGGACGAGATCCTGCGACGGAACCGCCAGCGGCTTGCCGTGCGCCGGCGAAAGGATGTTGTTCGAGGCCAGCATGAGCACCTGACACTCGACCTGCGCCTTCGGTGAAAGCGGGACGTGGACGGCCATCTGGTCGCCGTCGAAGTCGGCGTTGAACGCCGTGCAGACGAGCGGATGAATCTTGATTGCCTTTCCTTCGACGAGCACCGGCTCGAACGCCTGGATGCCCAGACGGTGAAGCGTCGGTGCGCGGTTCAGAAGAACCGGATGTTCCTTGATGACCTCTTCGAGCGCGTCCCAGACTTCCGTCTGCTGCAACTCGACCATTTCCTTGGCAGCCTTGATGGTGCCGACGAGGCCTTTCTGCTCGAGACGGTTGTAGATGAACGGCTTGAACAGCTCGAGCGCCATCTTCTTCGGCAGACCGCACTGATGCAGCTTCAGCTCGGGACCGACGACGATCACCGAACGGCCGGAGTAGTCGACGCGTTTGCCGAGCAGGTTCTGACGGAAGCGGCCCTGCTTGCCCTTCAACATGTCGGAAAGCGACTTCAGCGGACGCTTGTTGGCGCCGGTGATGACGCGGCCACGGCGGCCGTTGTCGAACAACGCGTCGACGGCCTCCTGCAGCATGCGCTTTTCGTTGCGCACGATGATGTCCGGCGCCTTGAGCTCGATCAGGCGCTTCAGGCGGTTGTTGCGGTTGATGACGCGGCGATAGAGATCGTTCAGGTCCGACGTCGCGAAACGGCCGCCATCCAGCGG
>JAOBAU010000082.1 GCA_025463165.1 Acidobacteriota bacterium | reverse complement strand
GATGTCCTGGAAACGTTCGATGCCGATGCCGCACTCGAAGCCCTGACGGACTTCCGAGACGTCCTGCTTGAAGTGCCGCAGCGACGCGATCTTTCCTTCGAGGATGACGCGGTTGTCGCGCAGCTGGCGGATGCTGGCGGTGCGCGGAAAGATCCCCTCGGTGACCATGCAGCCGGCGATCGTGCCGGCCTTCGGCACCTTGAAGGTGTCGCGCACTTCGGCGCGGCCCATGAAGACTTCCTGCAGCTTCGGATCGAGGAGACCGGTCATTGCGGCGCGGATCTCGTCGGTGAGGTTGTAGATGACGGTGTGTAGCCGGACGTCGACCCCTTCCTTCTCCGCCAGCTCCGCGGCGCTGCGCTCGGGGCGGACGTTGAAGCCGACCACGATCGCATCGGAAGCGGTGGCGAGGAGGATGTCGTTGGTCGAGATCGCGCCAACCGAGGAGTGGAGGACGTTGACCTTGACCTGCTCCTGGGAAAGTTTGCGAAGCGTGTCGTTCAACACCTCGACCGAGCCCTGAACGTCGGCTTTGACGATGAGGTTGAGCTCCTTCGTTTCGCCCTGCTGCATGCGCTGGAAGAGTTGATCGAGCGACATACGCGAGCCTTTCGACTGCGATGCCTCGCGCACTTTCTCCTGGCGCATCTGACCGATCATGCGAGCCTGCGTCTGCTCGTCGACGACGGCGAGCGAATCGCCGGCGTTCGGAACGTCATCGAAACCGGTGACCTGAACCGGAGTGGCCGGACCGGCTTCCCTGATGCGGACGCCATGCTCGTCGGTCATCGCGCGGACCTTGCCCGACGTCGCGCCGGAGAAGAATGCGTCGCCGATGCGCAGCGTACCGTCGTGCACGAGGATCGTCGCCACGATGCCGCGTCCGACGTCTTTGCGCGCTTCGAGAACGACGGCCTTCGCCGCCAGCTCGGGATTCGCTTTCAGATCGAGGATGTCGGCGGTGAGCAGAATCATGTCGAGCAGTTCGTCGATGCCCTGCTTCTTGATCGCGGAGACTTCGACGGAGACGACGTCGCCGCCCCACTGTTCGACGAGCACGCCGTGGCCGGACAGCTCCTGGCGGACGCGGTCGACGTTGGCGTTCGGTTTGTCGATCTTGTTGATGGCTACGATCATCGGCACCTTCGCGGCGCGCGCGTGATCGATTGCTTCTTTGGTCTGCGGCATGACGCCGTCATCGGCGGCCACGACGAGGACGACGATGTCGGTCACCTTCGCGCCGCGTGCACGCATCATCGTGAATGCTTCGTGGCCGGGCGTGTCGAGGAAGACGATCTTCCGGCCGCGCTTCTCGACGTGATAGGCGCCGATGTGCTGCGTGATGCCGCCTGCTTCACCGGCCGCGACGTTGGTCTCGCGGATGGCATCGAGGAGCGACGTCTTGCCGTGGTCGACGTGACCCATGACGGTGATGACCGGACCACGCGGCACGGTGCCGGTCTGCGCGCCCTTCTCGATCGCATCGAGCTCGACGGCGTCTTCGAACGAGACGATCTCGGCGTCGACGTTGAGCTCTTTGGCGATGTCGAGGGCGAGATCGCCACCGAGCGGCTGGTTGATCGAGACCATCAGCCCCTTCTTCATCAGAAGGTGCTTCATCAGATCGTTGGCTTTGACGCCGAGCTTGTCGGCGAGCTCTTTGACGGTCGCGCCTTCGGTGAGCGCGACCTTGCCGGTCGGGCGTGTGAAGTTCAGCACCTTGCCGGAGACCGGCGCGGCCTGTTTGCGGGTGTCGCGACGCGCCGACAGCGGCTTCGGCTTGCCGTCTTCATCGACCTCAACAACCGGGATGTCGGGACCGAGATCATCGTTGATGATCTGCGTGCCGCTGAACGGACCCTTCGTAAAGAGCTCGTTGTCGACTTCCTGCGGACGCTCGGACTTGCCGCGTTTTCCGGTGGTTTTCTTCTTCTCGGGACGCTCGTCGCCCTGCGGCTTGCGACGCGCGCCGGCCGGACCCATGCCGGGAGACGACGGTGGCGGAGCGCCCATCGGACGGCCTGGGCCGCCGCTCGGACGGAATCCCGTACCGGCACCCGGACCACTGGGACGCATGCCCATCCCTCCGCCCGGACCGCTCGGACGCGGTGCGCCGGGACCGCTCGGACGATAGCCCTGCTGTCCGCCGGGACCGGCCGGACGAGCATTCATCGGAGCGCCGGGACGCTGTCCCGGGCCGGAAGTGCCGGGGCGCATACCGCCGCCCTGACCCATCGGTGCACCGGGACGAATCGCCGGCGCCTGGCCGGCGTAGTTGGGACGCGGACCCTGCGGCGAGCGTGCACGTGGTCCGGTGGGACCGGTGGGACGACGGATGTCGCCCTGCGGAAGTGCGGGAGCATGCTGACGCGCCGGTGGTGCGGGCGGTGCGGCGGGAGCCTGCGGCGTCTGCGCGGGAGCGGCGGCGGCGGGAGTAACCGCTGCTGCTTCCTCCGGTGCTTCGACGCGAGCTTTTTCTGTCGGAGCGGGTGCTTCGAGCGCGGCGCGCTCCTCGGCTTCCGCGGCCTGCACGAATTCAGGGATGATGACGGACGGCGTCGCGGTGACGACCGGCGGCTCTTCGCCAACCGGAACTTCCCGCTTCGGACGCGGACTCGGCTTCACGATCGGACGCGGCGGCCGGATCGCTTCCTTCTTCTTCTCCGGCTGCGGTTTGTCTTCCCGCATGATGACGCTGCGCGTGCGCGTCGTCAGTTTCTTGCCGGTAATGAGCGCCTGGATCACTTCCGGCTCGAGCAACTGAGTCGGGTCCGTGACCTCCGCGCCGAGCGACTGGAGCTGGAAGATGACGTCCTTCTCGGACTTCCCCATCTTCTTCGCAATGTCACTCACTCGAATTTTCGCTGCCGCCATTCAATCTCCCTTTGATTCGCAAACCCTTGCTGCTATTCGACCGGCGCTTCTTCCTCTTCGCGGGTTTCAGCTTCCGGCTGTTCGCCGGCTTCCGCGTCGTCATCGCCTTCGGATTCTTCTTCGTCGCCGACCTCTTCGTCGTCGTCGCCGGTCTCTTCATCCTCTTCGTCTTCGCCGGTCGTGCCGAATGTTTCCTCGGCTTCAACCGACTCGTGCTTCTTCGCGATCTCGAAAATGCGCGCCGCCATCTCGTCGTCGATCCCTTCGATCGCCGTCAGATCTTCGGTGCTGGCATTCACGATCGAGTCGAGGTCGTCGTAGCCGGCTCCCTCGAGCGTGTCGGCCCATTCCGCCGGCATCTCTTCAATGTCGTGGACATTGGTCGCCGCGCGCGCCTCGGCCATCGCTTCCTGCAGCATCGCGGAAAGCGCATCGGCCACTTCGCCCTTCACTTCTTCTTCCGACTTGATGTCGATCTTCGCGCCGATCAGCTCGGCCGCGAGACGGACGTTCAGTCCGCGCTTGCCGATGGCGAGCGAGAGCTGATCGTTGTCGACGATGACGTCGAGGTGAGGACGGTGCGCCATCTCGTCGCTCGTCACCGAAACGCGGGTGATCTTCGCCGGAGCGAGCGAGTTCTGCGCGTAGTTCACGATGTCGTCGTGCCACGGAATGATGTCGATCTTTTCGCCGCGAAGCTCGCGGATGATCGACTGCACGCGTGAGCCCTTCATGCCGACGCAGGCGCCGACCGGATCGACGTCGCGCTCGCGCGACATGACCGCGATCTTGGCGCGCTCGCCCGGCTCGCGGACGGCGCCTTTGATGACGACCGTGCCGTCATAGATCTCCGGCACTTCCATCTCGAACAGCTTGATGAGCAGCCGCGGATCGGTGCGCGAGAGGACGACCTGCGGACCTTTCGGCTGCGTGTGCACGTCGATGATGACCGCTTTGATGCGGTCGCCCTGCGAGTAACGCTCCGCGCGCGACTGCTGCGAGCGCGGGATGATCCCCTCGGTCTTGCCGTTGAGATCGATGATCATGTCGCCGCGCTCGAAGCGCTTGACGTAACCGTTTTCCAACTCGCCGAGCTTGTCGGCGAATTCGTTGTAGACCTTCTCGCGCTCGGCCTCGCGGACCTTCTGATAGAGGACCTGCTTGGCCGACTGCGCGGCGATGCGGCCGAAGTCGCCGGCCTGCTGCGTCAGCGGGATGTGGACTTCATCGCCCTGCTCGACTTCGGGATCGATCTTCTGCGCTTCGTACGTGCGAATCTGCGTGTTCGGATCGCGCACGACGTCGACGACTTCTTTGGTGATGTAGTTGAGCCGGACGCGGCCGCCGATCTCGACTTCCGGCTCGATCTTTCGAGCCTGATCGAGCGTCCACTGAGCCTGCGGATCTTCGATCTCGTTCTCGTCCTGGACGACTTCTTTGATGACGAACATCTGCATGCCGCCGCTAATGCGGTCGAGCACCGTTTCCATCGGTTCGCGAGTCTTGTAGTACTTGCGCGCGGCGGTGGCGAGGGCGTCCTCGAGGGCTTTGAAAACGCGTTCGACGTCGATCGATTTCTCGTACGCGAGCGCCTTGATGTTCTTGCTCAGATTCTCGTCAAACATCGTTCAGATCTCCACTTCCAGCCGTGTTTCTTTGATCACCGCGAGCGGGATCTCGTAATCCGGATCGCGCCTGACCGCAGGGTCGGTGACGATGATCTTCTGACCGTCGAACTCTTTCAGTCTTCCGACGATCACGTGCAGCCCGCGGACGGCCGACGACGTTTTCACGCGCACCAGCCGGCCGAGGAACTTGTTGTAGTCCGAATCTTTGTAGAACTTCCGGTCGAGACCGGGCGACGACACCTGCAACTCATACTCGACAGGCACCACATCGTCGACGTCGAGATAAGTCGAGACCTGCTGCGAGACGAGGGAGCAATGCTCCAGCGTCACGCCTCCCTCTTTGTCGATGTCGATCCGAAGCAGATAGCCGCGTCCCTGCTTCCGGTAGTCGATATGAACCAGCTCCAGTCCTTCGGACGAAACGATCTTTTCGATTTCTTCCTCGATCCGCGCCGGTAAGTTGCTCATACGACTTGAAACAATCTCCTGACAACAAAAAAAGCGGCCGCACGGCCGCTTTCGAAAAAGTGCTGCTCGAAAGCCGACGAATGATAGCACTGACTACGGTGGGCGACAACAGCGCGCGGAGTGCACGCGATTCCCTGTCGAAGGGTGCGGAAAAGGCCGCGCTCGCGCGCGGCCTTTTCAGGTCAGTGCAGACAGCTGAGTCAGTTAGTGGCGCGCCACGCGGCGAACTGCCGACTTGCCGGCCGTCGTCGGGTAGATCGCGAGGATCTGCGCGTCGGTGAGCGGCTTGAAGTACTGCGCTTCGAGCGTCGTCGGATCGCCCGAGATGTTGTCGAGCTGCGAGCCGTAAGCGAAGAACGCCGGGCAGCCGGTCGTCGTGCAGCCCTGAGGCGCGTCGGACGTCGGGTTGCTGGCGATCTGTTCGATCTGCACCCACGCGCCGGTCGACGTTGCTGCCGTCGGGAACGCCGGGAAGATCGAGCCGACCGAGCGCTGTGCCTGGCCGAGCGGGCCGAGCGTTTCGGTGTAAGTACCGAGGACCGCGCCGGTCGACGAGAACAGCGTCGCCTTCAGCTGCATGTCCTTCGAATACTGCGACGCATTCACGAAGCCGATGTTCGTGCGGTACGCCGACGTGTTGCGGATGCCGGTGATGAAGACCTTGTCGAGGCCGGTGGCGGCCTGGTCCATCGTCACGAAGCTGTACCACGGCATGCCCGGGATGTCCTGGCCGGTCGTGCCCGGAACGCCTGAGATCGTCGAGAAGATGCGGCTCTCGACCGAGATGTTGCGGTAGTTCGGGCTGAAGCCGCTGGCGTCCTGCGTGAGCGGACCGCAGTCAGCGCCCTGCTTGCAGGCGTTGAAGATGACGACGCCGAGATTGTTGGTGAGGCTGAGGTTCGTGCTGAAGAAGTCCGGCAGCTCTTTGCGCTCGTTCGGAGCGAGCGTGATCTGCGGGAAATTCGTCTGGATGGCGCCCGCCGGACCGCTCGAGAAGATGATCGAGACCGTCACGGTGTCCGTGGAGAGGTTGGACAGGAACACATCGGAGACGAACAGAGCGCCGCCGCCCTGGATGTGACCGCCGATGGGAAGATAGACCTGATCGGCCGCGCGGAAGTTGCTCGCCATCGCCGCAGCAGTCGAGAGAGCGAGCGCCGCTGCGATTCCCCAGTTTTTAAACTTGAACATACGATTTTCCCCTTTTACGACGAGATTTTTAATTCAGACTTCCGAAAGCACGAATTGCTTACGAATCCTGCGCCACATTCGTTTAGCACCAGGACGCACTGCGGTTGTTACGGCTGCACAGGCAAAAACGTCGCCATGAGGTCCCTCTCGTGCGCGTGATGCGCGGGAATCGTAGCATGCGCACATCAGAGGAGACGCAAAAAATCCGCGCGTATACTCCGCGCGTGCAGGAGAGACGCGGCGTCGTCATTCCCCCCGGCAGCGATGGACTCCGCCTCGATCGCGCGCTCAGCGAACTCCTCCCCGAGCTCAGCCGCAGTTACATCGAAAAGCTGATCGATGACGGGCGCGTTTCAATCGCCGGACGCAAGGCACCGAAAGCATCGCTGCGCGTCGCAGCCGGACAGGAAATCGAAGTCGACGTTCCGCCGCCCGCGCCGTCGTCGATCGAATCACAGGAGCTGCCGCTCACGATCCTGTTCGAAGACGAGGAGCTCGTCGTCATCGACAAGCCGGCCGGTCTCGTCGTGCATCCGGCGGCCGGACATCGCGACGGGACGCTCGTCAACGCGCTGCTCTTCCACGTCAAAGACCTGAGCGGCATCGGCGGCGAGCTCCGTCCCGGCATCGTCCATCGCCTCGACAAAGATACGAGCGGCGTGATGGTGATCGCGAAACATGACGACGCACATCGCAGGCTCACCGAGGCGTGGGGCAGCGATTCGGTGCGCAAGGAGTACATCGCGCTCGTCTACGGAATGCCGAAGCCGGCGTCGGGAACGATCGATGCGCCGATCGGACGCGATCCGCGCGATCGCGTGAAGATGGCCATCGTCGCCGGCGCGCGTCACGCGATCACCGACTACGTCGTGACCGAACAGTTGCGCTACGCGTCGCTGCTGCGCTGCCGCATTCGCACCGGACGGACGCATCAGATCCGCGTCCATCTCCGCGAGCTCGGACATCCGATCATCGGCGATCCGCTCTACTCCGGTCCGCAGTGGCGCGGCATTCCCGACAAGAAGCTGCAGAAGACGATCGCCGCGTTTCCGCGGCAGGCGCTGCATGCGTCGCGGATCACGTTTCCGCATCCACGGAGCGGAGAGCCGATGGTGTTCGAAGCGCCGCTGCCGGAAGATATGAAGGGGTTATTGCAGGAGCTCCGCTCAGCATGAACACAAATCCAAATCGCCTTCGCCCGCAGGTCATCCTCCTCGGCCTGGTCTCGCTCCTCAACGACTCGTCGAGCGAGATGATCTATCCGCTCCTCCCCATCTTTCTTTCCACGACGCTCGGCGCGACGCCGCTCGTCATCGGAATGATCGAAGGACTGGCCGACGGCCTCGCGTCGATTCTGAAACTGGCGGCCGGATCGCTGTCGGATCGTTTGCCGCGCCGCAAGCCGCTCGTCGTCGCCGGTTACGGACTGGCCGCCGCGTCGCGCGCGCTGATCGGTATCGCGGTTCACTGGCCGACAGTGCTGACCGCACGTCTCATCGATCGTACGGGAAAAGGAATTCGTTCCGCGCCGCGCGACGCGCTGATCTCCGACGTCACGCCGCCGGAGAGTCGCGGCAAAGCGTTCGGCTTTCATCGCGCGCTCGATCACAGCGGCGCGGTGATCGGCCCGCTCGCGGCGCTCGTCTTTCTGAACGCGCTGCACGTCCCGATGCGGACGCTCTTTCTCATCGCGGTGATTCCCGGCGCGCTGGGCGTTCTCCTGCTAATCATCGCGCTGAAGGAACCGCCGCGCGAGATCAAAGTGAAATCGAAAGATGATCCGCCGCCCGCTCCGCTGCCATCGCGGTTCTGGGCTGCGCTCGGCGCGATCGCGCTCTTCTCGCTCGCGAATTCGAGCGATGCGTTTCTGCTGCTGCAGGCGCACGCGGCCGGCGTGGCGACGTCAATGCTGCCGGCGCTCTGGGCCGCGCATCATCTGATCAAAGCGCTCTTCTCAACCGCGGCCGGATCGCTCTCCGATCGGATGGATCGCCGGCGGCTGCTCGTCGTCGGCTGGCTCTCATACGCGGCGATCTACTTCTGTTTCCCCGGCGCGCATTCGATGACGGCGTTCGTGATTCTCTTCGTGCTGTACGCGATTCCGTTCACGCTGACGGAAGGGGCGGAGCGCGCGTGGATCAGCGATCTCGTTCCGGCCGGCGCGCGCGGACGCAGCTTCGGTTTGTACTACCTCGCGACGGGATTGTTCGTGCTCGCCGGCACGGCGATCTTCGGCGAGCTGTATCAGAACGTGTCGGCGCGTGCGGCGTTCAACACCGGCGCCGCGCTCGCCGTGGCGGCCGCGGTGATGGTGGCGATCATCGCAGGAACGACAGGAAGAGCTCTGCAGCCGACCGAACGATGAGTCCTTCGCCGCGCAACGCTTCGGCGCGCGGATGGCTGTCGGTGCAGGCGATGGCGGAGAAGAGTCCCGACGCGCGAATGCGCGCGAGGGCGTCGCCGGGAAAAACACCATGGGTGGCGATGGCGGCGATCCGTCCGGCGCCGGCGTCGCGATACGCGCGCGCTGCGCCCATCAGCGAACCGCCGGTGCGGATCATGTCGTCGTAGATGACGACCGTCTCACCCGCGAGCTGCGTGCTGACGGCCGTGACTTCGGTCGATGACGGACCGGTGCGTCGCTTGTAGACGAAGGCCGCCGGGACACCGAGGTCGTTGGCGAGCGACTCGATCCACTTCGCGCGGCCGGCGTCGGTCGAGCCGAGGATGAAGGAGCCGCCGCCGAGCTCGCGCGCCAGCGGCTCGATGACCGGCTTGCCGTAGACATGCACAGGATGCAGTGCACCTTCGAAGTAATGCGGAATCCCTTCGCTGTGCAGATCGAGGAGGAGGATTTGATTGCCGAGCTTCGCGCGTGGAATCGACGAGAAGATGCGCGCACGATTCTTCGCCGTCACCGCCTCGCCGATCTTCGACGCGCGATCCATCGTCGCATAACCGAACCACGGCACGATCAGCGTGAGCGTGGCCGCGCCGAGGTCGACGACGGCGGAGGCAAGGTCGTAGATCTCGAGCAGCGCCGCGTCGGAAATGCTGCCGCCCACGACGATGACGTTGCGATCGTTGACCGGCGAGACCACGCGAAGGTAGTGCTCGCCGTCAGGAAAGTCGCTTCGTTCAACGGCGCCGCGCTCGAGCGATCCCGCCGCGGCGATTGAGTCTGCAAAGTAGCCGTAGTCCTTTGTGGCGAAAACGATCGCGTTCATCGTCGAGCACTCAGGACTCAGCACTCAGGACTCAGGACTCGTCTTCCATCAACTCATCCGGGATGTCGAAGTTCGACCAGACGTTCTGCACGTCGTCGTGATCGTCGAGCATCTCCATGAGCCGCATCATCTGCTTGCCCTTCGATTCATCGAGCTTCACGTACGTCGACGGAACCTGTCCGAGCTTCGCTTCGACCGTCGCGATCTTGTTCTTCTCGAGTGCTTCGCGAACCTGCTCGAACGCCTCAGGCGACGTATAGATCTCGTAGACCTCGGCGTCTTCGGTCTGCAGGTCGTCGGCTCCCGCTTCGAGCGCGATCTCCATCAGCTTGTCTTCGCCGACCACGCTCTTCTCGACCGCGAAATATCCTTTGCGATCGAACTGAAACCGCACGGATCCCGGCGTACCGAAGTTGCCGCCGTATTTCTCGAACGTGTGGCGAATCTCGGGCGTGGTGCGATTGCTGTTGTCGGTCAGCGCTTCGACCATGATGGCGACGCCGCCCGGCCCGTAACCTTCGTACGTGATCTCTTCGTACGTCAGTCCCTCGATCTCACCCGTTCCGCGCTTGATGGCGCGATCGATGTTGTCCTTCGGCATGTTGCTGGCCTTCGCTTCCAGGATGGCGGCGCGAAGTCGCGGGTTGCCGTCGACATCGCCGCCCCCCAGCCGCGCGGCGATCGTCATTTCCTTGATGATGCGCGTGAAGACTTTTCCGCGCTTGGCATCGGCCGCACCTTTCTTGTGCTTGATGGTGCTCCATTTACTGTGACCGGACATTGCGCGTGGCTCCTTAATTTCGGCGGAAAAAAGCGCGCGGATTATAGATGAAGCGCGGAGCCGCTACAATCGCCGCTTGCGCTCAACGATCACTTGCGGAGGCGCAGGGCGCGCCGGTGATCCGCTCTTTCCCGCGACGCGGTGGAGAGTCGTGCCGTGACGCCCGAGTTTCCGATCCGGCTGATCTTCGATGACGGCGAATGCGTCGACATCGAAACGCCCGAAGAGCTGCTCGAAAAAATCGACACGCTCGATTCGGCGGACGGCGGCGTCTGGGTTCGGGATGCGCTCGACCGCACCGTCACACTGCGAATGCGCGGCGGTACGGTCGAGCGACTCGAAGTTTAGTTACGCGCCGACTTGTCGAACTTCGGCTCGATGCTCATCTCGCGCAGCAGGTTGTGCGCGCCGTCGACGGCATCCATGATCCACAGCATGTAAACCGCGTCGACGTGAATCGAGCGCGTCACGGCCGGATCGACGACGAAGTCGCTGCCCAGCGCTTCGTAGTTGCCGTCGAACAGCAGTCCGACCAGCTCGCCTTTCGCGTTGAGCGTCGGCGAACCGGAGTTGCCGCCCGTCGTGTCGACCGTCGAGAGGAAGTTGACCGGCACTTCGTTCAGTTGCGGATCGACGTAGCCCTTCGTCCGATCGGCTTTGATCGCTTCGATCTCCGCCTTCGGCGCGTCGAACTCGCCGGAGAAGGTGTTCTTCTGCACGATGCCGCTGACGGTCGTCTGCGGCGCGTAGCTCACCGCGTCGCGCGGCTTGTAGCCTTCGACGTTGCCGAACGTGATGCGCAGCGTCGAGTTCGCATCGGGATAGAGACGGCCGCCGGTCATGCCGCGCAGCGCATCCATGTACAGCGGACGAATGCGCGCCATCGCGCCGCCGCGCTGCAGATCTTTCTGTTCGTCCTCGAGGTGCAGCGGCAGGAGCGCCGCGGCCAGCTTGAGCATCGAATCGTTGCGCGCGTCGAGCTGCGCGGTCGACTCTTTGAGCATCGCCCGGCGCTGTTCGAGCGTCGCGATCTTCGTGTTGCCGTAGAGTTGATCGAGATACTTGTCGACACTGCCCGCGGCCGCGATCGCATCATCGACCGCTTTGATCCGCTGGCCGGACGGCAGCTTCTGCGACTCGTCGAGGATGTACTTCAAACCGGCGCGATCGCTGCCCGGCTCGATCGTGCGACGCGCGCGGTCGACCGCTTCCGCAAGCCGCGGCCAGTCGCGCTCCTGGAATCCGCCTTCGCGGTCGATGTCTTTCTTCGCCCGTTCAACGCTGAGCCGGTAAAGCGTCTGCGCCTGCGCGAGCATCGGCGATGAACGCGACAGCCACGACACCACGGTGTCGCGCTGGCGCGTCGCAACGCCTTCGGCGGTGAGGCGATTCATCTCGTCGAGCACGCCGGCGTACTTTTTCGCGCGCGCCGGATCGGCAGCGATCCACGTCGCGAGCTCGGCTTCACGCTTCTGCCGCTGCGCGATGATGCCGCCTTTCGTGAACGCGTCCATCGTACCGGTGTAGTTCTTCAGCACGTTGTCGTTCCCCTTGATGCGCGACGCATTCAGGAGCTCGACCTCTTTGTTGTTCTTTCCTGCCGCGCGAAGGATGTTGTTGATGTCCGTCGCGTAGCGGATGGTGGTCGGATAGCCGTACTCCGCGGAGCTGGTCACTTCGGCCGCGGTGCGATAGCGGAACGTCCGCCCCGGATAGCCGGCCACGAGGACGAAGTCGCCCGGATTGATCCCCTCGGTCGACACCTTGAGGAAGTGCGCCGGCTTGTAAGGAACGTTGTCTTTCGAGTAATCGGCCGGCTTGCCGTCTTTGCCGACATAGGCGCGCAGATACGAGAAGTCGCCGGTGTGACGCGGCCACATCCAGTTGTCCGCTTCGCCGCCGAAATCACCGACGCCGAGCGCCGGCGCGTAGACGAGACGGACGTCGCGGATCTCCATCTGCGTCGTACGGAGGTACTGCGCCCCTTCGAAGAATGACGCCACGCGGCAGCGAACGCCGCCCGGCTTCTCGCACTCTTCGACGAGCATCTTGCTGCGCTGATCGAGCGTCTTCGCGCGCTGCACGTCGCTCATCTTCGGATCGAGCTTGCCGCTGACGCGATCGGTCACGTCTTCGATGTTCGTCGTGACGAACACGCGCGTGCCAGGACCGCCGGGCAACTCTTCTTCGCGCGACTTCGCGAGGAAGCCGTTCGTGATGAGATCGCGCTGCGGCGTCGAGTTGAACTGAATCGAGCCGTAGCCGCAGTGATGGTTGGTGACGACGAGACCGTCGGGCGACACGAACGACGCCGTGCAGCCGCCGAGCGAGATCACGGCTCCCATCGGATCGCCGGTCAGATCGGCGAGACGATTCGGATCGATTTTCATGCCGGCCTTCTGCAGCTCGGATGCGAGCTGCGGAACCTGCTGCGGCATCCACATTCCTTCGCCGGCGAACGCGGTCGCGGCGATACAAAGCATGGTGGCGGTGAATAGTTTCTTCACATTCTCTCCTTCAGCGCGGGAAAAGCGCGCGCATGGTGTCACACATTCCGCTTCTCGCTTGTCACGGGTAGGAGTCAGAGCGTTTCGCGACTCTCCCTCATCGGAGGAACAAATGAATCTCGACAACGTGGCGTGGTGCAGCATCTATCCGCCGATCGGAATTGCCCGCGTCGGCGGCAGCGAAACGGAGTACTTCATCGGCCCCGAGGTGGCTGGGCAGGATCGAACGCCGCCGGGGAAAAATGGATGGAAGGATGCTGACGGTCAGCTGCTTCGCCAGGTAGCCCGTTTCCGACTCTACGCGTACGACTCCGGCAACAACCTCCTCGGCGAACTAAAAGCCGGCGACGCCGGCGTCGAGTGGCGCGTTCATCTCGCGAATCACAAAGCCGCCTGGTATGACTTCGATATGGCGATGGACATTCCGGAGTTCGACGGCAGCGCAGGATTGCCGCCGAAGCGAAGCGCGCGCCGCAACGCGACGATCGCCGGCGCCGATCGCAAGCAGCTGGTCATCGATCCCGGTCCGCGCTCGATCAGCGGCAAAAAGACGAGCGGGAAAAAGTATCGCTTCGACGGCGGCAAGTTCTTCAACACCGAAGTGTCGCTCGGTGAGCTGCAGACCGATGACGAAGGACGTCTGCTCGTCTTCGGCGGTCACGGCATCTCCGGCTCTCCTCCGAAGAACGAGCCGGCCGTCACCTTCGCGAACAACGATGGCTGGCACGACGACATCGCCGACGGACCGGTCACCGCGACGGTGACGATCGGCAGCAAATCGATTCCGGTCGAGCATGCGTGGATCGTCGTCGGACCTCCCGACTATTCACCGGGCGTGACGCCGGTGACGACGATGTACGACATCGTCTTCGACGCGGCGTGTCAGCTCGATGCATCACAGCGTCCGCATCTGCCGTCGTTCACGAACGACATCCTGCCGATCTTCTCGCGCCTCGCCGGTTATCAGTGGGTGAATGCCGGCTTCGGAAAGTTGTGGGGCTGGAAAGGCGCCGAAGATTTCGCCGCGATCGTGACGACGCTCGGCAGCAATTCGGAATTCGCGCGGCCAATTCGCGAAGAGATCTTCAGCCGCTTCCGCAATCCCGATTTCGAGTCGATGCAGGCAACCGAGATTCCGCCAATCTACGGCGACGGCGTTGACATCCCGGCGACGAATCCGCGCCAGTGGTACACGGTGACGCCGCTGCAGTACGAGTTCCTGAAGCAGTGGGCGGAAGGAGCGTTCGTCAGCGACTACGATCCGAATTACGTGGCGCCGACGTCGATCGATCAGGTACCGCTTGCCGCACAGCCGATGGCGCTGACGAAAGCGGCGCTCGAGAACTGTATCGGCGGTCCGTTCCATCCCGGTTGCGAGATGACGTGGCCGCTGCGGCAGCCGATCATGTATGCGAGTCCGTTCCGCATCAAACTGCGAACCGACGAGCCGCGCGACTACGGCAACTGGATGACGTCGCGCGTCGTGCTCGCGACAGGCGGACCGCTCGACGGCAGCGGAGCGGGCGACATCAGCAAGTGGATGGCGGTGCCGTGGCAGACCGATACGTCGAGCTGTCTCTACGCGTACATCGGCTATCAGGACGGGGTGTTTCTGCCGACGTTCTGGCCTGCGCGCGTGCCGAACAATGTCCTGACCGCGGCGCAATACAGCGTCGTCATCGATCCCGCGATCTCACCGGCGGAACGCCAGCTGTCGTTCGCGTATGACGCGCGGCAGTACTGGCTGCGCGGTCTCGCTCCGCGTTCGCAAAGCGGCAAAGTGATCAACGAGTTCGTGAAGGACTGGAACAAGGTCGGCGTCGTGACGCAGCGACCCGGCGCGCCGGACGACGTGAACGCGAAGAGGCCGAACTTTCCGGCGGTGATGTTCGTGGAAGAAGGCGTGACGATCAAACCGAAACTGAAGGCTGAAGCCGATAGCGGACAGCGGCCGGTGAATCTGCCGAATCCGCGCGACCTTCGCTGATGAAGATGAATGTCGACGTGGCGATCGCGGGCGGCGGCCCGGCAGCTTCGGCTGCCGCACTGACGCTCGCGCGCCACGGCGCATCGTGCGCGATCGTCGAACGGCGCGACGATGAAGGCGCGAAGCCGGGCGAGAGTCTGCCGCCGTCGGCGCGCTCACTGCTCGAGCAACTCGGGATCGCGAGCGCGATGAAAGCGGACGGTCATCTCCCCTGCCACGGAAATCGTTCGGTCTGGGGCAGCGATCGCGTCGAAGAGCTGCCGTTCATCATGTCGCCGTACGGCAGCGGCTGGCATCTCGATCGGCGTCGCTTCGAACGGCAGCTCATCGATCGCGCATGCGAGGCCGGCGTCACGCGACTGACGCGTACGAACATCGAGCGCATCGAATGCGATCGCGGCGGATGGCAACTCACTCTCGATCGCGGCGAGATCCGTTCACGCTTTCTCGTCGACGCCACCGGACGCGCATCCACGATCGCCCGCCGCCACGGCGTGCGCCGCGTTTGCGACGATCCGCAACTCGCGTACGTCTGGTTTCTCTCAACGACTGCTGATCCCGATCGTGATTCGTTCACGCTCGTCGAATCAGAGCGCGACGGCTGGTGGTACTCGGCGCTTCTTCCCGATCGCCAACTCACCATTGCGTTCATGACCGATCCTTCAACACCGCCGCCCGCGCAACCGCCGCATCACACACGCGAGCGACTGGCAACGCGCGACTACCGCGTGACGTCGGCGACGTGCGTCGATGCCGGCGGCTCGCGGCTCGAGCGCGTCACCGGCGACGGCTGGGCAGCGATCGGCGACGCGGCGGCGGCCTGGGATCCGCTCTCGTCATACGGCATCACCGCAGCGCTCGCCACCGGCATCCACGCCGCCGACGCAATCGCCCGCGGCGACTTCGGCGCATACGAGGAAGAGATCGCCACGATGTGGCGCGCGTACTCGGCGATGCGCAACGATTACTACGCGCTCGAAACAAGATGGCCGGATTCCTCGTATTGGATGAGACGCGCGTCACGGCCGGCCTCACGCCAGGCCGTGTAAACTCGCGCCTGTAACTCGGAGGAAACCGTGGGCTTCTTCGACAATCTGAGAAAAGAGGCGGCATCGCAGTGGATCGAGATCATCGAGTGGCTCGATGATTCGTCTGACACGCTGGTCTATCGCTTCCCCGTCTACAACCAGGAAATCAAGATGGGCGCGCAGCTCATCGTGCGCGAGAACCAGGTCGCGCTGTTCATCAACGAAGGACAGGCCGCCGATCTCTTCACGGCCGGCACGTACACGCTGTCGACGCAGAACATCCCGATCATGACGACGCTGCGCGGCTGGAAGTACGGCTTCGAGTCGCCGTTCAAAGCCGAGGTCTACTTCTTCAACACGCGGCTGTTTACGGATTTGAAATGGGGCACCGCCAATCCGGTGATGATGCGCGACAAGGATTTCGGCATGATCCGGCTGCGCGCATTCGGCAGCTATGCGACGCGCATCGCCGATCCGAAACTGTTCTTCAAAACGATCGTCGGCACGCAGAGCCTCACGTCGACCGCCGACATCCTCGGGCAGCTTCGCTCCACGATCATCTCCAAACTCTCCGATGCGATCGCCGAGGGGAACATTGCGGCGCTCGACATGGCGTCGAAGTACGACGAGCTGTCGAAGCTCGCCATCGAGAAAATCGGCCCCGAGTTCCAGTCGTATGGCTTCGAGCTCGCGAAGTTTTTCGTCGAGAACATTTCGCTCCCCGATGAAGTGGAAGCCGCGATCGATCAGCGCACGAAGCTCGGCGTCCTCGGTGACAAGATGGGCCAGTACACGCAGATGCGTACCGCCGATGCGATCGGTGTCGCCGCCGCGAATCCCGGCGGAGTCGCGGGCGCCGGAGTCGGCCTCGGCGCCGGCGTCGCAATCGGCAACGCGATGGGCCAGGCTTTCGGCGGTGGCAGCAACGCCGCACCGCCTCCCCCGCCCGCGGCGAACACCGCGCGCTGGTCGATCGCCATCGACGGAAAAACGTACGGACCGTATACCGATGACGCGTTGCGCTCGATGATGTCGAGCGGTCAGGTCGCGCCGACAACGCAGGCCTGGCGTCCCGGCTGCGCCGGCTGGGCCGCGGTCACCGACTTTCCGGAGCTCGGCGGCGGTGCGTCATCGATGATGCCGCCTCCTCCGCCGCCGCCGCCGGCGAAGTAGCGATCAGGGAGCGGATCCGCGCGCGTCGCCGATCCGCTTCAGGTACTCGCGCAGTTGCGGCGGACGGTAAGTCGGGATGTTGTCCCAGCGCTCGAGGACCGCTTCGTGTACGTGTTGCGTCGGGTCAGGATCTTTCGTGACCTCGCCTTCGTCGTTGACCCTCAGGCCTATCGGCCGCTCGTATTTCGGCAGCGCGGTATACGGCATCTTCATCGAGTCATTCGGCGGCTTCATGAGCGGATCACCGGGATTGTGCGGCAGCGCTTTCTCGAGCAGGAGTCCTCGCTCTTCCGCTTTCTCGAGCATCCACTTCAGTGTGATGTCAGAGAGTCCGGCGTTCTCATAGCCGCCGCCAACGTCGGAGTGCACGCCGGCAAACCACATCTGCTCGACGTACTGATCGTCTTTCGGCACGTGTGACCAGAGCGTCGGCTTGAACGGACCGCGGCGCTCGTCGATCGCCAGCGCGTGATATGCGAAGCGGACGTCGCCGGAGAGCTGCGTGTCGTGAAATTTGTATTTGTCCTTGGCGAGACTCCCGAATCCCCACACCGGCACGCCGAGCGCGCCGACGGTGTCCCACATGCCGAGGAACTTCACCTCCGTGCGATCTGAGAAAGAATATTGAGCGCGGAACTTCTTTGCCGGATCGTCGTTCGGACCGACGACCGCGTTCCGATACAACTCCGCCGCTTCGTGGTACCGACCGGCAAATTCTCGACGCAGAATCCCGCATTTGCGAACCATGCCAACCGTGCTCCGCGCCGTGTAGGCGCCGCGGCTGAAGCCGAAGACGTAGAGATCGTCGCCCGGCTGATAGTTCGCGATGAGGAAGCGGTACGCGTCGTTGATGTTCTCGACGAGCCCTTCACCCGCGACGCCGCCGACGACCTTATCGAGGATGTCGCCAGTCCCGACGCCCTGGTCGTAGTAGATGACCTGCGGCACGTTGCCATCCTCTTTCGCGGTCCGCACCGCGATCTTGATGACGTTCGTCACGCACGGCTCACCTTTCTTCGTGACCTGATCGGCCTTGTTCCAGGTGCCGTCGCAGCAGATCACCAGTTTCTTCTTCATGGCGTCCCTCCCATATAAAAGGAGAGACGGACGCAGCGCGTTTCCTACCCCCGCCCGATCACCAGCAGCGTGAGATCGTCGTTACGCGCGCCGTCAGCATGACGATCGACGGCGGCGAGGAGATGCGCCGCGACCGCGTGAGCCGAATGCGGACGGGTTGCGTCGTGCAGCGCGTTCTCGATTCCCTCGGTGCCGAACTCGAGGCCGCCTTCGCACGCCGCTTCGCTCAAGCCATCGCTGTAAAGCACGAGCATGTCGCCGCGACGAAGTTTGTGCGTCACCGACCGCCACTTCGATCCGGCGATGATTCCGACCGCCGGACCGGTGGAGTCGATTTGCTCGATCGCGCCGCTCGCGCGCACGACCATCGGCGGACAGTGGCCGGCATTGACGAGCGTCATCGTTCCGTCGTCGCAGAGCCAGCCGATGACGGCGGTCGCAAATCGATTGCCCGGCAGAATCGGACGGAGCAGCGTATGCAGTCGCCGCATCGTCGTCGCGGGATCGCAACCGGCGCGCGCGCACGACGTGATCCGCTGCTCGAGCTCTTCCTGAATAATCGCCATCACCAGCGCCGCCGGCAAACCTTTGCCGGAGACGTCGCCGAGCGCGAACCAGAGCCGGTCGTCGGTGCGATGCGTAAACCAGAAGTCGCCGGTGAAGGTCCGAGCCGGCAGCGACACCGCATGCACGTCGAAGGAGCTCTGCACCGGCAAGACCGCGCGCGGTTCGAAGAGCGCAATCTGTTTCGTCGCGGCGATCATGCGGCCACCGGCTGGCAGTGCCGACACGGGCGATACCCGGTCTCCATCGCTTCATCCGCATCGCGGAACGGCACCGTGTTCTCTTCACGAATGCGCTTCGCATCGCGGCAGGTCGGGAAGCAGAAGATGTGTGTCGTGCGCGAGCCGATGTAGCGGACGTGCTCTTTCGCCAGCGATTCGAGGCGTTCGACGTCGACACCTTCGCGCTCGAGCAGTTCCCTCTTCATCTCACTGCCGTAAACGTAGTTGCCGATGCCGCCGGCCGAAGGAACGACGCGATGACACGGGACGACGAACGGCATCATGTTGCGCGCCACGATGTTGC
>JAOBAU010000051.1 GCA_025463165.1 Acidobacteriota bacterium | reverse complement strand
TCGATGCGCGGATTGATCATCGCGTCGAACTTGAATTCGACGCCGAGCGTCTCCGCCAGCGCGGCCATCGCCCCGATCTCGTGTTTGTTGATCGAGACCGCGACCGTCTTCAGCTTCAGCGGCAGTCCGCGCTCGAGCAGCAGCGCGATGCCGCGCATGCAGAGGTCGTACGACCCCGGGATGCCGGTCAGCGCTTCGTAGGTCTCGCGCGTCGCGCCGTACAGCGTGATCTCGATCGAGAACGGCGGCCACTTCACCAGCTCATCGGCGATCGGCTCGGTGACCATCGTGCCGTTCGTGAACAGCGTGACGAGCAGGCCGCGGCGAATGGCGTGGCGATAGATGTCGAGGAAGTCGCGGCGGGCGAAGATCTCGCCGCCGGTGTAGAGGAGCCAGAGGCAGCCGAGGTCGGCGATCTCGTCGATGACGCGATGGTGCTCGGCGGTGGTCAGTTCGCGCGCGCGCGCCTCGCCGTCGTGCATCGGCAGATTGTTGTAGCAATGCGCGCAGTCGAGCGGACAGCGGTTGGTGATCTCGATCGTGCCGTTGACCGGCACGCGCGTCGCGTTCACCTCGCGGTGAATGAACGCACTAAACTCCGCGTAGCTGCCGGCCTCGATACTCATAGGTTGTAGGTGGGACCCCTGGACGAAGGTCTGGGAAAAGATTATTGCACCGTATGATGAAAGGAACGATGACAAGTCATCAGGAAAGTGTGATTTACGCGAAATCGGAGAACCTCGTGATGCGCGCGGTTGGAGGCGAAACCATCCTCGTGCCGGTGCGAAGCAACGTCGGCGATCTCGATTCGGTCTTCACCCTGAATGCGATCGCGGCGCGAATCTGGACGCTGCTCGATGGAAAGCGGAATGTCGACGAAGTGATCGATGAGCTTTGCCGAGAGTACGACGCGGCGCCGGACGTCATCCGCGTCGACGTCGCCGAACTGCTGGCCGCACTCGAAGAGGGGAAGCTCGTCAGCCGCGTGCGCGCATGAAGAGCTTCACGGCCGCGCCGAGCGCGCGCCGGATGTAAAGCAGCGGGAGCGCGGCGTTCCGCGCGCCTGGAAATCTAGCGCGCATCTGTTCGGCTGATGGAAAGGCGAGCAGCCGAAGGAATCGCAGGCGTTCGCCTTTTGCGGCGCGGAGCTCGGCGAGCAGCTCTGCGATGCGCAGCCGTTGCGGATCGAGGAAGCTCTCCGATCGCTCGCGATGCGGTGGCGATGCGAAAGCGGGCGGTTCGTCGGCGGCGAACCATTCGAACGCGCGCGAAAGACCGTCGGCGCAGATGGCGACGATCTCTCCTTCCGTCGCCCGTTCGTGGAAACGCCGCCGTTCATCGGGAGTGAGCGCGCGCCAGAGCAACGCGAGGTCGTAGAGCCAGATCAGCCGGTCGTCGCCGTGATGATGCGCGACGCGATGGACGCAGGCGAGGAGCAGCGAGTCGATCGCCGAAGGGATGCGCAGGCCGGACGCGGTCGTGGTGCCGTTTGCGCGAAGCGTGTCGACGTCGAACAGTCGCGCCAGTTCGCGCGCATTGCTGACCGCCCAGTGCAGATCGATGATGTCGCCCGCCTGTGCGCCGCGGAGCATCACCTGTGCGGACGGCGCGTTGCGCGGCGACATCTCCGCGACATATCCGAGCGCGCGCAACGATTCGACGGCGCGCTCCGCCTCCGACGGCGCGACGATGATGTCGACGTCGGCGCGCGGCCGGAGTCCGCGCGATGGATAGTTTGATTCCGCGAGCGCGGTTCCTTTGACGAAGAGCGGCGTGATGCCGTGCGCGCCGAGCGCATCGACCACCTCCTGCATCCGCACGATGCCGCGCTCCGCAAGCATGGCGTTGCCGAACGCGTCGCGCCGCAGCGCATCGACGAGCTCGCGCGGCCAGCTGTCGCGCAGCATCGTGAAGAGGAGCGGTTGCAGTCCGTGCTCGCGCGTGGCGCGGAGCAGATGCGCGATGTCGTCCGGCGGCGCGGCGTCTCGTCCGGTGAAGACTTCGCGCAGCCAGCGCCGTTCGCCGGCGGTGAGCGCAATCAGCGAAGCGTGTTCACGCAAGTCCGCACCTGACCGTCTAACATCTGATCATGCTCGCACGCGCCACGTTCGTCTTTGCTCTTCTCCTCATCATTGCGTCATCGGCTGCCGCACAAACGACGGCGGCACTGACCGGAATCGTGACCGGCCGCCAGGGGCCGCACGCAGGCGTGACGGTCACGATCGCGTCGCCGTCGCTGCAGGGAACGCGGACGACCATCACCGGCGAGAACGGCGCGTACAACTTCGCTGCGCTGCCGCCGGGCGAATACGTCGTGACGTTCGTGCAACCAGGTTTCACGTCGGCGACGCGCAACGTCACGCTGCGACTCTCGCAGCTCGCGCGCGCCGACGCGTCGATGCACGAGGCGTACATCCTCGACGCCGACATGATCGTCACCGCCCCGCGTCCGTCGGTGCTCGAGACGCCGACGGTCTCGACGAACCTGACGCTCACCCAGATCGAACGTCTCCCGATCCAGCGCAATCAGCTCGCCACCGCGCAGTTCGCGCCGGGCGTCACCGCGAACGTGCTGTCGAACGGCCAGCTGCAGATTTCGGGCGGTCCCGGCTACGACAACCTCGTGCTCGTGAACGGCGTCGTCGTCACCGAGAACACACGCGGACAGATGCGGCCGATGTACGTCGAAGATGCCATTCAGGAGACGACGCTGCTGACCGGCGCGATCTCCGCCGAGTACGGACGTTTCAGCGGCGGCGTCGTGAATACGATCACGAAATCGGGCGGCAACGAGTTGACGGCATCGCTGCGCGACTCGCTGTCAAATCCGACGTGGTCGGCGCAGACGCCGGCGCTCGAAGCGCGGGAATCGTCGCTCAGTCACGTATGGGAGGCGACGCTCGGCGGACGGCTCGTTCGCGACCGGCTCTGGTTCTTCACCGCCGGACGGTGGGCGAAGAACGACACCGCGCGGCAGACGGTGGCGATTCCGCCGTTCGCCAACCCGGCGTCGGCGGCCGGCACGCCGGTCAGCTACACGGAAGGGAACGATCAGAAGCGCTACGAGGTGAAACTGACCGGACAACTCGCCGCCAGTCACAGTCTCGCCGCGTCGTATTTCGGGATCAACACGAAAGGGACGAACGTTCGCTTCAATGCGAATCTTTACGACACCGCCAGTTTGACGACGCGCGAAGATCCCGAGTCGCTCGTGGCCGTTCATTACGACGGCATGCTGCGCACGAATTTCCTCGCGGAAGGGCATTACTCCGCGCGGAAGTTCTCCGATCGGAGCGGCGCGTTTGCAACCGACATCGTCGGCGGGACGCTGCTGCTCGATCGCTCGAACAACAACACGCGCTTCAATGCGCCGACGCTCTGTGGCGTTTGCGACGTCGAGCGCCGCGACAACGACGACATTCTATTGACAGCGCATCAATTCGTCGAAGCGGGACGTTTCGGAACACACGACGTCGTCGCCGGCATCGATCGTTTCACCGAACAGCGTTATGCGAACAATCATCAGTCGGGGAGCGACTTCTCGCTGTTCGTGACGCGGCTGCAGTCGAAGAACGGCGTCCTGTATCCGGTCGTGACGCCGACCAACGCGACCGGCGGCGGTTCATTCATCCGCTGGACTCCGGTGCTGACCGCCGCGCGCGAGGACAATCTGCGCACCGACTCGGCGTTTCTGAATGACGTCTGGTCGATCGGTGCGCGGTGGCAGGTTTCGCTCGGCGCGCGTTTCGATCGCAATCACGCGGAAGACGCCGATGGCGTGGTCAGTTCCGACGATCGCCGGCTGGCGCCGCGCCTCGCCGTGCAATTCGATATCTCCGGCAATGGGCGCAATCGCATCAACGCGTCGTTCGCCGAATATTCGTCGCGCATCGCCGACAGCATCGCCGCGTCGAATCAGGCGGCCGGTAGTGCCGCGTCGATCGATTTCATTTATCGCGGCCCGGCGTTCAACGACAAGGATCTCAACACGCCGCTGGCGGACGTCATCCGCAGCGTGTTTGCATACTTCAATACGACGCAGGGCGGAACCGACAATCGCGCTGCAAACAACCTGCGCGCGAACGGCACCCGCACCGTGCCCGGCTACTCGACGTATTTCGACGGCACGCTGTCGTCGCCGTACGTGCGCGAGCTGACGCTCGGTTACGGGATGCAGCTCGGCAGCACCGCGTATGTTCGCGCCGATCTGATCGGCCGCGACTGGCGCGACTTCTATGTCGCGAGCGTGACGCCGTCGACGAAACGACTCAATACGCCGCTCGGCATTCCGGTCGATCTCACGCTCATTCGCAACAGCAACAATGTCCAGCGTCGCTATCGCGGCGTACAAATGCAGGCGCGCTGGACGCCGTCACGCTTCGACGCCGGGATTCA
>JAOBAU010000046.1 GCA_025463165.1 Acidobacteriota bacterium | reverse complement strand
CGTACCACGCGTACGTAGGACTCTGAAAATCGACGAAGACGCTGACGCCGTTGCCGCTGACGAATCCGCCGCGCGGATGGCGCAGTCGCAGCCATCGCGTCCGCAGCGCGCGATACGCGGGACGCGCCAGATCGGCGGCGGCGCGCGTGTAGCGTCCGCGCGCGATGGTCCGGCGCAGCGACGTCAGCATGCTCACGCGGCGAGCTCCGGTTTGCGGAAGACATACAGCCCGCAGCCGTGATCCCACGGGCGCGCCGCATCAAGCGAAACGTTGCGCAGCAACTCGTTGCGATCGTTGATCACCGAGAATTCGATGAGGTCGAGTTTTGCGAAGGCGTCGCGGATCGTCTGCGGATCGAAGACGCGATGTGCATCGAAGTAGAGCGCTTCCTGTCCGACCGGCGTGCCGAGGAGCAGCGTTCCGCCGGGCTTGAGCACACGTATCAACTCCTCCGCGGCCTTCACATATCCGAGCGGATCGACGGGATCGCCGTAGCGCCCGAGGCCGACGTGCTCGATGACGTGGAGCGAGCTGAGACTTTCGACCGAGTTGTCGTCGAACGGCATCTCGGTGATCGTGCCGGCGCGGAAGGCGAAGTTCGTCCAGTCGACGTCGATCGGCCGGATGTCGACGTAGGTCACTTTGCAGAACGGCAGGAGATGGGCGATGAAACCGTCGAGGCGCGAGGCGACGTCGACGTGCTCTTTCACGCCGCGATCGAAGAGCCACTGCGACGCCCAGAGATCCTGGTAGAAGTAGTGGAACGTCAGCGAGCCGGCGGCGGAGAAGCGATCGTACGAGCGATACCAGAGATCGCGCAGCCGGAACCGAAACGACGCCTTCGGATTTCCTCGGCTGTACTTCGCAAGGTTGCGCACGAAGTACGGCGCGCCGCGAAATTTGTTGACGATGCCGAACGGCTCGAAGAACGAGCGCGTCATGAACTGATACGGCCACCACAGCCACTTTCGCGCGAGACGGCGCGCGAGGCTTTTCTGTTTCGGTTCGGTCATGCAGTCGTTTTCCTGAACACGTAGCTCCAGTAGCCGAAGTCGCGTCGGCGATTGGCGACCCAGCGATCGACGTCGTCAGAGGTGACGACGCGCTCTTCGGCGCCGAGCGCGAACGCCGTGTAGCCGGCCGACCAGAAGAGGTCGAAGACATCGCGGAAGGCGGGATTGAGTCCGGCGGGATGATGTTCGGTGAGGACGATCTCGACGAGCCACGTCGGGGCCGGATCACGCGCCAGCGTGCGGACCGCGCCCTGCAATACCTGGAGCTCGAGTCCTTCGACATCGATCTTGATCAGCAGCTCCTGATCGGCGAAACGATCGGAGAGCACGATGTCGAGCGTCGACAGCGCGATGGTCGTCTTCCACGTTTCGGAAGCGCCCGACCAGCGCTGCATCAGCGACGCGGCGGTGCCGCCGCCGTAAATCGTGGCGACGCCGGGTTTCGTCGAGAGTCCAAGCGGGACGACTTCAACGTCGTTCCAGTCGTTGACGGCGAGATTGCGATAGAGGATCTCGAGGTTCGACGGCAGCGGCTCGATGGCGACGACGTGCGCTCCGCGCTGACGCGCCAGACAGGCGAAGAAGCCGTAGTTCGCGCCGACGTCGACGTAGACTTTGCCGGGCGCGGCGAACGTGCCGATCAGGCGCGTTTCATCCGGCTCGAACGAGCCGTCTTCCATCGCCTGATGGCCGACGAAGCGGAAGCCGAGCGGCGTCTGCTGCATCTTCCGCGCATTGAGCTGCCGCGCGAAACGGAAGCTGTGAATCGCGCCGAGCGCCTCCGGAAAACGGCGGCGCGCGAAGCGTTTGATGCCATCGATCAAGCGATCGTCTCCTCTCTGCGGCGAGCCATGCGCAGCAGCAATACGCGCGCGCGAGGAAGCGCGAGCAGCGTCGCGCCCGCCATCGCGGCGCAGGAAAGTGCAATGTAGAGAAACGCCGCGGCGCGTCCGAGGTCCGGCGGCATCGCCAGGCGAAACGCGGCGGCCACGAGCACCATCGCCACGACCGGCAGCAGCACATCCTCGACGTACCAGCGCCGCGTCTCCCCTTTCAGCAGACGGCGATGCATGATCGGAACGGTGACGAGGACGTAGCCAAGATTCAGCGCCAGCCAGACCGACGCGGCGCCGGGTGCGCCGAGGCGCGAAACCATCACGATGATGGCCGGCACGAGGATCAGCGCACCGACGAGGTTCGTGTACATCATCAGCTGCGGCCAGCCGGCGGCCGACTGAAAGTAGCTCGGCACACTGGCTAATCCATTCAGCGCGGTGCCGATGACGAGCAGCGTGACGATCACCGACGCGTGTTGCGCGGTGACCGCATTGCGCGTCCAGACGAGCAGCACGCTGTGCGAGAAAAACGCGAGCGTGCCGGCGACCGGCAGGATCACCGCGGCGACGAGTTGACAGGCGGTGTGGTAGAGCTCGCGCGTCGCGTACTCATCCTGCAGCGCGACGAGTTGCGTGAAGCGCGGAAAGAGCGCGGCGTTGATCGGCACGATCAGCCACCAGAGCGCGGCGGCCACGGTGCCGGCGAGCGCGTAGTAACCGAAGTCGGCCAGCGGCAGCAGACCGCTCAGCAGCACCTTGTCGGATTGCGTGAGGAAGACGCCGATGATGGCGTTCGCGGAAACGCCGGCGGCGAAACGCCATTCATCGCGCAGCATCGATTTGCGAAAGCGCGGTGTGGTCGGCGCGGCGACGGAGCGCCACGTGGCGATGAGCGTCGCGGCGAGCTGAAGAAACATCACCATCGCCTGCCACGCGAAGAACGCTTCGATGGTCGGCGAGACGAAGGCGAGGACCAGCACCGCGCCGACGGTTCGCAGCGTGCCGCAGATGATGAGCACCGCGTTGACGAGAACCTGTCGCTGCAATCCCATCAGTCCGGCCTGATAGAGCGCGAACGGGAACTGCAGAGCGCTGACGATTCCCATCAATCGAACAGTGGTGCGGATCGTGTCGACGGAAAGATGCTGCGCGTGGACCCAGCGCGCGGCGACCGGACCGGCGGCGATGAAGAGAATCGCGCCGGCGACGATGGCGATCGACCAGTAGATGATCTCGAGCGTGCGAAGGAGATCGCGCTGCTCGCCGATGTTTTCGGGATGCACGGAAAGTTTGGCCATGCCGCGATTGAGCGTCATGCCGAGACCGAGATCGAGGAGGCTGAAGACGGCCATGAGCGTCGCGAAAAAACCCATCAGTCCGTACGCCTCGATGCCGAGGTAACGGAGATAAAGCGGCACGAACAGCAGGCTGAGAACGGAGGTCCAGACTCCGCCGGCGAGGTTCGCGAGGACGTTGCGTTTGATGCGGCTCATGTCAGTCGATGAACTCGCGGAACCAGAGCTCGAGGAAGAGGAGCGCCCAGAGTCGCGCGCCGCGATCGTGACGGCCGGCGACGTGCTCGTCGATCATTTGCGCGACGAAGGCCGGCTTGAAGAGATCGCGTTTCTTCGCGACGTCGCCCTGCAGCGTTTCGCGCAGCATCGGCTGCAACGGACCGCGGAACCACGCGCCGATCGGCAGGCCGAAGCCGGTCTTGCGCTTCGTCAGAATCTCGTCGGGCAGCAGCTGCCGGACGGCGCGTTTGAAGATCTGTTTGCCGCCGCCGGCATCGCGTTTCATCGCGCTCGGAATCGTGGCGGTGAACTCCATGAACGTGTGATCGAGCAGCGGCGACCGAACCTCGAGGCTGTTCGCCATCGAGGCGATGTCAACCTTCACGTTGAGACAGTCGGTCAGATAGAAGCTCTGGTCGTGACGCATCATCCAGTCGAGCGCGTCCATCTCTTCGTTCCACTCGATGCCGACCGCCGAGCGCGACTCGCCGGCCAGTGCGCGAAAGTGCTCGCTGTAGCCGTTTGCTTTTTCGCGCGGCTTGAGGATTGCCGTCTGCATGCGGAAGCGCTCCGGCAGATCGCCGGCGAGCATCGTGAACGCGCGGCTGGCGCGCGCGGTCTGCGTGCCGTGCGGCAGCGCGTCGAGCACGGCTGACATCGTGCGGCCGGTGATGTTTCGCAGCGGCGACGGAATGGCGTCCGCTTTCGACCACGACATCACGGCGCCGTAGTTGTTGTAGCCGGCGAAATTCTCATCGCCGCCGTCGCCGCTGAGCGCGACGGTGACGTGCTCGCGCGTCAGCTTCGACACGTAGTACGTCGGCAGCGCCGATGAATCGGCGAACGGTTCGTTGTAGTGATGGACGAGCAGCGGCAACACGGCGGCTGCATCGGTCTTCACGATCAGTTCGTGATGTTCGGTGTCGTAGCGCTCCGCGATGAGCCGCGAGTACGGCAGCTCGTTGAACTCCTGCTCTTCGAAACCGATCGAGAAGGTCTTCACGCGGCTGCCGCTTTCCTGCGCCATCAGCGCGACGACGGTCGCGGAGTCGATGCCGCCTGAGAGGAACGCGCCGAGCGGCACGTCGGACATGAGCCGCATCCGCACGCATTCGCGAAGACGGCTCACCAGCTCATCGCCGATCTCTTCTTCCGACGCGCGCGTTTTTTCGCGCGACGGCGCTTCCCAGTAACGTTCGATGCGGACGTCGCGCGTGGTCGCATCACAGATGAGCCAGTGCGCGGCGGGAAGTTTCTCGATTCCCTCGAACGCGGTGAGCGGACTCGGGACGTACTGCAGCGTCAGGTATTCGTCGATGGCGCGATAGTTCGGCGCGATGGTGACCGACGGATCGGCGGTGACCGCTTTGATCTCGGAGCCGAAGATGAAGGCGTTCGGCGTCCGCGTGTAGACGAACGGTTTCTTGCCGAGGCGATCGCGCGCGGCGAAGAGGCGCTTTGCGTTCGCGTCCCAGACGGCGAAGGCGAACATGCCGCGCATCCGCTGCACGCAATCGACGCCGTGCTCTTCGTAAAGATGGACGATGACTTCGGTGTCGGTGTTCGTGCGGAACGTGTGGCCTTTGCTCTCGAGCTCCGCGCGGAGCTCGAGAAAGTTGTAGATCTCGCCGTTGAACGTGACCCAGACCGAGCCGTCTTCATTCGAGAGCGGTGCGGCGCCGCGATGATCGAGATCGATGATGGCGAGCCGCCGCTGGCCGAGGCCGACGTAGGGCGCGGTCCAGACTCGCTCGTCGTCGGGTCCGCGATGGGCGATCGTCGCGCACATCGTTTCGATGAGCGCGCGGTCGACGATCGCGCCGGAGAAATCGACCTTACCGGTGATGCCGCACATGGATGATTAACGAATGTAGCCGAGGGAACGGAGACGCTTCTCCGCTTCGGAGCGGCTCTTCGCGAGCTCTTCGGGAGTGACGTTCGCGCGGCCATCGACCGACGCGGCCGCGCCGTATGCGGTGTGGATCGTCGCGCCGAAATACGGGACGAGCGATTTGCCGAAGTTGCCGGGAAGCGCTTCGTGACTGACGGCGGCCCAGTCGACGCCGGCGAGATCGTAGAGCGTCGGCGCGACGTCGGCGCCCGATGTTTCGACCTGCGCCTGCACGCCGCTGGCGCCGTACGCCGGCGGAAGAATGAAGAGCAGCGGCACGCGATGCGTCGCTTCGCGATCGCCTTTGTTGCCGAACGAATGCGTGAGCATCTCCGACTCGCCGAATGCTTCGCCGTGATCGGCGGTAATGACGACGATCGTCGAGTCGAGCAGGCCGCGCTCGCGGAGCATTGCAAAGACGGCGCGCAGCGTCTGATCGAGCTCGCGCACTTCGGCGCGATAGCGCATCCGATAGGCGCGGAGCGCGTCTTTGGTGAGGCCGATCGTCGTGCTCCATGGACGGCCGCCGGCGTCGCGAATTTTCCCGACGACCCACTGCCGCCGTTTCTCTTCCGCGATCGCTTCGGGCGCCTTCAGCTCGTCATTGAGCTTCCGCGTCCGCATGTCCGATTCGAATCCGTCGAGCTTCAGCGACGACTCGACTTCGCGCGCGTCGTAGCGTTTCGGATCGGGGAAGTACGGATCGTGCGCGTCGATCAGATTGATGAAGCCGAAGAACGGTCCGCTCCGTTTGTCGAGCTGCTTCGCGAGCCGCGGCAGCACTTCGTTCGCCGAGCTGTAAAGCATCAGGCGGTTGAAGTCGTTGCGCGGCGCGGCGTAGTGATCGAGGCGTGCATCAATCGCTTTCAGTTGCCGCGCTTTTTCCGGCGCCGGCATCGCGTCCCACACGTCGTTGAGACAGGTGTATTGCTGAAAGCCCGCGGACTGCCGAAAGCCGGCCGCGCTCAGGTTGCCGTTCGCGGCGATGCCGAAGGTTCGATAGCCGACTTTGCGCAGCTGGAACGGCAGCGAGAATTCTTTGACGTCGAGCGGCAGCGCGCCCCAGCCGCTCACGAATCCGGTGAGCATCGAGAAGTGCGATTGCGGCGTGCCGTCGAACGTCGAGTAGCTGCGGACGAAGTTGACGCCGGCGTGCGCGAGCTCGCCGATGAATGGCGTGGCGTTGCTGGTGCGCGGATCGGCAGCGGTGACGTCGAAGCGAACGGTATCGAGCGTGATGAGGAGAACGTTCGGATGCTTCGGCGGCGCGGGACGCGGCGGCACGACTTCCGGCGCGCGCGGCGACGCCGCGGCCATCGGAGCGCCGGCGACGACGAGCGCCTCCTCGGCGTGCTTGACCGTGGTGGCGGGCGCGGAGACGCGCTGTTCCTGGCAGGCGAGCGCCAGACCGGCTGCGGCGAGCAGAAATCGAAATTGTCGGGTCATTCAGTCAGCGTGCGGAGTTGATGTACCAATCGATCGTTTTGGCGAGGCCGGTATTGAAGTCGGTGGGAGCGCGGAAACCAAACTCGCGCTCGGCGCGGGAGACGTCGAGCTTGCGGCGCGGCTGGCCGTTCGGCTGCGAGGTGTCCCATACGATGTTGCCGGTGTATGCGGTCTTCGCTTTGATGATCTCGGCGAGGTCGCGGATGGCGATCTCTTCACCGCGCCCGAGGTTTACGGGGTCGATGCCGTTGTACTTTTCGGCGGCGGCGACGATGCCGTCGGCGGCGTCTTCGACGTAGAGAAATTCGCGCGTCGGCGAGCCGTCGCCCCACAACACCACCGATTCCTCGCCGCGCTCTTTCGCTTCGACGAACTTGCGGATGAGCGCCGGGATGACGTGGCTCGATTCGAGATCGAAGTTGTCGCGCGGGCCGTAGAGGTTGACCGGCAGCAGGAAGATGCCGTTAAAGCCGTACTCGTCGCGATACGACTGGAGCTGCACGAGCAGCGCTTTCTTCGCGACGCCGTACGGTGCGTTGGTCTCTTCCGGATAACCGTTCCACAGCTCTTCTTCGCGGAACGGAATCGGAGCATGTTTCGGATAGGCGCAGATGGTGCCGAGCTGCACGAACTTGTCGACGCCGGCCAGCCGCGATTCCTCGATGAGCTGAATGCCCATGATGGCGTTCTCGTAGAAGAAGCGGCCGGGATGTTTGCGATTGGCGCCGATACCGCCGACGACCGCGGCGGCGTGAATGATGAGATTCGGCTTGTTCGCGGCGAGGTACGCGCGCGTGGCGGCGGCGTCGCGAAGGTCGAGCTCTTTCGCGCGCGGCGCGAATACCGCGGCCGGATTTTTGCGCTCGAGGCGTTCGCGAATGAAGCCGCCGAGAAAACCGCCGCCGCCGGTCAGCAGCACGCGCTTGTCCGACCAGAAGCCGCTCAACGGACCGCCTCCGGCACGAGGCGCGCGCGCTGTTCGCTTTCGGCGAGGACGACGTCCGCGTCGGTCATGAGGTCAACAAGTTGACGGAATGTGGTGCGCGGTTTCCAGCCGAGCCGGCGTCCGGCTTTCGACGCGTCGCCGAGCAGGAGATCGACTTCCGTCGGCCGGAAGTAGCGCGGATCGACTTCGATCAGCGTGCGGCCGCTCGCGTCGACGCCCTGCTCTTCGATGCCTTCGCCGCGCCATTCGAGCGGCATTCCGGCGCGCGCGAACGCGAGCTCGCAGAATTCGCGAACCGTGTGCGTCTCGCCGGTGGCGATGACGTAATCGTCGGCCTGTTCCTGCTGCAGCATCAGCCACATCGCTTCGACGTAATCCTTCGCGAAGCCCCAGTCGCGTTTCGCGTCGAGGTTGCCGAGGTAGAGGCGATCCTGCGTGCCGTTTTTGATGCGGCCGACGGCGCGCGTGATCTTGCGCGAGACGAACGTCTCACCGCGTCGCGGCGATTCGTGATTGAAGAGAATGCCGTTGACCGCGTAGAGCGAGTACGCCTCGCGATAGTTGACCGTCATCCAGTACGCGTAAACCTTGGCGACGCCATACGGTGAGCGCGGATAAAACGGCGTCTCTTCGTTCTGCGGCACGGCGAGGACTTTGCCGTACATCTCCGACGACGACGCCTGATAAAGGCGCGGCCGAATCTGCAGCTCGCGGATCGCTTCGAGGAGCCGCGTGGCACCGAGTCCGGTCACTTCGCCGGTGTATTCGGGCGTGTCGAACGACACCTTGACGTGACTCTGCGCGCCGAGGTTGTAGATCTCGATCGGATCGACAATGCGCAGGATGCGGTTGAGCGACGAGGCGTCGTTCAGATCGCCATAGTGGAGGATGAGACGGCGATCCTTCTCGTGCGGATCCTGATAGAGCTCGTCGAGACGTCCGGTGTTGAAGGACGACGAGCGGCGGATGATGCCGTGGACTTCGTATCCTTTTTCGAGCAGCAGTTCGGCGAGGTACGAGCCGTCCTGGCCGGTGATGCCGGTGACGAGCGCGCGTTTGATCTCTGACATGTCGTGCTCTCAGGCGCGGACGACGTTGACGCCGTCGCGCGGAACGATGTTGCGGGTGTCGATGGCGAGTTTCACGTTCGCATAAAGCGCGGGATCTTTGAACTGCGAGTGCGGCGTCGACACGAGGACCGCATCATATTTCCCGAACTCTTCGGCGCTGCATTCGACCGACGCGAGGCCGAGATCGTGCTTTCGCCCTTTGCGCGCGAACGGGACGTACGGATCGCAGTAAGCGACGACGGCGCCGCGCTCCTGCAGCAGCTCGATCAATTCGAACGACGGCGATTCGCGATCGTCATCGATGTCCGGTTTGTACGAAAGGCCGAGCACGAGAACGTGCGCGCCGACGATGCTTTTGCCGCTGCGATTGACGGCGTCGACGGTGCGGTCGATGACGTAGCGCGGCATCGAGGTGTTGATCTCGCCGGCCAGTTCGATGAAGCGCGCCCACGTGCCATACTCCGCCGCTTTCCATGTCAGATAGAACGGATCGAGCGGGATGCAGTGGCCGCCGAGTCCCGGGCCGGGATAGAACGGCATGAAGCCGAACGGTTTCGTCTTCGCCGCTTCGATCACTTCCCATACATCGATGTTCATCCGCTCGAAGACGGTTTTCATCTCGTTGACGAGCGCGATGTTGACGGCGCGGAAGATGTTCTCGAGCAGCTTCGCCGACTCGGCGACTTCGGGCGACGAGACCGGCACGACCTGATCGATGACGGCGCCGTAAAGCGCGGTCGCGACCTGCTGCGAGGGCGCGTCGATACCGCCGACGACCTTCGGGATGTTCTTTGTGTTGTAGCGCTCGTTGCCCGGATCTTCGCGCTCCGGAGAGAACGCGAGGAAGAAGTCGGTGCCGCAAACGAGCCCTTTTTCGACGAAGCGCGTCAGCAGTTCTTCGCGCGTGGTGCCGGGATAGGTCGTCGATTCGAGCACGACGAGCTGGCCGGGACGCAGGTGGCGGGCGATCGTCTCGGCGGTGATGCGAACGTACTTCAGGTCGGGCTCGCGATGCGGACCGAGCGGCGTCGGGACACAGACGATGATGGCGTCGCATTCGGCGAGCCGCGCGAAGTCGGTCGTGGCGACGGCGGCGCCGGCGGTGAATGCTTTGCCGATGCGCGCGGCTCCGATATGTCGAATGTACGACTCGCCGCGCGTCAGCGCCTCGGTCTTCGCGGCGTCGACATCGAAACCGACGACCGGAAATCCCGCTTCCTCGAACAGCAGAACCAGCGGCAGCCCGACGTAGCCGAGCCCGATCACGCCGACGCGCGCGGTGCGGCCGGCGATCTTCGCCGCGAGATCCGTTGAAACATCAGTCATGCATGAGCTCCACCGCCGCGCAGGAAGCGCGGCGTTCGATTCGTTGAGATGGGAAACCGGCGGACAGCGTGGATGGCTGTCCGCCGGCGAAGGGATGTTGCTTTGCGAGTCGCGCGGCGCGTTAGCGCGGGCCAACGATCTCCCAGTTCATGTCCGCTTCGGTCGGCAGATAGAACGTGAAGCCGACCTGACCGCCGCCGATGGCCCAGACCGCGGTCTGGCCGGTCTGGTAGTTGCGCCACATGACGTCGGCGATCGGATCGCCGTTGAAGCTCGAGACCGCCTGCAGCTTCCAGTTCTGATCGGAGATGGTGCCGAGCAGGGTCGACGAGGAGATGCCCACGCCGTTCATGAACCAGAGCACGGCCTGGCCGTTGGACAGATTGCGCCAGTAAAGATCTTCCTGTCCGTCGTAGTTGGAATCGCCGGTACCGGAGAGCTCCCAGTTTTGATCGGTCACGAGCGGCAGATACGTCGTCGTCGTGATGCTGTTGCCGGCCATGATCCAGATGACGTTCTGGCCGGTGCTGGTGTTGCGGAGAATGACGTCCGGCCAGCCGTCGTGGTTCCAGTCGTTGACCGAGCGAATTCTCCACGCGACGTTCGGCGCGCCCTGGAAGGACGTGGAGACGTTCACGGCGGTGCCGTTCATGTAATAGATGATGTTCGCGCCGGTGGCCTGATTGCGCCAGAGGATGTCCTGGTTGCCGTCGCGATCGAAATCGCCGACGCCGCCGACGACGTAGTTGAGATCGGCGACGGTCGGCAGCGCGACGGAGCTGAGCATGCCTCCGTTCGCGTCCATCAGCCAGATGCGCGTCGCCCCGGTGACCTTATTGCGCCAGATCAGGTCGACGAGTCCGTCGCCGTCCATGTCGCCGCGGATCGACGGCTTCTGCGTGATCGTGACGGTCTGGCCGGCGATCGTCATCGTGCCGCTGCGCTGCAGCGAGGTGAGGTTCGCGGCGATGCTGTAGGTGACGTTGCCATTGCCGTTGCCGTTCGCACCGCCGGTGATGCTGATGAAGCCGGAGTTGCTGACGGCGGTCCACGCGCAGGCGCTGGTGACCGCGATGATCTGGCCGGTCTGCGCGGGCGGCGTCACGGTGCGCGACGCCGGCAGCGCCGTGTTCGAGCAGTTTTGCTGCGCATTGATGGTGACGTTGACGTTGTCGGTCGCGCCGCAGCTGTTCGCGCCGGTCACGACGATCTTGAGATTGACGGAACCGGCCGCGCCGGCGGTGAAGGTGACGCTGTTCGCCGTCGTGACGGAGGTGATCGTGCCGTTGGTGATCGTCCACGCGTACGTCGCGCCGGCCACCGCGGTGATCGACGCGATGTTGCCGGTGGAGTTGGCGGTGACGGAGGCCGGAGCGGTGATCGCGGAGAGCGCGGGAGTGATCGTGTTCAGGCGCGCTTTCATCAGATCGACGATGGTGTGGCTTGCTTCGCCCGCCTGGCCGAACGTGTAGCGCGTGGCCATGCCGTAGCCGCCCGGGTTCGAAGTCGTGAGATGGCAGTAGCTCATGACCGTTCCCTTTTCCGCGGGAACGTTTGCGTTCACGGCGCCGGCGGTGCCGTTCGTATAGCAGCCGCCGCCTTCACCGCTGTAGCAGTTGTCGACGTAGGTGCGGCCGTAGAGTCCCTGATCGGGTGCGGAGAGCTGCGTGCAATGCGTGTGCGACGACTGCACGACGTGTCCGAGCTCGTGCGTGAACGCGAGGAGAGTCCAGTAGTTGTTGTCGAAGATGCTCGTAGTAGCGACGTAATTCGGATTGGCGGAGGGATTCGGGATCGTGCCGTTGCCGCCGGCGCCGTTGAGAATTCCGTATGCACCGCCGTAGCCGCCGGGAACGTTGGCGCTCGCGGAAGCGAAGTCGCCCGAACAGAGCGTCTGCACCCACGCAACGCCGGCGGAGGCGCCCGGGACGTCGGCGAAGGTTTTGCCGCTGACGAACATCGCCGCGGAGCGGGTGATGTTGCGCGGCGAAGCGCCGGCGTGCCAGACCTGACCAAGCTGGACCAGCGCGTCGCCGATGTCGGGGCTGCCGGCAGCGCCGGTCCCGTTGCCGAGCGGCGTGATCGTGAAGGGATCGGTGGCCGTGTCGTATGAGCTCTGATACTTCAGCACGAGATCGGTTTTCAGATCGCGGTGATAAATCGTCGATGCCGCTGCGACGAGATTTGCGATGTAGGTGTTGACGGCCGCAGCCGACCCGAGCTTCACGCGCAACTGGTAGTCAGTGTCGACCGCGATGTTGGCGATATACGTCGCCGTCGCGGTGACGATCGACTGCTCTTTGTATTCGCCGCTGATGACGCGCATCAGATCGGGGTGCGTGAGCTCGCTCTTGTCGAGCATGCACATGAACGTGCCCTGCGCGTCGTAGTCATCGCTCGGCGTCGCTTCTTCGATCGTGACTTCCATGCCGGCCATCTCACGCTGCACCGGGCCGTTGCCATGACGCGACGAAAGAAACAGCTTCCGGTCATGCGTCATCACGAATCCGCCGATCGATTCTTCGGTGATCGCAACAAACGCCAGCGATCCCGGATCGCCGTCGACGTTGCCGCGGAAGAAGGTGATCTGCGGCGGCGCAACGCGCATCGGACCGTGCTCGCCGTACACGACGACGACGGAGTCGGGCGCATAGATCTCGAAGCGGTCGAGCTCCAGCGTGCCGGGAACCTGATCGGCCAGCGGCACGTTTGCGACGCGCACGTGGCCGGCCTTCGTCCGCGCTGCATAGAGCGCATTGAATGCTTTGTCGCCGAGACGGGCCTGCACTCCGGCATCCGCGAAATTCGCGAAGCAGAAGAAGACGGTAAGCGTGGCCAGCCACACGGATTTCCGCGAATGAATGCTCATTGGAGATTCCTGTCTTATTGGATCTGTTTGCCGAAACTGGACGCAATGTAGATCGGCTGAGCATGCGCCGGCCGTGACCGGCGACACGTTTTAGTCGATCTGGTAATACTTTCGGTACCAGTCGACAAAGCGGGAAATTCCGGTGCGGAGCGGAGTGGCGGGGCGGAAACCGACGGCACGCTCGAGCTCGGTAACGTCGGCCATCGTCGACGGCACGTCGCCCGGCTGCATCGGCAACAACTCCATCTTCGCTTTCGCGCCGAGACATTCTTCGAGGATGGCGATGCATTCGAGGAGCGGAACCGGCTGATTGTTGCCGATGTTGAAGACGCGGTATGGCGCGTAACTGCGCGCCGGATCGGGATCGTCGCCGCTCCAGTTCGGATCGGCGGCGGCGGTCGAATCGGTGACGCGCACGACGCCTTCCACGATGTCGTCGATGTAGGTGAAGTCGCGGACCATCTTCCCTTCATTGAAGACGGGAATCGCTTCACCGGCGAGAATGCCGCGCGTGAATTTGAAGAGCGCCATGTCAGGACGTCCCCACGGTCCGTAAACGGTGAAGAAGCGAAGTCCCGTCGACGGCAATCCGAAAAGACTCGCGTAGGTATGCGCCATCAGCTCGTTCGCTTTTTTCGTCGCGGCATAGAGCGAGACCGGGTGATCGATGTTGTGGTGCTCGGAGAACGGCTGCTTCGTGTTCGCGCCATACACGGAGCTCGACGACGCGTAGACGAGATGCTCGACGTTGTTGTGCCGGCAGCCTTCGAGGATGTTCGTAAATCCGGCGACGTTCGCGGAAATGTACGCGTGCGGATTGATGAGCGAATAACGCACGCCCGCCTGCGCCGCGAGATGAATGACGCGCTTCGGCTTTTCGGCGGCGAAGAGGGCCGCCATACCGCTCTGATCGGCGACGTCGAACTTCACGAAACGGAAGCGCTCGAACGGCGCGAGGAGATCGAGCCGCGCTTCTTTCAGCGCCGGATCGTAGTAGTCGTTGACGTTGTCGATGCCGACGACCGTCTCTCCCCTCTCGAGGAGTTTCTTCGAGACGTGATAGCCGATGAATCCGGCGGCGCCCGTTACGAGATACATGCGATTCGCTTCCCTTCTTCACGCCGCGCGCAAGCGGGCTCCGCCCCCTTCGGTGTACACACCGACCGGGAGCAGCTCCATCTTCCGAGTGACATTTCGTCGTTCCGCGCGCGGCGTACTACTCGTTTTGCTACGCGCTTTCCTGCTGCTTCATCTCATCGACTTCGGCACTGAGCGTCTCGATCTCTTTCACCAGGAGGTCGTATTCGGCGACCTTGCGGCGAAGGAATGCGCGGGTGACGTCGATCTTCTCCTCGAGTCCGCGCGCGGTCAGGATGTAGGCGTACGCCGCCTTGTGCTGACTGTTAGTGAAGTTGCGGACCTTGACGAGGCCGCGCTCCATCAGCGCCCGGAGGCAGTAGTTGACCTTGCCGAGGCTGATGCCGAGCTCGCGCGCGACTTCGCGCTGGCTCGCTTCCGGATGGTCGGCGAGGTATTTGAGGAGGCGGTAGCGAACGTCGTCACTGATCGAGTGCATGGGTTCCGTTCAACGATTGAACGCGACGCATTCAACCATGAACCCAGGGGACGGCGCAAAGCGGGCACGGCCCGCTGCGCTGGTCCGCAAGCGTCGGCGAACGGCTTCGCGGCGGATGAATCCGGAACTATCTCAATGCTTACGTTTTGCGAGTACGTGACGCTCGAATTCGACGCTCACGGCGCGGTTGATGAGCGCCACCATGACGACCAGCCGATCGTGTCCTTTTTCGCGCTCGACGATACCGGTGTAGCCGGCGAACGCGCCGTCGCGAATGCGCACCGGATCGCCGGCCACGAGCGCGTCATACGGTTGCATCGACGCGCCGGCCAGCTGCAGCTCGCGAATCTGCCGGAGCTGCGCCGCGAGCAGCTCGGCATCGCCGACCTCGATCGTATTCGCGACGACGTTGCTCCGCCGCACCGCATCGCGTGCGCTCGCATCGCCGCGAAAGAAGAGATAGCCGGGAAAGAGCGGCAGCCACGAGGTGAACGTTCGTCCCGAACGAATGCTCTTCGATGCGAACTGCGGCAGATAGAACGGCACGCCACGCTCGGCGAGATGGCGCGCCAGCAGTTTTTCCTGACGGCTGCGCACGTGCGCGACGCCCCACGGAAAGCTCGCGGCGTCGAGCTCGAAGAAGTCGTCAGGCGACAGGTCGAGCTCGCGCCGCAGCAGAGGCATGGCGTCAGAGGATCTGCGCCGCGACCGGCGCGGTCTCGACGACGCGCCGCAGATAGTCGCCGTAGGTGCTCTTGCGCAAACGTTCCGCGGCACGAAGCACGTCGTCAGCGGAGATCGTCCCGAGGTGATACGCGACCTCTTCCGGGCAGGCGATCTTCAATCCCTGGCGAAGCTCGACCGTCTCGACGAAGTTCGCCGCCTGCAGCAGCGACTCCTGCGTTCCGGTATCGAACCACGCGTATCCGCGGCCGAGCTGCTCGACCTGCAGCGTTCCGTGCTGGAGATAGATGCGATTGAGATCGGTGATCTCCAGCTCTCCGCGCGGCGACGGTTTGAGGTCGCGGGCGAGATCGCAGACCTGCGCGTCGTAGAAGTAAAGACCGGTGACGGCGAAGTTGGAGCGCGGCGCTTTCGGTTTTTCCTCGATCGTCTGCGCGCGGCCGTGATCGTCGAACGAGACGACGCCGTAACGCTCCGGATCATTGACGCGATACGCAAAGACGGTCGCGCCATGTTCCTGCGCGGCGACGCGGCGCAGCGCGTCGGGGAGTCCGTGGCCGTAGAAGATGTTGTCGCCGAGGATGAGGCAGCTCGGATCGCTGCCGACGAACTCGCGGCCGATATGAAATGCCTGGGCGAGACCGCCAGGCTCGGGCTGCGCGGCGTATTGAAAGTTCAGTCCCCACTGCGAGCCGTCGCCGAGCAGACGCTGAAAGAGCGGCTGATCGTCCGGCGTCGTAATCAGAAGGATGTCGACGACGCCGGCGAGCATGAGCGTCGTCAGCGGGTAGTAGATCATCGGCTTGTCGTAGATCGGCAGAAGCTGCTTCGAGACGACCGAGGTGATCGGGTAAAGGCGGGTTCCGGAGCCGCCGGCGAGGATGATTCCTTTTCGCATCGGCGCGCATTGAAACATGAACGGCGCCGCTTCGGTAGCGGGTCGGGCGGCCCGCCTCCACACGGTTGACTGGCTCCGGTTACGCTGCGATGCTTGCGCATCTTTTTCGGTCCGGTCCGACAACCGGAGCAGCACAGGAGAATCATCGGAATGGCAAATACTCAGGAGAACGAAGCGGCCGACGGCATTTCCGTCAGCCACATCGTGCATACGATTCGCGCGTACGCGCCGGCGATCCTGCTCGGAACGCTCGCGGTCGCCGTGGCTTCGTTCATCGTTTCGCTCCTTCTCTATCTTCTTGCGCCTTCACAGCGCATCACCACGCTGCAGTTTCGTCTCGATTTCGACCGCGCGGAAGAAGGGAAATATCCGAACGGGCTGAAGTTCTCGAGCGCCGAGATCACGACTCTGCCGACGCTTCTTCGCGTCTACGACGCGAACCACCTCAATCAGTTCACCGGCTTCAATGAGTTCTCCCGCTCGATTTTCGTGCTCGAGTCAAACGCGGCGTACGACCAGCTCGCCGCCGCCTACCAGGCGCGGCTCGCCGACCCGAAACTCGGTCCGCTCGACCGCGATCGCCTGCAGCGCGAGTGGGAAGCGAAGGTCGCCGCGATCTCGAAGAATGACTACTCGCTCAACTATCTGCGCGGCGGCAACACCGACAAGATTCCGGAAAGCCTCGTGCGCAAAGTGCTCTCCGACATCCTCGCGGAGTGGGCGCAGTACGCGATTCACGAACAGCACGTCCTCAGTTACAAGCTGGCCGTGTTGTCGCCGAACATCGTCGAGACCGACAACGTCCGGCCCGATCTGATCGTCTCGCTGCTCATCCTCCGCTCGAAGGTCTCCCGCGTGCTCGAGAACGTCCGAACCCTCGGCGAGATCCCCGGCGCGGAGCTTGCCCGCACGCCGAAAGACAAAATGTCGCTCGAAGAGATTCGCGTCCGTCTCGAAGATACGACGCGCTATCGGATCGAGCCGCTCGTCAGCGCCGCGCGCGCGAACGGATTGATGACGAACGCCGCGGAGACGCTCCGTTTTCTCGACACGCAGCTCGCCTACGATCTCCGTCAGCTGAACGCGCGTCAATCCGATGCGGACTCCATCCGCCAGTCGCTGGCGGTCTATGGGAATCAGAACACGCTGCAGCCGGAGAAGGAAGCGGCGATGACGGCGCCGTCGTCTGCTCTCGATCGAAACGGATCGCGGCAGCCGAACGCCGAAACGCTGATGCCGCAGATCAACGATTCGTTTCTCGACCGGATCGTGGCGATGACGAATCAGTCGGTCGACGTCCTCTATCGTCAGAAGCTGGCCGATGATTTCCGCCGCGGCCTTCGCGGACTGATTCCGATGCAGCAGGCGGTCGCGTACGACCGTGAAGTGATCGCCATGCTGCGCACCGCGCCGGCCGGCGGCGCAGGCATGTCGGCCGATCAGGTGCGCGCGGAGCTCGCCGCAACGCAGAACGACGTGCGGATGCTCGTCGGCCGCGTCAACGAGATCTACGAACAGGTGTCGCGCAATCTCAATCCGTCGACGGAGCTCTACACGCTGACGGCGCCGCCGATCGCGCACACGGAGCGGACGCGCGACCTGAAAAACCTCGCGATGTACGACCTGCTGGCGGTGCTCATCGCGCTGCCGGTCATCATCGTCCTCTGCCTGCTCCACGCGCGCATTCGCGAGGAAGAGGAACAAGAGGGATACGCGCCCGACGTCGCGGCGACGTAGCGATCTTCGCTACGTCGTCCGCCGCGTGACGCGATAAATCGCGGCGACGGCGGCGCCGAATGCGAAGCCGCCGATGTGCGCCCACCACGCGATTCCCGCCATCTCCTGCGTGCCGCGCGCCGCGGCGATGGCGAGGAATCCGTTGAAGAACTGCATCAGAAACCAGATCGGCAGAAAGATCAGCGCGCGCACTTCGGCCATCGCCCAGTAAACGACGAGCGGAAAAAGCGTGAGGATGCGCGCGCGCGGACGCAGCACCAGAAATGCGCCGAGGATGCCGGCGATGCTGCCCGATGCGCCGATCGACGGCACGGTCGACGCGGGAAAAAGCAGCGTGTGCGTCAGGCTGCCGATCGCACCGCACGCGAGAAAAAACATCAGGTAGCGCCAGTGGCCGAACGAGTCTTCGACGGCGCCGCCGAAGACCCAGAGATAGATCATGTTGCCGAGGAGGTGAACGACGCCTCCGTGCAGAAAGAGCGACGTGAAGAGCGTGATCGCAACTTCCATCGGCGTGTAGCCGAAGGCGTGCGGATGAAGGAAACGCGCCGGCATGAAGCCGAAGACGCCGATCAGCATCTCGGCGCGCGAGCCGAGAAAAATCTGCGTGATGAAGATGATGGCGTTCGTGGCGACCAGCGCGCGATTGACGACCGCGGTCGTCTTCGCCGGAAGCGTGTGCCGCAGCGGGATCAAAGCGCCTTGCTGATCTCGCGCACCACTTCCGCGAGCTGGTCGCGCTGCAGTTCGGGATAGATCGGAATGGCCAGCGTCTGCGCTGCCGCCAGCTCCGAATGTTCAAAACGATCGCGCGCGCCCGGCACGTCGCGGAAGCATTCCTGCGCCGCCAGCGTCAGCGGGTAGTAAACCTCGCAGCCGATGCCGCGCGACTTCAGATGCTCGAGCACGCGGTCGCGCGTTTCACGTCCTTCGGGAAAGCGGACGATGTACTGATTGAAGACGTGACGGCGTCCCGGCAACTCTTCCGGCAACACGACGCGTCCGTCGGTCTTCGCATCAGCGAACAGTTCGCGATAGAGCTCCGCATTGCGGCGGCGGCCTTCGGTCCACGATTCGAGATGCGGCAGCTTGACGTGCAGCACCGCCGCCTGGAGCGCGTCGATGCGGAAGTTGCCGCCGACGTAGTGATGAAAATACTTCGGCCGCATGCCGTGCACGCGATAGTCGAACAGTTTCTGCGCGAGCGCGTCGTCGTCGGTCGTGACCGCTCCCGCATCACCGAACGCGCCGAGGTTCTTCGACGGGAAAAATGAGAAGGAGCCGATGGCGCCGAGCGTGCCGGCGCGGCGGCCTTCGTAATCGGCGCCGACCGCCTGCGCCGCATCTTCGACGACGGGAATTCCGTGCTTCGCGGCGATGGCGTTGATCTCGTTCATCGGCGCGCACTGGCCGTACAGATGCACCGGCATGATCGCTTTCGTGCGCGGCGTGATCAGCGCTTCGATGCGCGCCGGATCGATGTTGTAGTCGACGAGGTCGATGTCGCAGAAGACCGGCACGGCGCCGAGGCGAACCACGACTCCGGCGGTGGCGAAGAACGAATACGCGGGAACGATGACTTCGTCACCGTGGCCGACGCCGAGGACCATCAGCGCGATGAGCAGCGCGTCGGTGCCGGACGAAAGTGCGATGGCGTGCTTGGCCTGACAGTACGTCGCGAAGTCGCGCTCGAAGTCGTCGACCTTCTTTCCGAGAATGAAGTGCTGCGACTCGTAGACCTCTTCGGTCACGCGGAGCACTTCGTCGCGAATGGTGGCGTATTGCGCTTTGAGGTCGAGCAACGGGATCGGCATGGCGGCGAGAGTGTAATCGAAAGAGCCCCCAACGCTCCGCGTGCAGCGCGCGTATCAACGGGCAATTACAGCGGCGATCAAAACAGCCGCCCCGCAGGAAAGAAGGAGACATTCCCATGAGACTCAAACAGATCATTACCGCCGGCACCATTGCGCTCATGCCGCTCGTCGCAGGCGCCGCGAGCATCATCGTTCCGGTGGCCGGTTCCGGCCCGGGCTCGAACAACAGTCTGTGGCAGAGCGAGCTGACGCTGCACAACACCAGCGCGTCCGTCGTAAAAGTCGGCGTGACGTTCCGCGACCGCACCACGACCAAAACCGAAGAGGTGACGATTCCGGCACGCGGCACCGTGTCGCTGCATGACGTCGTCGCCACAACCTTCGCGCGGCCGTCGACGACCGGCGGAATCGAAGTCACCGTGCCGGACGCTTCGGCGCAGAAGATCGCCGTCAGCTCGCGCATCCTCAACGTCTCGCCGACCGGTGAGTTCGGACAGGACGTCGACGCCGTGCGCACCGAAGAGGCGCCGGTCACCGGCGACCTCAGCATCCTCCAGACGCCGTCGTCCGCAAGCGCTTACCGCTTCAACTTCGGCCTCTATGCCGTCGCCGCCACCTCCGTTCGGTGGGAACTGATTCGCGCCGACGGTACGGTCGCCGCGTCGCGCAGCGTGAATTACGCGGAGGCGTCGCAGACGCAGTACAACAACGGCGTCTCGACGTTCTTCAACGTCGAAGCGAAGGACAATGATTCGATCCACGCGCTGATCACCGAGGGCCGCGCGATCTTCTACGGCAGCGCGGTCAACAACGCGACCGGCGATCCGTCTTACGTCCGCGGCGTCCGCACGCGCGAAGACATCCGCCTCAGCTTCATCGGCATCGACATCAATGAAGATGGTGTGGTCGATCTGTTCGACGCCGATCACGACGGTGTCGTCGATCAGCCGCTCGATCTCTACACGTCGCTCTTCCCGAACTACTTCCGCCTCGTCAGCAACACCGACGGCGGACTCGCCGTCACCTATCACCTCGTCGACGCACCGCGGGACGCCGAGCTGCTCGATGCAAACGGCACGGTGGTCTGGGCTCCGGGCGGCGACGTCAAAGGCCAGAGCGGCGTGCTGAAAGTCAGCGCGACGTCCGGCTACGAGACGACGATCCTCACCATCCCGGTCCGTTTTCGCTAATCCCGCCGGAGAGTTGTTCTCCACGCGCCGCTCCGAAAGGGGCGGCGCGTTTTTTATGCGAAGACGATTCTCGCGAAGCGGCGTTTCCCGACTTTCAGCAGATACGACTTCCCTGCCGTTGCATCGAGCGTCTGCTTCAACTCTTCGACCTTCACATCGTCGACGAGCACGCCGCCCTGCGCGATCAGCCGCTGCGCATCTTTGTGCGACTCGGTGAGTCCGGCCGCGGTGATGACGCGGCTGACGAGCTGCGGCTCCGGCGATGCGTCGAGACGCTTCTCTTCGACATCGGCCGGCGCCTGTCTGTCGCTGAAGATCCGTCGAAACTCCGCTTCCGCTGCATCGGCGGCGTCGGCATCGTGGAAGTCACGAAGGAGCGATTTCGCCAGCTCGCGTTTCGCTTCCATCGGATGGAGCGCGCCGGTCGAAACCGATTCGCGTTTCGTGTTGATCTCGGCCGGCGTCAGATCGGTCGTCAGCAGGTAGTACTTCCACATCAGCTGATCGCTGATCGACATCACCTTCCCGAAAATCGCGCCGGGCGCTTCGTTGATGCCGATGTAGTTGCCGAGCGACTTCGACATCTTCTCGATGCCGTCGAGCCCTTCGAGCAGCGGCATGGTCATGACGACCTGCGGCTCCTGGCCGTACTCGCGCATCAGATCGCGGCCGACGAGCAGATTGAAAAGCTGATCGGTGCCGCCAAGCTCGACGTCGGCTTTCATGGCGACGGAGTCGTAGCCCTGCGCGAGCGGATAGAGCAGCTCGTGCAGCGCGATCGGCTGATGCGCGCCGAAGCGTTTCGAAAAGTCGTCGCGCTCGAGCATGCGCGCCAGCGTGTATTTGCCGGCGAGTTTGATCATGCCGTCGGCGCCGAGCGCCATCAACCATTCCGAGTTGAACTGAACCTCGGTCTTAATCGGATCGAGGATTTTGAAGACCTGCTGTTTGTAGGTTTCGGCGTTCTGCAGGATCTCTTCTTTCGTCAGCGCGGGCCGCGTCGCTTTCTTGCCGGTCGGATCGCCGATCAATCCGGTGAAATCGCCGATCAAAAAAATGACGCGATGCCCGAGCTGCTGGAAGTGCTTCATCTTCCGCATCAGCACCGTGTGGCCGAGGTGGATGTCGGGGGCGGTCGGATCGAAGCCGGCTTTGATGGTGAGCGCTTTGCCGCGCGAGAGTTTCGAGCGAAGGTCGTTCCGTTCGATGAGATCGACGGAGCCTTTCACGAGGTAGTCGAGTTGTTCGTCAGGATTCATAGCGCGCGATTGTACCGGGCGGCCACGGGCGGGCCCGGCCCGCTCCGCTGGTTCGCACAGCGTCGGCGTACGGCTTCGCGGCGGCGGGCACGGCCCGCTCCGCTGGTTCGCACAGCGTCAGCGGCGGGCTTCGCGGCGGATGAACGCCGGCCTCTCGTATACGCCAACTGATTACCGCGCCCAGATTGCGCGGACGTCGATCTCCACACCATCGAACGGCGCGGCGCTCAATCGCCGATCGTACGTGTCGTAGAACCAGCCGCTGTGCGCGCGCTGCAGGACGTCGATGACGCGTAGTTCCGAGTCGATGCGCCACACCGAGCCGACGCCGTGCTTCGCGTACGCTTTTGTTTCGCCGTGCGGCGCGACGTCGCAGACCCAGTCGGGAACGCCGGTGTCGCCGCCATCGCGCCAGCCGGC
>JAOBAU010000429.1 GCA_025463165.1 Acidobacteriota bacterium | reverse complement strand
TTCGATCTGCTGCGCGAAGCGGTCGCGCGCGCCGGCGCACACAAGATCATCTTCGGCTCGGACGGACCGTGGCTGCATCCCGGCGTCGAGTTGTACAAAGTGCGCGCGCTCGGCTTGCGACGGGAGGACGAGCGGATGGTGCTCGGCGGCACGATCATGAAGCTGTTGCGTCGCCGTCCGGCTCTTTCCGCCGCCAGAGTGCGCGCCGCTTTTGTAATCCGCGGTCGGTGATGCCGAGGCGTTCGGCGGCGCGGCCGACGTTGCCGTGCTCGATGTCGAGCGCGAGTCGCACCGAGGCATCGGCGGCCGCGTTCGAAATCTCTTTCAGTCCCATGCCGCAATGCAGCGCGAGCCGCGCCGCCTGCTCGAACATCTCGCCGGCCGGCGCGATCGTCTGCTCCGCGCTGCCATCAGGACGCTCTTCTTCCGGCACGTCGTAAAGCGTGATTGGACCATCGCCGACGTGACGCCACGCGATGCATTCGACGAGGTGACGCAGATCGCGCACGTTGCCGGGATAGTCGCGTGCGACGAACAGCTCCGCGACGGCAGCTTCGAGCGGCGGCACGGAACGTCCCTGAAAACAGTGCCGCAGAAAATGGCGCACGAGCGCGGGAACGTCATCGCGCCGCTCGCGGAGTGATGGCAGACGACACGTCCACGCGGCGATGCGATAGTAGAAGTCGCGGCGGAAACGTCCGGCCTGCATCTGCTGCTCGAGATCGCGATGCGTTGCGCAGACGAGACGGAAACGCGTTCGCTGCCACGTGTTGCCGCCGACGCGTTTGTACGTTCCTTCCTGCACGACGCGCAGCAGCTCGGCCTGCAGGCGCAGCGGCAGCTCGCCGACTTCATCGAGAAAGAGCGTGCCGCCGTCGGCGAGCGCGAACGCGCCGTCGCGCGCGCCGGCGGCGCCGGTGTACGCGCCGCGCTCGTGGCCGAAGAATTCGCTGCCCGACAGCTCGGGAACGACCGTCGTGCAGTCGAGCACCACGAGCTCTTTCTTGTCGGGCCGCGCGTCGAGCGTGTGGATCAGCCGCGCGACGAGCTCCTTGCCGGTGCCGCTCTCGCCGCGAATGAGAATCGGCATCGTGCTGAATTTCGCGACCTCGACGATGCGGCGCAGAAACGTTCGCCACACCGCGCTCTCACCGGCGAGGTTCGCCTCCACGAGCGGCGATTCGACGATGTGATCGACCGCCTGCCAGCGCCGCAGGCGCGCCGCAAGCGCGTCGGCCGTCGCCGCCGGATCGCCGAACTGCAGCGCGTCGCTGGCGCCGGTGTGCAGCAGTTCCCACCCGACCCCGCCGCCGAGCGCATCGCGTTGCATCGCCACGGCGATGACGCGTTCAGTGCCGCCCGCGCTGCGCTCGCGAATGCGCGACCGAACTTCAGGCGTGACGGCATCGAAGAGCACGAGCCCGGAGCCGCGCGCGGAGGCGGGCGCCGGATACGTCTCGATGCCGATCGTTGCCAGGGCATCGAGCAGCCGCGCGGCATCAGCCGGCGAAGAGGCGAGCTGGTCACACCAAACCTCCAGGTGTTCCTCACGGCGCGACATAACGGTTGACGGACTTTAGCTATAGAGAGACGCCAAACCGGAATTACCGCCACAGCGTGTAAAAAGCGCACCGAAGACGTGGGCTCTACAATCCCCTCATGCGGTTCGACGATTACATGCGGCGTATCAGCGCGAGCGCGCCCTCCTCCGCGAACCTCGACGCGCTCCGCGATCTGCACGGCCGTCATCGCGACACGTTCCTGTTCGAGAATCTCGACATTCAGCGCGGGCGCGGAATCGATCTCTCGCTCGACGCGCTCGAGCGGAAGTTCCTCGATGACGGTCGCGGCGGGTATTGCTTCGAGCACAACACGCTTTTCGATGCGGTGTTGTCCGAAGTCGGGTTCGATACGCGTGTGCTCCTCGCGCGCGTGCGGCGCGGACCTCCGGCCGGGTGGGCGCGGACGCACATGCTGCTCCTGGTCACGCTCGGCGGCGAGCGATGGATCGCGGACGTCGGTTTCGGCGCGGCGGGCTTGCTCGAACCGATGCCGCTCGAAGATGGTGCGACGTCGGAACAGGGCGGACTCACCTACTCGCTCCGCCGCGACGGCGAGTTGTGGGTGCTCGCCATGCGCGACGCGTCGACGCTCGACGATTTCTACGAGTTCTCGCTCGATCGTCAGACCGCGGCCGACGTCGAGATCGCGAACCACTACACGTCGACGCATCCGGCATCGATCTTCCGCCGGTCGCTGACAATTCAGCGCGCGCGCCGTGAGGAACGAACGATCCTCCGCGGCAACATTCTCGGTCGCTATCGCGGCGGCATCCTCGGCGAAGAAGCGTTCGCACACGACCAACTGCGCGACGTCGCACATCGCGAATTCTCCGTCGTCCTCGGCGATGGTCCGTTCGTCTTCGAGAGCTACGCATGAACGTGAATCGCTTCGGCCAGCCGATCGGCGCTCCCGTCGAAGGCTGGACCGCGCGTCCGCTGCCGCCGGCGACGCCGATGATCGGCCGCTGGTGCCGCGTCGAGCCGCTCGACGTCGAGCGTCACGCCGCCGAGTTGCATGATGCGAATCGCGACGACGCCGACGGCCGCAACTGGACGTATCTCGGCAGCGAGCCGTTCGATGATGTGAATGCGTATCGCGCATGGCTGACGAAAATGTCGGCGGCCGGCGATCCGATGTTTCATGCGATCGTCGATGCGAGCAGCGGGAAAGCGATCGGACTCGCATCGTTCCTCCGCATCGATCCGGCGAATGGCGTGATTGAAGTCGGACACATCAACTACTCGCCGCGGCTGCAGCGAACGATTGCGGCGACTGAGGCGATGGCGCTGATGATGCGGCGCGTATTCGACGAGCTCGGATACCGGCGCTACGAATGGAAGTGCGATGCGCTCAACGCGCCATCGCGCGCCGCCGCCGAGCGGCTCGGCTTCACGTTCGAAGGCGTCTTCCGTCAGGCGCTCGTCTACAAAGGCCGCAACCGCGACACCGCCTGGTACTCGATCATCGATCGCGAATGGCCGGCGCTGCGCGATGCGTTCGATGCGTGGCTTGCGCCGTCGAACTTCGACGAGTCCGGCGCGCAGCGACGATCGCTCGGCGATCTCAGGAAGGGTTGAAGACCGGCTCGATCGTCGAGCGCGACAGTCGTTCGAATCGAATGAAGAGCAGCGCCGCGACGACCGTCAGTCCGGTGCAGAGTCCCCACCAGAGTCCGACGACGCCGTAGCCGCCGGCGAAACCGAGCAGCAGCGCGGTCGGCAGACCGATGCACCAGTGGCCGAAGAGATTCGCGTAGAGCGTGTACTTCGTGTCGCCCGCGCCGCGCAGCACGCCGGCGCCGACCGCCTGAATGCCGTCCGACAATTGAAAGACGGCGACGACGAGCAGCAGCGGAACGGCGGTGGCGATGACGTTCTCCTGATCGGTGACGAGTCGCGCCAGCGAGCGCGGGATCAGCGCGAAGAGCGCGGCACTCGTTCCCATCACGAGCGCTCCGCCGATGAACGCGATGTGTCCTGAGCGCCGCGTCGCAAGCGCGTCGCGCGCGCCGACTCCGATGCCGACGCGCACCGATCCCGCCGCGGCGATGCCGAGCGCGATCGTGAAGGTGAATGATGCGAGGCCGATCGCCACCTGATGCGCGGCGAGTTGCAGCGTGCCGACGCGCGCGGCGAGCAACGCGACGAGCGCGAAGATCCCGACTTCCGCTCCCATATGCAATCCGATCGGCAGGCCGATGTGAAATGCCTGCGCGACATCGCGGCGGTTCCAGCGATGATCGACGTGCGCCGGCAATCCCATCGCGCGCGACATTTTGCGCAGCGGCACGAGCAGGATCAGCACTTCGAGAATCGTGCAGAGCGTCGTCGCCAGCGCGGCGCCGCCGACGTGCAGCGCCGGAATGCGGCGAAGGATACCGGTCCACGGCGGCAGTGAATGTCCGCCGAAGACGAGCACGAGATCGCCGAAGAAGTTGAGGACGTTCGCCGCGATCATCGCCACGAGCAGCGGACGCGTGCGGCCGTACGCCTGCAGATACGAACGTCCGACGAAGAAGAGCAGCAGCGGGAGCAGGCTCGTCGTGCGTACGAGGAGAAAGATGCGCGCCTCTTCGGTCAGCTCCGGCGCGCCGACGAGCGGCAGCATCCACGCGCCGAGCGCGAGGATGAGCGTGAGCGCGACGGAGACGGCGATGGCGAGCCAGACGCCCTGCCAGAGCGCGCGCCGCGCGCGGACGTGATCACCGGCGCCGACCGCCTGCGCCACGAGCGGATCGATGCCGAGCACGATGCCGGTGCCGATGACCGAGAAAGCGAAGAAGACGGCGTTGCCTACGCCGGACGCCGCAAGCTCGCGCGCGCCGAGGCGGCCGAGGACGGCAACGTCGACGAGACCCATCATCTGCGTGCCCGCCTGCGCCGCGGCAACGGGAGCCGCGAGCCGGAAGAGCTCGCGGAATTCGCGTCGATAGTCGGCCGCACGCATGGGCGGCCATTCTAATCAAGTGGGCGCGGTCGCTTCGGCCGCCGTCAGTCCTTCTCCACCCACGGCGTGGCGCGAATCTCATCGACCTTGCCGCCGACGAACGTGATCGTCGTATCCATCCGGCGCACGTAGTCGCTGATGTAGCTCCACTCTTCGATCGAGATGCCGTCGTAGCGGACACGCGCGTTGCGGCGCTCGGGCGGCTTGCCCATGATCCGCTCCACTTCGGCGAGCGTCTGGCCGATGCGCAGCTTGTCGATGTGCAGCTGGTTCTCGCGCGCGGCGTTGAACGCGAGGCGCGGCACATAAACACCGCAACCCTGCGACAGCAGCAGGGTTGCGGCGATGATTCCGATGATTTTCTGCACGCGGTCTAGAACCAGCCGTTCCCGGCCGGATTCACGAGCGCGCGGAAGACGCTGGCGGTGATCGCTTCACGGAGCTGTTCGGGATCGAGTCCGCCGCGCACGACGACGTAGTTCATCGGCAGCTCGCTCGGATGGAACTGCGAGTGATACGACAGCCAGTCGCGATTGGTCGCGAGCGACGCGTCGGTATCGCGATCGAGAACCACGACGTAGAGCGTGTTCTCATCGACGTGCTGAATGCTGCCCGCTTCGACCGCGTTCGTCAGCGCGCGCTGCACGCCGAGGTCGGTGATCTCGCGGCCGGCGTCAGCGATGTTGCGCGAGCTCACGCGCATGCCGAACGTCCGCACGCCGTAACGCGACAACTCCTGGAAACGCGAGTCGGCGTTGATGCCGCGGACGCTGCGCATGATCGTGCGCGTCTCTTCGTCGCTGAAGTTGTTGCCGACGAAGATCACGTTCACGGATGGCGCTTCGACGACCGCGCCGCCGTGGAAAAGCGCGTCGCCGAGGATCTCGCCGCCGCGGAAGACGCGAACGCGTCCGCCGTCTTCATCGCCGACGACGTCGGCCGGATAGCGAACGGCGCTGACCGAATCATCGGTCGGCGCGATGTCGCCATCGGGCAGCGCGACCGTGCCGCCGAAGGTGATGTTGAGCACGGGATGAATCTCGATGCCGTTCGGCGCCACGCCGGTCTGGCCGTGCAGGAAATCCCAGAAGCCGACGCCGCGCAGAGTCACCGCGGTCGACGTCGTCTTGAACGAGCTCGTGGCGGTGAACTTCGCATCGAACTGTTTGCGCGCGTTCGAGATGCCGGGTCCGAACGGACTGCCGCCACCGACGCAGTTCGGCGCCGGAATCTCGACGATCATCGTCCTTCCGGCGGAGTCCTTGATCACGAGGTGATAGTCGGAATCGCTTTCTTTCGCGTACTTGATGAGCGTGCCGCTGATGCTGTACTGCGTCGTCTCGCGTGGCGCGATGCGCGTCGTCGCGGGCAGCGACGCGGGATGCGCCGACTGCTGCATGTTGTAGATGGTCGTGGAGATCCACGAGCCGAGGCTGACCGAGGACGCGCCGGAATCCGTTCCGGTCTTGATCGTCCATCGTTCCACGCCACACTGCGCGTAGAGCGAACCGGCGGAAAGGGCGAGAAGAGCGACGACGAGGGAACGGGTCAACCGCATGAACAGTCCTCCTTCGATGGGGCACCGGGGGGATATCTGCTGCGAGTCGCGCGTGGTCGGAACGAAAGTGAGAGTAGGGTCGCTCGCCGCGTCAGTCAAGAACGAATGTGAGCGGACTCAACCCCAGAAGACGCCGAGAGGATCGTCGATCACCGACTTGAGCAGCGTTCGGATGTCGGGCTCGATCTTCACGTTCGTCAGCCGATGCCAGCGGTCGTCGGCGTCCTTCCAGTACAGCGACCACGCGTTGCGCGATTCGGAGTAGCGGAACTTCGCGACCGGCTTCGACGACCAGTCGCTCGGGTTCATGAAGGACGGCCGCTGCTCCACGAGCAGCGCGGAGTTCGACGCGAACTCGTACGCGTATCGCATCCGATCCGCCACTTCAGCGGACGAGTGCTTTTCGCAGAACTCTTTCAGCGCAACCTCGGCTTCGGCACGTTTGTCGGCAGGAATCGTCACGGCGGAAGAGTCTAGCCGTTTACGTGCACGCCGTGTCGATCTCTCTCGCCCGATGTTCGGTCGTGTGGCGTTGATGGACCAACGCGTGGCCGCAAGCACGGATGGCGTCGATCTCCGCGCGATTGCGATCGTCGAGCACCCGCTCGATGACCGCTTCGAGATCGCCGGCCGACGCGCTGACGTAATGCACGCCATCGTCGAATCCAAGTCGGGCGAGCTGCGGCGCAACGGCGCGATCGGCGATCAGCAGCGCGCCGGTGGCCGGAATCTCGAAGAACTTCGCGACGAGATAGTGATGAAGGAGACCGTCGGTAAATGCGGCCAGACATCCTCGCATCGCCTGAGCGTAGCCGCGGCCGACGCGCGGATCGCGATCGAGGTCGTAGTCAACTCGATAGCCGGGATGTTCGTGAACGTGCGCCAGCTCGGGACGCCGCGACGCCAGCTCCCCCATCGCGCGACGCAGCGGATAAAGACGGCTCATCGCGCCGCTGACGAAAACGACGGGACGCGGCGCGTCATCGAGCGGCAGGAGGAAGTCGCTGCTCGCGGCGTGCGGAATCCAGGTGACATGCGAGGCGTGGAGCGACGGGAAGAACTCGGCCATGCGCGGCGCGTAGGTCGAGAGGACGCCGTCGGCGAGCGCGAGCGCCTGCGCCATCGGATAGCGATCGCCGTGCAGATCGTCGGTCATCACGTAGACGCGCGCGCCGTCGTTGGCGTGGCGGATGACGGAGTCGTACGACTCCCAGAACAGGACGACGTCGCCGCGTCCAAGGTCGAGTGGCTCTTCGAGCTCGCGAAGCTGCCAGCCGTGACGATCGCGCAGCAACGCGAAGGTCTCGGCGAACTCGCGGCTCACGTATCGCCGCAGCGCGGCGAAGGGACCGACGGCGACCTTCACCTCGCCAGCGTACAATCATCCGCACGCTTCACATGAAAAACGGAGGAAACTACATGCGGGCATTTACCCGAATCGTTCTCGCCACCACTCTCGCTCTTTCCGCGGCTGTCGCCGATGCCGCGACGGTGGGCGGCGTCAATCTCGAAGAGAAGGTCACCGTCAACGGACAGACGCTCGTCCTCAATGGCGCCGGTCTGCGCAAGAAGTTCTTCATCAAGGTTTACGCCGCCGGTCTGTACCTCGGCGCGAAGCAGTCGAGCCCCGCCGCGATCCTCGCCGCCGACGCACCGCGCCGCATGGTCATGCACTTCGTCTTCGGCGTCGACAAGGAAAAAATCGCCGAAGCGTGGAGCGAAGGTCTGGCCGACAACACGCCGAACGCATCGCCCGAAGTGCGGACCGCGTTCAAGACGCTCGCGACGTGGATGGAGAGCATGGAGAGCGGCCATCGCATCGTGCTCACGTACGTCCCCGGCATCGGCACGACGGTGGAAGTGAACGGAAAGAACAAAGGAACGCTCGGCGGCAAAGCGGTCTCCGACGCGATCCTGAACACCTGGATCGGCCCGAAGCCCGGCCCCGGCGAAGACTTCAAAAAGGCCATCCTCGGCAAGTAGGGATTACAGGGGGTCAGGTCTAAAAACTTAAGTTAGCGAGTCGCTAACTTAAGTTTTTAGACCTGACCCCCTGT
>JAOBAU010000424.1 GCA_025463165.1 Acidobacteriota bacterium | reverse complement strand
GCATCACACGTGCGCCGATGACGACGTTCTTCGTCATCACCGCACCGGCGACCGGCGAGCGAACGATCACATCGCGCATCGGTTTGCCGGTGCGAGCGACACGATCGATGTCTGCCGCGCTCATGTCCGACAAGCGAAGTCGCGTGCGCGCCGCGCCGGCGAGCGTGCGGCCGAGATCGGAGTGATTCCGCTCGGCGAGAATGAGTTCGTTTTGCGTCGCCAGCAGATCGGGGCTGTAGACCGCGAGCAGTGGATCGCCGCGCCGTACCTGCTGGCCGGTGAAGTTGACGTAGAGCGCTTCGGCGAATCCTTCGAACTTCGTCCGGACCTGCGCTGTGCGGCGCTCGTCCACCGCCACGCGGCCGGTTGTGCGGATCGTGCGCGAGAGATCACGAAGCTCGGCCGTGGCGAGCTTCACGCCGATGAGCTGCTGACGCTGCGCCGGGACGGATACGTTCGCGTAACCTGCGACGGCCGATGCAGCGCCGGTTGTGGTCGCCTCGTCGGCGTACACCGGCACCAGCTTCATCCCGCAGTCGGGCGCGCGGCCAGGCTGATTCGATTTGTAATTGTGCGGCGGACCTTGCGAGTACATCGGATCGATCCACGCCGTCACGCGCCGCTCCGACGCATCCTGCGTCACGCCGTTGACCTCGTTCGATCCGCCGCCGCGTTTGCCGATGAGAACGACGACGAAAGCGACGGCAAAGATCGCCGCTACGATCCACGGAAGCGCGCGCTTCATCGCGCACTTCCTATCGTGATGTTCATCGAGGCCGCGCCGCTTCGCCCGATCGCGCCGTGCCGCAGTGCGTCGATCTCCGCTTCCGCGACGAGGAGCTGCCGCACGAAATCGAAGTAATCGACGTTGAGCATCCGGTACGTCTGCAGCGCTCCGATCACCGCGTCGAACGTCGTCTTCCCCGCCTGATAGGACGCCAGCGCCGACTCAAATCCGAGCTTCGCTTCCGGCACGAGCTGTTCGACATGAAGGTTGATCTGCTCCACCGCTTCGTCGCGCGACGCGAGCGCTTCGCCGAACGCGGCGGCGAGTTGCTGCTGCAGTACATCGATCTGTGTATGTGCCGCGTCGCGCCGGGCGATCGCCTCCGCGATTCGCGGCTCAATCGTCGTGGCCCTGCGGATTGGCAGCTCGATCCGTGCAACGACGCTGAACATGTCCTTCTGTCCCGGCCGGAACCCGTACGACGCCTCCAGATTCACGTCCGGCTTCGTCGCGAGCTTTGCCAGCCGCACGTCCTGTTCGGCGCGCGCGACGTCTGTCTCCAGAGCGGCGATCGCGGGCGTGGCCGCGTCCAGCGTGACGGCATCCGCATGCGCGTGATCCTCCATCGCGTGATGAAGCGCAAACGGAGGGATCGTTTCGGCCGGTGCGAGGTTCAGCAACGCGCGCAGACGGGCCAGCGCCGAGTCGCGCACGCCGCGCTGCATGAGCACCTGATGCCGGACGTTGCTGGCTTCCAGCTTGGCGCGAATGATGTCGATCTGCGCCGCCGCACCGACCTCGTACCGAATGCGCGCGGCCTCCGCCATCATCGCGGCGAGCTTCGCGATCTCGTCGTTCGCCGCGATCTGGTTCTCCGCCGCCGCTGCTTCGTCGTACGCGACGAGCACGTCACGCGTGATCTCCGCGCGGCGCGACTCCGCCTCGCGCTCCAGCCGCTCGACGTCGAGCGCGGCGGCGCGTTGCAACGCCTCGCGCCGCTCGCGACGGACGAACGTCTGCGACGCGCCGGCCATGTACATCGTCATCATCGGATCGCGCGAGAGGTCGATCTGCTGGTTCTGCACACCAGCCATCAACATAGGGTTCGGCATGGCGCCGGCGCCGAGCTGCCGCGCCCGCGCCGCGGCGAGATTCGCGTCAATTTCGCGCAGCGACGGCGAAGCCGTAATCGCCGCTTCCACGACGGAGTGCGGGTCGTTCCAATCGATCGCTGCCGACGCGCTCCCGGCGATCAGAAATGCGCCCGCAATGCAGGCGAGATACTTTCGAAACATGGATTCCTCACAGGCTCAGAGTTCTGCGAAAGAACGAGCGAGTGAGGATCAGATGAGGAGCGTCGAAAGAACCGCGAGCCGGTGTCGCGAGGAGAGCGGCGGCGACGTGTCAGCAAACGCTTGCGTCACGATCGGCGCCGGAGCGATCGCCGGTGCAGTCGTGATGATGAGCGCCGGCGCAACGAGAACGGCGTCGGCCGACGTCGGAGCAGTGCTGAGTTTCAGCGAAGGCGATTCGTAGCAGGCGATCGTCGTGCAGCAGTCGTTGCGCTCGGTCGAGAATGCCGCCGTCGTCGCGTTCGATCCGTGAGAGCAGCACGGCATCCGCGCACAGAAACCGATGATCGCCGTCGCCGGCGCGAGGCCAGCGACGAGGAGAACGATCGCGAGTGCGAGCGCTTTGCGATTCATCGTGACAGCGGAGTCGAGCAGCATTCGTTCCAATGAGACGGTCGAGTCCGCGAAAAGATTCCGGGCGCGATCACCTCGGCCCCTCGCGAACGCGGAAGCAGTTGACACGAACACCGACCGTCACATTTGACGACTGACGTTTGCTCATCGCGCCTTACTTCTTCTTCGCGGCCGCGCTCATCTTCACGCTCGCCGCCGTCTTCGCATTCGCATTCATCTTCACGACCACGCGCGACCCGACCGCCAGCTCGCTTTGCTTAGCGGCGTGACCATCGGAGTGCAGCCAGCTTGTTTTCGGCGTGGTGGCGATCGTCAGGTTTTTCCCGGCGGTCGTCTTCATCATGAACTCGGTTTTCGAGTGCAGCATCGTGACCGTTCCCATGTAGGTATGCGCGTGTCCGGCGTGCGCGAATGCGGCGGTCGATGCGAGCAACAGCAGAATCGAAACAGCAATCAGTTTCTTCATTCGGGTCTCCTTCTAGTGGTGGTGCATGTGTTGTTCGGAGGCAGAAGGCGCAGGCGGCTCGTCGCCTTCAAGGAACGACTGCTCCGCCTGCATCTCCTGCCATTCTTCGGGTGATTTCGGATTGAGCTTCTCCATCGCCGCGACTTCCTCGGGCGTGAGTTTCGGCAGGTGCCGGATGAAGTGAACGAGCGACCAGCTTCCGGCCGCCGACTCCGCGGTGCCGCTGCCGAATCCGGGCATCCCCGTCAGGCGCACGCCGTTCTCAATGATCGAGAACAGCTCACCGTCGGACAGCGACTGCGTCGCCGCAAGCGTCATGTCGGGCGTCTTCGGATACATCGATGCACCCATGCCGCTCTTGCCTCTGCCGTCATTGCCGTGACAGCCGGCGCAGTGGTCGGCAAAGTGCGCGCGCGATTCGGTGAGCACTTCGGGCGTGAGCGGGATCGGATTCTTCCGGTCGCGCAAGTCGGACGGCACGGCCCAATGCCGAACCGTCCGCGCCACCGCCCGCTCGATCGCGGTCGGCTCATCGTGCGCGCTGAACCCGTAGTGAAGCGTCGTCGCCAGCGCCACGACAGCAAGCACGACGAACACCGCCGCGACGATCAGACCCACCTTGCTCCGTCGTCTCATTTGCGGTGCCCCGCGTGTGGATCGGGAGAGGCCTGCGTCGTCGACATCGAGTCCACTTTCCAAGCGGACGTGCCGCGCGGCTGGTCGTACCAGCCCGGATCGCGGCCGTAGTCGATCGAATCGCGCACCTTCACGACCGCGAACATCCCGCCCATGTCGATCGCGCCGTGCGGACCGACGCCGCCGCGCATCGGAATGCTGTTCCGCGGAACCGGCATCATCTGCTGCATCTCGGCCATGTCGCCCATGCCGGTTGTGCCCATGATCATCGTGCCCGGCGTGAGGGCGTTCAGCCGTTGTTCCGTGTTCGTCGCGTCGACGCCGAGGAGGTTCGGAAGGCCGTGGCCCATCTGATTCATCGTGTGGTGCGACTTGTGGCAGTGGAACGCCCAATCGCCCGGGTTGTCCGCGACGAACTCCATGTCCCGCGTCGTCCCGACCGGCACGTTCACGGTGTTCTCAGGGATCCACGCCGATTGCTGAATTGGACCGGCGTCGGTGCCGGTGACGAAGAAGCGGTGCCCGTGAATGTGCATCGGGTGCGAGTCCATCGTCAGATTCGCGACGCGGATGCGCACGCGATCGCCGGTCCGTACGAGCATCGGATCGGTGCCGGGAAAGACCCGGCTGTTGAACGTGAAGACGTTGAAGTCCAGCATCACCGTCGGATCGGGCGTCGACGTTCCCGGCTTGATGAACCACTCGTTGAGAAAGATCGCGAAGTCGCGATCGACGCGGCGCACCGCGGCCTCGCGCGGATGGATGATGAAGAAGCCGTGCATGCCGAGCGCGATCTGCACCATCTCGTCAAAGTGCGGGTGGTACATCAGCGTGCCGGTCTGCTTCAGCGTGAACTCGTACGCGAACGTCTCGCCGGGCGCGATCTTCGGCTGCGTGAGGCCGGAGACACCGTCCATGCCGTTCGGCAGGATGAAGCCGTGCCAGTGGATCGAGGTTCCCTCAGGCAGCTTGTTCGTCACGTAGATGCGGACGCGATCCCCCTCAAAGGCCTCGATGGTCGGACCGGGCGTCATGCCGTTGTAGCCCCAGCAGTTCACGGTGAAGCCGTCCGAGCCGTCAGGAGCCGCATTGAGGA
>JAOBAU010000397.1 GCA_025463165.1 Acidobacteriota bacterium | reverse complement strand
CACCCCGTCGAGTGGACCACCGAGAAAAACTACTTCTTCAAGCTGTCGCGCTACGGCCCGTTGCTGCTGGAGCACTACCGGAAGAATCCCGGGTTCGTGAAGCCGGGCACGCGGCGCAACGAGGTGGTCTCGTTCGTCGAGTCCGGCCTGCGCGATCTCTCCGTCTCGCGCACCTCGATCAAGTGGGGCATCCCCTTTCCGGGCAATCCCGACCACGTGATCTACGTCTGGATGGATGCCCTGACGAACTACCTCTCGGCTCTCGGTTTCGGCAGCGCAGACGACGAGAAGGTGAAGCGCTACTGGCCGGCCGACATCCACCTGTTCGGCAAGGACATCATTCGCTTCCACGCCGTCTACTGGCCGGCGTTTCTGATGGCGGCCGGCGTCGAGCTGCCGAAGCAGATCGTCGCGCACGGCTGGTGGCTGCGCGACAACCAGAAGATCTCGAAGTCGCTCGGCAACGTCGTGCGGCCGTACGACATCATCAAAACGTTCGGCGCCGATCCGTTCCGCTTCTTTCTGCTGCGCGAGATGGTCTTCGGCCAGGATGCGAACTACTCCGACGAAGCATTCATCACGCGCTACAACGCCGACCTCGCGAACGATCTCGGCAACACGCTGTCGCGCGCCATCAAGATGAGCGACACGTACTTCGGCGGCCGCACGCCGCCGGCTCCGTGCGATGACAACGAGCTGCGCACCGCCGCGCTCCAGGTCATCCCCGAGTACCTGCGCGAGATGGACGACCTCGGCTTCAATCGCGCGCTCGACGCGGCGTGGCGTCTGCTCACCGCCATCAACGCGTTCATCGTCACGCGCGAGCCCTGGAAAAAATTCAAAGAAACGGGAGCGGACGAAACGCTCTCGCGCATCATCTGGAACACGCTCGAAGCGCTGCGCATCGTATGGGTGATGGTCGCGCCGTTGATGCCGGCGTCATCGCGCGAAGCGCTGTCGCGGCTGGGCGCGAATCCGGACGAGATCGGTGCCGACGCGTTGCGCTGGGGCGTGCTCGCCAACGGCGCGGCGGTTCGCGTCACCGATCCGATTTTCCCGCGCATCGACGCGGCGTCATACATGGGAGGGAACACCGTGGAAGAAACGAAAAACGAAACCAAAGGCGAGCAGTCCGGTCCGCCGCTGGAGACGACGCAGGCCGCGCCGCCGGGCATCGCCCGCATCGGCATCGATCACTTCTTCGAAGTCGATCTGCGCGTCGCCGAAGTGCGCGCCGCCGAGAAGGTGGAGAAGTCGAAGAAGCTGATCAAGCTGCAGGTTTTCACGGGCGATGAAGAGCGGACGATCGTCGCCGGCATCGCCTCGAAGTACACGCCGGAAGAACTGGTCGTACGAAAGATCGTCATCGTCGCGAACCTGCAGCCGGCAAAGCTGATGGGAATTGAATCGAACGGCATGGTGCTCGCGGCGTCAATTGATGGCGAGCCGTCGCTGGTGTCGGTGGATCCGAGCGTGCCGGCCGGCACGAAGGTGAAATAGCCGGGCACGGCCCGGTGCGCTGGATGGCATAGCCTGCGCGACGTGAGATCCTGCAAAAGAACATTCGCGCCGCTTCCATAAAAGTACGGACGCCGCGAGACACCGGAATTAGATTGCAGTCCGTCGCTGATCCGAAGTTTCCAGCGACCCAGTCGCCGCGCTCGTGCGCGCCGCCCCGCTTCCTCCGGCCAGGGAAGCGGGGATTTTTGTTGGGTGCGTTTCAGGGCGCCGGCAGCGCGACGAGCACCGCGGTGATCAGCAGCACGACCGTTGCCGCGGTCAGCTCCGCGGTTGCCGAACGCCGAAGCACGGCGGCGGCTGCTTCGGTACCGAGGAGCGGCCGCTGACGGCGCCAGTTCCAGGCGCCGAGGGCGACGACGATGAGCACGACGCAAAGCTTAGTGATGAGCGCGTAGCCGTATGGCGTCGTCCAGAGATTGGAGAGCTGTTTGAGATGGCGCCACGCGGTGTTGACTCCGGTGAACGCCAGCACCGCGAACGAAGTGAGCGCCAGCGGCGAGAAGGCGTGGACCATCTCTGAGACAACCGCACCGTTCCGCGCCAGCGCGATCCCGGCGACGACCAGCATGAACAACGTCCCGATCCAGAAGCCGCCGGCAAGGCGATGAATCGGATTGATGGAACGGTTCCAGTCGCCGAAGAAGAGATTCGCGAACGGGCCGACGACGACTCCGAGCGCGGCGATCGGCCAGCCGGCGGACACTCGCGACAACACGAGCAGCAATCCGACGACGGCGAAGAGCAGTGCGATGAAGAGGATGGTCGTCGGTCCGCTCGAAGCGATCGCGCCGACCAGCGAGGTGTGATTCCTCGCGGCCAGACGCGGCAGGCTGGACAGAACGAACATGAGGAACGTCCCGAGCGCGCCGATCGCGCCGAAGATCGCGGCGCGTCTCGCGGCTGCAGCGAGCAGCGCCGGGTCAGACTTCGCAACGGGACGAAGCACGACGTAGCGGAAACCGATTGCACCCGTCGCGAAGAACGAGAGGAAAAAGCCTGCGAGCTCGGTGAATGCGTCGTTCCAGTCGATCAGAGCTACATCCCCATCGGATGCCACACCGTCTTCAACTCCTGAAAGTCGAAGATCGCGTATGGCGACTGCGAGAGACGTGCATCATTCCAGCCAATCGACGCACCATCGAAGTGAACGACGCGTTTCACGTTCTCTGCCGCGGTCTGCTGCACCTTCGCGACTGCTTCAGCAATCACTCCGGTCGTATCGATGGCGTTCACGTCCATGTGCGCGGCGAGCCACGGCACGAGCTCCGACTTCAACCCTGAGATCAGATTGATGACGCCCGGCGGCACGTCGCTGGTCTCGAAACATTCGGCGAGCGTGATGGCCGGCAGCGGCTTCGATTCCGACGTGATGGCGACGACGACATTTCCGCCGACGATCGCGGGAGCGATGCGGCTGACGAGTCCGAGGAGCGACGGCGTTTCGGGAGCGACGACGCCGACGACGCCGGTCGGCTCGGGAATGGTGAAGTTGTAATACGGTCCGGCCACCGGATTGACGGAGCTGAAGACCTGCGGATACTTGTCGCTCCAGCCGGCGTAATAAACCCAGCGGTCGACGACCTGCTCGACTTCGCGCTTCGCGTCGGCAGCGGTAGCTCCCGCGCGGCGCAACTCATCGATCAGTTCCGCCGCGCGCGCTTCGCACACCTCGGCGATGCGATAGAGAATCTGCCCGCGGTTGTACGCGGTCTTTCCACCCCATCCACCCTGCGCTTTGCGCGCCGCCTGCACCGCGTTGCGCAGGTCTTTTCTCGAGCCGCGGGATGCGTTGGCGAGCAACTCTCCCCCCTTGCTCATCACGGCATACGAACGTCCCGACTCGGTGCGCGGGAACTCGCCGTTGATGTACAGCTTGTAGGTTTTGCGAACGTTGAGTCTCGCCATCACGACACCTTCACATACGGCGCGAGCCCGTGCAGTCCGCCTTCGCGGCCGAAGCCCGATTCTTTGAAGCCGCCGAACGGCGAGGTCGGATCGAATTTGTTGTATGTGTTCGCCCAGATCACGCCGGCGCGAATCTTCGACGCCATCTTCAGGATGCGCGAGCCTTTCTCCGTCCAGATGCCGGCGGAGAGTCCGTACGGCGTGTTGTTCGCTTTCTCAATCGCTTCTTCCGGCGTGCGGAACGTCAGCACCGACAGCACCGGTCCGAAGATCTCTTCCTGCGCGATGCGGCTCGACGCGGCGACGCCGGTGAAGAACGTCGGCCGGAACCAGAAGCCTTTGTCGGGAACGGCACACGACGACTGGAACATCTCGGCGCCTTCTTCAACGCCGCTGTCGACGAGCTCCTGAATCTTCTCGAGCTGCGCGCGCGAGTTGATCGCGCCGACGTCGGTGTTCTTGTCGAGCGGATTGCCGACGCGCAGCGTCATGATGCGATCGCGCAGCTTGCGAATGATCGGCTCGATGACCGACTCCTGCACGTACAGGCGCGAGCCGGCGCAGCAGACGTGACCCTGATTGAAGTAGATGCCGTTGATGATTCCTTCGACGGCCTGATCGAGCGGAGCGTCTTCGAAGACGATGTTCGGCGCTTTGCCGCCGAGCTCCAGCGTCAGCTTCTTGCCGGTGCCAGCCGTCGCGCGCTGAATGCGCTTGCCGACGTCGGTCGAGCCGGTGAAGGCGATCTTGTCGACGCCGTCATGACTGACGAGCGCGGCCCCGGTCGCGCCGGCTCCGGTGATAATGTTGACGACGCCCGGCGGCAGCTCCGCTTCCTGCATGATCTCGGCGAGGAGCAGCGACGTGAGCGGCGTCGTCTCGGCCGGTTTGAGAACGACGGTGTTGCCGGCAGCGAGCGCCGGCGCGATCTTCCACGCGGCCATCAGCAGCGGGAAGTTCCACGGGATGATCTGCCCCGCCACGCCGATCGGCGAGACGTTGCGATTCGGGAACGCGTATTCGAGCTTGTCGGCCCAGCCGGCGTAATAGAAGAAATGCGCGGCGGCGAGCGGGATGTCGATGTCGCGCGATTCTTTGATCGGCTTGCCGCCGTTCATCGTCTCGACGACCGACAGCGCGCGCGACTTTTCCAGAATCAGTCGTGCGATGCGGAAGATGTACTTCGCGAGCTCACTCGGCGCGATCTTGCGCCACACTTTGTCGTACG
>JAOBAU010000396.1 GCA_025463165.1 Acidobacteriota bacterium | reverse complement strand
GAGTCGCGGCGTGATCTCCCCGATGGAGACTCCGCAATCGGGACAAGCGTAGTTCTGCGACAGCAGCTCTTCGCGATTCCCTTCCGCGTAGAGAATCTTGACGAGACCTTTCGTCACGCGCGTGGCGGTCTCGAGCGAATCGGCCAGCCGCTGCGCGATTCCGTCTTTGGAAACGAGACGATCGATGACGATGTCGATGGTGTGCTTCTTCTGCTTGTCGAGCGCCGGCGGATCGGCGAGCTCGATCATGTCGCCGTCGACGATGGCGCGCGTGAAGCCTTCCTTCACCATCTGCAGCATCTGCTTGCGGTACTCGCCCTTCTTGCCGCGGATGTACGGCGCGAGGACGGTGAACTTCGTGCCGTTCGGCAGCGTCAGCAGGCGATCGACCATCTGCTGAATCGTCTGCGGACGAATTTCCTGGCCGCAGCTCGTGCAGTGGGGGACGCCGATCGACGCGTAAAGAAGACGGAGATAGTCGTAGATCTCGGTGACGGTGCCGACGGTCGAGCGCGGATTGCGCGACGTCGTTCGCTGCTCGATCGAGATCGCGGGCGAGAGCCCTTCGATCGAATCGACGTCGGGCTTTTCCATCTGCTCGAGGAACTGCCGCGCGTACGCGGAAAGCGACTCGACGTAGCGCCGCTGACCTTCGGCGAAGATCGTGTCGAAGGCGAGTGACGATTTGCCGGAGCCGGAGACGCCGGTGATGACGACGAACTTGTTTCGGGGGACGACGACGTCGATGTTCTTGAGGTTGTGCTCGCGGGCGCCGCGAATGATGATCGAATCCATGGGTCTCGAATCTAACTCCGGCGGAGGCGCGCCTGTTCCCACGCTACACAGGGTAGGAAAATGGCGAGCTCGGCCATCTCCTGCTGCAGAGGAGAAACGGATGAGTCTGGAACTCGAGGTCGGCAACGCGACGCGGCGTGAGCTGTTGGAGTGGGACATTCCGCGAGCGGCGGACGGCGAGACCGCGATCTTCATCGTGCATGGGATGGGGCAGCAGAAAACCTTCGAAACACAGGCGCAGGTCGCCAACGCGCTGACGAAATCGACGAGCTCGCCGGCGGCGCGAGCAACGGCGCGGCACGTCGTCGCGGGCGAGCAGAAACTCGGAGTCGTCGAGTTGGAACTTCCGACGAAGGGAGAGCCGGCGCGCAAAGTCGATATCTACGAGGCGTATTGGGCGCCGCTGACAGAAGGAGAAGTGACGCTGCGCGACGTCGTTTCCTTTTTGTTTCGCACCGGCATCACTTCGGTTCCGCGCTCGTGGTTTCCGCGCTGGATGTTCGGACGAATCGAGCGTTGCGACGCGGTGCCGGGAACGACGTTCGCGCTACTGCTGATGCTGCTCGCGGTGGCATCGCTCACGGTCATCAACGTGATGGTCGCGGCGGTGCTGTCGGCGCGCGTCGCGATTCACGGCGGCGACTGGCCGAGCAATCATCTGCTCGTCGACCTCAGCGTGCCGGCGGCGATCGTCTCCGTTCTGCTGCTGCTCTTTGGAGTGATGGAGCTCCTCGCGCTGCAGACGAAACGCTTCGCACCACATGACGCCAGGATCGAAACTGCGGTGATCTGGACGATCTGGCTCGAAGCGGGCGTCTTCCTGATCGGGCTGATGCTCGCGGCGGGCACGATGTCGGCGGCGATCTGGTATCACACGAAGACGCGACACGTGAGCTGGTTCGCCGGTCACTTCGGCCTCGATCTCGTCGATGACGTTCGGATGCTGACGATGCGGCTGGCGATCGTTGCGATCGCGCTCGTGGCGATTTCGTCGATCGCGAAGTCGTGGTGGTTGTCGAAGACGTTCGTCTACGTCACCGGGCTGGCGACGCTGGTGCTGATCGCCGGCACGATCCGCCGCTTCATTTTTACGTGGGGCCACGGCATCGAAGAGCTCGAGCGCGAAATGATCTGGAAGTGGGCGTGGGTGTGGGCGCTGCTCTTCATCGTCAGCTGGTTCGCGCGCGGCTTCCTCGTGCAATACATCGGCGACGTCGCAGCGTACGTCGAGCCGCATCGCGTCGATCGATTCAACGCGCTGCGCGAGAAGATCCGGAACTGCGTCTTCGGCACCGCGGAAGCGATCTACCGGATGACCGACGATAGCATCACGGCGCGCTATCGAAAGGTGATCATCGTCGCGCACTCGCTCGGGTCGGTCATCGCATACGACACGCTCAACGCACTGCTGCGCGCCGATGGCGTCCACAACAATCATCTGCAGGTGGCGGCGCGCACCGGTGCGCTGATCACGTTCGGCTCGCCGCTCGACAAGATCGCGTATCTGTTCGCGATCCAGCGCAACACCGACCTGCAGGAAGCGCTGGCGACGACCGTGCAGCCGCTGCTCGCCGATTCGGCGGTGCGGCCGCGATGGATCAACATCCATTCGCATCACGACATCATCAGCGGCGGATTGCAGTACTTCGACAGCGCGCTCGTGCCGCATCACGCGCGCGTCGAGAACATCATCGATCCCGATGCGCGCGTGCCGTTCGCCGCGCATGTCGAGTATTGGGAAAACCCGCTGCTGTGGAAAACGTTACTGGCCGTCCTCTGACGTTCGAGGCACAATCGCGCCATGCGAATCACGTCCCTTGCGCTCTCCCTCTTCCTTGTCGCGGCGGTCGTCAATGCGCAAACGCCGTCGCGGCCGAGCGGCGGAACCAGCGATCCGATGGACAGGGCGAAAACCGGCGCGTACATCAACGCGTACCAGGACGAGGTCAATCACAAGAAGGAGCTGGACCGGGTGCACGTCGAGCTGCGCACCGCGGCCTTCCGCAAAGCGCTGCGCGAATACGCGCCGGGCAGGACGCCGGAGCTGCGCGTGAACTGGGCGGAGTTCATCACCGCCACCGGACGCGTGTTCGTCGCGCTGCAGCTCGCGCCGCCGCCGGACGTTGCGCTGCAGGCGGATTCGAAGATCGTGACCTTCGGCGAGATCGTTAACGAATCGGGAAAGACGATCTACGACTTCGAAGAGCCTGCGAAAGTGGCGACGTCGAAGCGCGACGTCTTCATCGAGCGCTCGCTGCTCGACAACGTGCGCGGTGCGACCGGCACGTTCGGCATTGCGCGCGGACGGACGATCCTCGCGCTGACGCGGACGACCTTTACCTATGAAGCGCCCGACAAATCGTCGCCCGGTCTCTCACCGCTGCTCGTATCGAACAACATCTACAACCTGCCGCAGATGCAGAAGCCGCTCGATCCCTTCGCCTTCGGCGGCACGAAAGTCGTCCCGAAACCGGACCGCGCATTCCGCGCCGACGATGAGATCTGGCTCTTCACCGAGCTGCGCAATCCGGCGCTCGGAAACGACAAGCTGCCGAAGCTGACGGCGAAGATCGACGTCGAAGGAACCGGGAAGAAGGTGAACGGCGCATCGATGCCGATCGACGCCTCTCCACTGAAAGGCGTCGAGAATCATTTCGGCCTCGGCACCACCGTCGATCTCTCGCGTTTGCCGCGCGGCGAGTACAAAGTGAAGCTGACCGTGCGCGACGAAATCTCGAAGGAAACGTTTCAGCGCGAAGCGGTGATCCGGCTTATCGAATGACGGGGGAGACGGCGCCGAGAAGCCAGTCGCGGTACGGAGCGCTGATGCCGGCGACGTCGAGCACGAGGAACTCCGGCACGTCGTACGGATGGATTGCGAGGAGGCGGTCGCGCAGCTCGTCGACGCGCTCGGCGACCGTCTTGATGATGAGGAGCTGTTCGGCGTCCTCTGTCAATGTTCCCTCCCACGTGTAGATCGATTCCACGCGCGGAAGAATGTTGACGCAGGCGCAGAGACGGCGTTCGACCAGCTCGCGCGCGAACGGCTTCACGTCGAATGATGCGCCGACCGTCGTCAGCACGATGACCATTCGATCAGTGTAGGTACAATCGGCGTTCGTGTTCAAACGCGCATTCCTGATCCTGCTCGCTGCCGTCGTGCTCTTCGCGGCGTGGGAGTGGATCACCTTTCCGGACGTCGCGAGGCTCGCGAAGGAAGCGCCGAAGACGACCGCGTTCATGGAGCGGCGCAAAGAAGAGCTGCGCGCCGCCGGCCAGAGCGACGTGCTCGACTATCGCTTCGTTCCGTACGCGCGCATCTCGCCGTATCTGCGGCGCGCTGCGCTGGTCGCGGAAGACGATTCGTTTTACGAGCACAAAGGCGTCGACGTGAAGGGATTGCAGGAGGCGCTGGAGAAAGACTGGAAACGAAAGAAGCTGACGCACGGCGGCTCGACGATCACGCAGCAGCTGGCGAAGAATCTCTATCTCTCGCCGTCGCGCAATCCGATCCGCAAATTGCGCGAGTACTTCATCGCCTGCGCGCTCGAATCGCATCTGACAAAGAAGCGGATTCTCGAGCTCTACCTGAACGTCGTCGAGATGGGCGAGCGGACGTACGGAGCGGAAGCGGCGGCGCATCACTATTTCCAGACATCGGCGGCCGGCTTGTCGCCGTCGCAGGCGGCGCTGCTGGCCGGCTGTCTGCCGAATCCGCGCATCATGAATCCAGGCGCGCCGAACAAACGGCTGCGCGGACGGCAGGCGATGATCCTCCGCCGGATGAAGCGCTGGGGTTATCTGTTCGAGAAGGAAGTGCTGACGGAGCGGAAGCCTGCGCCGCAGCCGGAGGCGCCGCCGGAGCCGCAAACCGATACAGCGCTCGAGCAGACGCCGCCGAACGACACCGCGACGCCGGCCGAGCCGCCGACCGCGACGACGACGGAGGCGCCGGCGGAAGCTACGCCGGAGCCCGAACCGCCGCCGGCTTCGGAGAGCGGAACTACCGGGACGCAGTGACGTTCGAACGCGCCCCTCACCCGGCCTTCGGCCACCCTCTCCCGGAGGGAGAGGGATGAGAGCGCGTATCAATCCTTCTCCCTCCGGGAGAAGGTGCCGCGTAGCGGCGGATGAGGGGCGTGGTGTGTCAAGAAATTGGGCCACGCGCACCGCACCTTGACTACGCGCTACCGCTAACTCGCTGAAACCACGCGCACGTCATCCCGGACTCTTCCTTGAAACAGCGCTCCCGCATGAAACTGCCGGAGCTTGATTTCATTCAGGATGACGTCGACGGGGAACTGCCGCGCACCGACGCGAATACGGGATGGGAGACCGTCGTCTTCCGCCTCGAGGACGAAGAGGAAGACGACGGCTGATCGTCAGTCTTTCTTTTCTGTTTCCGCTTCGGCGACCGCGGCTGCTGCACCCTGGAAGCCGATCTTCGAGTGCGTGCCGTCGCAAAACGGCTTCATGGTCGAACCGCCGCAGCGGCAGAGCGCCTTCTTCTTCACCGGAATCTCATTGCCCTGCGCGTCGGTGATGCTGAAATCGCCGTCGACGAGGAGCGGTCCGTTTTCCGCGAGCTTGATCGTGATTGTCATTCGTTCCTTTGTCCTTCGTTAGAAAATTGGATTCTGCGTGTGGTGCTTGATGTGCCAGTTGAAGGTCTTGCCGGGAAACTCGATCGGTACCGTGTACTCGACGTCCACCGTGATCTCGCTCGACGCGCGCACGATTTTGATGTTTTCCTCGAGCACCGGGAGGTTCTCTTCCTGCGCCTTGGCGAGGATTGCCGCGGTGATTCGCTTGTCATCGTGCGTGCCGGCGGACTTCGCTTCATCAACGACCGTACCGCGCAGCTCGGCGGTGCGCACCTTGACCGGAATCATCTTCCACGCGATGAAGAGTGCGAGCGCGAGCAGGACAAGACCGAACAGGCATCCCGCCTGACCCTCACCCGCTTCACGCTGATTGCGTCGACGCATAGTTCCCTCCCATTACTCGATGAGCGTAAGGAAACGCGGATGGCGAGTCAACGCACCGGAAGAAAGAGGCGACGAAAACCGCTCGGCACGCGCGGCGGCAGGAGCGACTCGACGCGCGTCGCGGCATGCGCGGCCGGCTCCGCTGCGCCGCGCAAAGTGCTGCCGTCGCCGGACGACCAGAGCACGAGGCGGACGCGGCCGACCACGCGCTCGGCAGGCAGCACGCCCCAGCCGCGACTGTCGTATGAATTCGCGCGGTTGTCGCCCATGACGAAGTAACAACCGGCGGGAACGATCATCGGCGCGACCGCGCCGCTCGCCGTCGTGTCGCGCAGATACGGCTCGGCCAGCGTGCGCCCGCCGACGGCAATTCGTCCGCCGCGACTCTCGACGAGATCGCCGGCCGTTGCGATGACGCGCTTCACCATCAGCTCGTCGTCGGCGAGTGGAGAACGAAAGACGATGACGTCGCCGCGCGCCGGTGCGTCATCGCCGAATGGCGTGACGACGATGTGATCGCCGACCTCGAGCGTCGGCGTCATCGATGGTGAGGGAATCGCGTAGATGCGGAAGAAGGCGGTACGGACGATCAGCGCGAGCACGATCGCGAGAAGGATCGGCTCGGCGATGAGGCGCGAAAGAGAGCGCTGCGGTCGCATACCGGTGAGTTAGACGCGGTGAATGCGCGGATTGTTCCGCCAGCTACCGCGAGATCGGATTCGATCCCGCGTACGTCCCGCTTCCCGTGCGTGTCGCCGGTGCGGCATCCGCGGCGGAGAGATTCGCCGGCGCGCTGGTGGAGCTGATCACCGCGTACACCGGCATCTTCTGCTGCAGACCTTTCAGCGCGAAATCGCCGAGCGGCTCCATCTCGAAGCTGCCGATGATTCTTTCGAGCGTGTTCTTCGAGATCACCAGCTGGCCGGGCTTCGCCACGCCACTCTCGAGCCGCGACGCGATGTTTACGGCGCTGCCGAGGACGGTGTAATCGACGCGCTTCTCGGTGCCGACGTTTCCGACGACGGCCGGCCCGCTGTTGATTCCGATGCGAATGAAGACCGGCGGCAGATCGGTCTTCGCGCGCTCCGCGTTCCAGTCGCCGACGAGGCGCTGCATCATCAAACCTGCGAGCACCGAGCGATCGGCGTGATCGTCCTGCGGAATCGGCGCGCCGAAGAACGCCATCACCGCATCGCCGATGAATTTATCGAGCGTGCCGCCGTACGCGAAGATCGATTCCACGGCGCAGGAGAAAAAGTGCGAGAGGAACTCGGCGACCTCTTCCGGCTTCTTCGTTTCCGACACGGTCGTGAAACCGCTGATGTCGGCGAAGAGGATCGACACTTCCGCGGCGCGAATCTCCGTCTCGTCCGTCGAGATCACGCCTTTGACGATCTCGTCGATGACGGCCGGCGAGTGATAGCGCTCCATCTTCGAGCGAATCTTCCGCTCCTGCTCGATCTTCTCCGCCATCTGCGCGCGCTCGATCGCCACCGCGGCGAAGTTCGCCAGCGCCGTCAGCAGATCGAGATCTTCCTCGGCGAAACGTCCGATGTGAATCGGCGAATCGACCTGCACCGCGCCGATGACGCGCTGCCGATTCCAGAGCGGCACGCACATCGCCGAACGAATGCCGTGAATGGCAATCGATTTCCCGCCGAGCAAACGCGCATCTTCGAGCGCGTTCGAAGTCATCAGCGAGACCTGCTGCTCCGCCACCATTTTCAGAATCGTGCGCGAGATCGGGATGTCGCCCGCGTCCGCTCCTTCGATGAACTTCGTCAGTTTCGGAACCGGATTGCCGTCCTCATCGAAAAGAATGATCAGCCCGCGCTCGACCGGCAGATATCTGAAGATGATGTCCATCACGGTGTTGAGCACCGCGCCGAGCTCTTCCGATGACAGCAGCGCCTTCGCGACCTGCACGAGCACCTGGAAGATTTTTTCGCGCGTAACGGCCGGCTCAGGCTTGAAACCGGGATCGGATGGCGCGCGCGGCCCGCTCTCCGCTGCCGCCTGTTCGAGATCGAGACCGAACTCGGAATTGAAATCGGAGATACGGCGGATGACGGTGCCGGACGGATTGTCGAACATCGAGTCGCCGGTGAAATTCACCGACGGCTGCTTCTTCAATTCGAGTTGCACGGAGCCGACGAGAATCTTGTCGCCGGCGTCGACCTGCGCTTCGGTGACGAGGTTTCCGTTGACCTTCACACCGTTGGTCGACTTCAGATCGATGATCCACCAGCCGGTGCTGCGGCCTTCGAAGCGCGCGTGTTTCCGAGAAACCGACGGGTGATTGAGAACGAGATCGTTCCCCTCGGTGCGCCCGACGGACAGCTCTCCGCGCAGATCGGCAATCCGCGGAACGCCCAGGTCGACGTAATGGATTTGGAGCTCTTCCACTGAACGCGAGATTATAGAACGAGGTGAGTGATGAGAGATGAGGGCGGGTTCCCGCTATAATCCGCGTTCGTCCAACAATTCATCATGAGCGAACAACCGGCAGAAACGACTGCTGTGTCAACAGGACGCCTCGCGGTCGAAGCCGCCCTTCGGACCGACGTCGGTCTGGTTCGTTCCGAGAACCAGGACTTCGGCACTGTCACGACACCGGAAGAAGAACGGGACAGCCATCCCGGCGGACGACTCCTCGTCGTGGCCGACGGTATGGGTGGACATCGCGGCGGCGCGACCGCATCGAAGCTCGCCGGCGAGACCGTCAAGGCGCAATACCTCGGCAGCGAGACGACCGACATCGCTGCCGCGATTCACGACGCGCTGCTGCGCGCGAACGCACGCATCTACTCCGAGGCGCAGGCCAATCCCGATCTGCGCGGAATGGGCACGACGACTTCCGCGCTCGTCATTCGCGATGGTCAGGGATGGTTCGGTCACGTCGGCGACTCGCGCATCTATCTCGTGCGCGGCGACGAGATCCGCCAGCTGACGGACGATCATTCGCTCGTCGCGTCGATGGTGCGCGAAGGACTGCTGACGTCGAAGGAAGCGGAGACGCATCCGCGCCGCAACGTATTGCAGCGGTCGATGGGCGTGGCCGAGGAGGTCGACATCGACGTGCGCGGTCCGCTCGACGTGCAGGAAGGCGACACCTACATTCTCTGCAGCGACGGCTTGCACGGCGTCGTGAAAGAACCGGAGCTGAAAGAGGTCGCGAAGCTTTCGATCGACCGGGCCGCGGATGAATTCGTGAAGCTGGCGATGGAACGCGGCGCGCCGGACAACGTCACGGTGATCGTCGCGCGGGTGGTTCGCTCCATCGACGGTGACGACACGGTGATCGATCGTCCGCGCGCGGCTGCCGTCGCAGCGCTCGACGAGACGCAGCGCGACACCGATCGCATTCCGATCATTCCTGTCGAAGAGAGCTCCGCCGTTCCCTCCGACATCCTCGCGCCGGAGCCGCCTGCGATCGAGATCCTCGGTGACGACACGGTGGAAACGAAAAAGCCGGAGACGATGACGGTCGCGCCCGCGCCGCGCGGCGGCGGAATGCTCAAGTGGATGCTCCTCGTCGTGCTCGCCCTCGGCGCGGCCGGCGCCTGGTTTTTCTGGAACAGCCAGCAGGTCACGCAGCGCCCCGCGTCCGCTCCCACCAAGCGTTAAACGCATATGCCCCCGCGCCCCCGCCCGCTTGCCGTCGCGCTTTTCGCCGTCGTCCTTGCGGGATGCAATCGCGATGACGCGCATCTCGACGACGTGCAGAAGATGGCGTACAGCGTCAAGCCGGCCGTCGTGCGCATCAGCGCGTACGCGACCGCCGAGTTTCATTACGATCCCGCCGCGATCGCGGCGCTGACCGAGAAGTCGCAGGACGATCTGGTCGCGCGCAATCCGCCGGCCGGCGATACCGCGGTGACGACCGGCGCCGGCGGTTCCGGCAGCGGCTTCGTCGTTCATCCCGACGGCTTCATTCTGACCAGCGGTCACGTCGTCGCGCCGACGCGCGATGAAATGCTGCTGCGCCGCGACCTGCTGCGCAACGGCGCCATCTCCGCACTCGTGAAGCACTTCCCGCTCGACGATCTTCGCAGGCTCTATCGCGAAGACGGACTCGAGCCGTACATCTCGACGCTGTCCACGCGCGGACGGCTCGAGAAAATCGAAGTCGTCAACGAAGTCGAGCTGTCGAATGGCGAGAAACTGCCGTTCGTCGTTCGACGGTATTCACCGGCGCTCGCGCAGCACGGCACCGACGTCGCGCTGCTGAAAGTCGAGCATCGCAATCTGCCGGTGCTGCAACTCGGCGACTCCGACGCATCGCGCGTCGGCGAATCGATCTGGTCCGTTGGATACCCGGCCGTCGCCAGCAGCACCGACGACGTCATCGGCGGCTGGCTCTCGCGCGACAGCGATCTCGAAGCGACGTTCAATCCCGGCATCATCACCGCGCTCAAACGCAATCGCGACAACGTGCCGGTCTTTCAATCCAACGTCGCCATCTATCGCGGCAACTCCGGCGGACCGACCGTCAATCGCGCCGGACTGGTCGTAGGCATCTCGACGTGGGGACACACCGACGCCGAACAGATCAAGTTCCTCGTGCCGATCAACGTCGCGAAAGGATTGCTGGCATCGACGAGAGTGACGCCGAACGTCGATGGAGAATTCAATCGTCACTATCGTTCCGCGCTCGACGCGGCGGTCGATGGCGACTGGAGTCTGGCGCGGCGGCAACTCGCCAGCGCCAACCAGCTCTTCCCGAATTCACCCGATCTCATTCGCTTCGGCGCGGACATCGATCGCGCCGTTCGGACGATGCCGATGTGGCGTCAGCATCCGCTGGCCAGCGCGTTCGCGGCGGTCGTGTTGTCGCTCGCGCTGCTCTTCTGTCTCAAGCTCGCCCTCACGTCGCGAAGGCCGCGCTTTCCGAAGGAACTGCTCAACGCCACGACCGAGACCGTCGTCGCGCCGGGCGGCCGCGATGCGCAGGATCGTCCACTCGGCGGACTCGCGCCGCGCATCCTCGGCAAGTTCACGATCCTCAACGGCTCGCGCGCCGGCGAGCGCCTCGGCCTCGGCGGCTCCGGCATTCGGATCGGACGCGAATCGATGATTTGTGAGATCGTATTGGAAAATCCGAAGGTGTCGCGTCTTCACGCGGAAGTCGTTTCGATCGATGGAAAAGTGCTCCTCATCGACCGCAATTCGTCGAACGGCACGTACGTCAACGACCAGAAGATCGACAAACGGTTCCTCAAAGACGGCGACATCATCTACTTCGGGGGCCGCAATGCGGTGGCGGTCGCATTTCATGCGTGAGGGAAATCGTGGCTGACAAGCGGTGTGAGAACGGGCACTTCATCGACGAGTCGTGGGACCTCTGTCCTTACTGCCCGGCGGAACAGGCGGAGGCTGAGATTCCGGTCGTGCGTCCGACCCGTTTCAATTCCGAGATCGGCCTCGGCTCGCCGGCGACGGCGCCCGGTCCCGGACCGCGAGCCGTTCCCGCTCCGACGCCGCCTCCCGAATCCGCGCCGCGCGTAGTGCCCGCGCCCGTTTCTTCCGCGGCGCCGCCCAGCGGCGTGCGACGCGCCGAAGCAGCCGTGCAGGCGCCGCCGATGGAACGGACGATGGCGGTGCAGAAAGTCGATCCGGGACTGCAGCCGAAACGCTACGTCGTCGGCTGGCTGGTCGGCTTGAACGGCACCGTGCGCGGCGAGTCGTATCCGGTTCGGATGGGACGCAACGTCCTCGGCCGCGATCGGCGCTCCGACATCGTCGTCAATGACGATCAGGCGTCATCGCATCACGCCGATCTCGTCTTCCGTCCCGAAGAACGGCGCTTCATCCTGATGGATCACAACTCGACGAACGGCACGTACGTCAACGAAACGGAGATCGAGCCGCGGCGCGACCTCGCGCTCGAAGACGTCATCCGCATCGGCTCGCATCGCTTCCTCTTCATGCCTCTCTGCCGCGACGGCTTCTACTGGGATGACGAGGGCGCGCTGAAATGATCGACACCGTCATCGGGAACTACCGAATCGAGCGCGAGATCGGCGAAGGCGGGATGAGCCACGTCTATGTCGGGCAGACCATCGCCGCGACCGACTTCCTCCCCGCCGGTTACTCGGTCGTTCTCAAAGTGATGTCGGAGGAGCTCGCCGGCGAAGTGACCGCGCGCAAACGCTTCGTCAAAGAAGCGCAGATTCTTTCGAAGCTCCGCCATCGCTACATCACCAGCTTCTACGAATTCATCAATCGCGACGACAACGCCGTGCTGATCATGGAGTGGGTCGAAGGAACGCCGGTCGACGTGCTGCTCTCCGAAAAAGGAGCGCTGCCGTTCGCCGATGCGATCAGCGTCGCGCAATGCATGCTCGAGGCGCTCGTCTACGCGCACGGCAAAGGCATCGTGCATCGCGACATCAAGCCGGCCAATCTGATCCGCCAGAAAAACGGAACGGTGAAGGTCACCGACTTCGGCATCGGCAAGATCAAAGACGGCAGCACCGTGCCGGGATCGACCGTCCTGACGAAGTCGGGCTTCCTCCTCGGAACGCCGCACTACATGTCGCCGGAGCAGATCCGCGAGCCGAAAGATGCCGGCGCGAAGAGCGACGTCTACTCCGCTGGCGTCGTGTTGTACGAGATGCTCACCGGCACGCTGCCGTTCAACAGCCGCTCGCTGCCGAAACTGATCGACGCCGTCTATCGCGGCGACAAACCGGCGCCGTCGTCGCTGCGTCCGGAAGTCGACAAAGAGCTCGAAGCGATCGTGTTGAAAGCGATGCATCCGCGCATGAACGAGCGCTACGAAAGCGCGCGCGCGTTCTTCGAAGCGCTCGAGGAATACAACATGCGGCCGATGCGGTCGTCGGCGAAAGCGACGGCGATCGTTCCCGATCCGCCGGCGAACCCGTCGACGCCGCCGCCGCAGTGGACGCTCGTCAACGTCAAGTCGGACGCGAACGAAAAGCATCCGATCCAGGGCGAGAGCGTGATGGTCGGCCGCGACCGTACCTGCGCGATCGTCCTCGCGCATCCGGCCGTTTCACGCAGACACGCGCGCATCACGCTGACCGGCGCATCGTGCCTGCTCGAAGATCTGCAATCGGCCAACGGAACCTACGTCAACAACACGCGCATCGAGCGCGCAAAGATCAAGCCGGGCGACGTCGTGCGGTTCGGCGCCGACCCCGCGTGCAGTTACGTCCTGCGCGATCGTTAATGCATTCGCGTGTCACCACCGGGAGCAACGAGACATGAGCCAGATCACCTGCCTTCGCTGCAAAGAGTCGATCGACCCGAACGTCGAGCAATGCCCGTCGTGCGGCGAAAAGGTCACTCTCTTTCAGCGGACGTACTCGTCGAAACTGCTCGACGGGAAGTATCAGATCCTCGACCGTCTCGGCATCGGCGGCATGGGCGAGATCTTCAAAGTCCGCCACATCCATCTCAACGAGTTGCGCGTCATCAAGATCATGCGGCCGAATGTCGCCGCCGACGATCAGGGGCTGCAGCGCTTTCTCCAGGAAGCGCGCACCTCGACGATGATCAAGCACAAGAACCTCGCCATGCTCTACGACTTCTCGACGCTCGAGGACGGGTCGTATTACATGGTGTGGGAGTTCATCGACGGCACCAACATTCAGAAGTGGATCGCGCAAAACGGTCCGATACCGGCGCGGCTCACCGTCGAGATTTCCGTCCAGGCGATGAGCGGTCTCGAGCATCTCCACTCGATGGGACTCATCCATCGCGACATCTCGCCCGAGAACATCATGCTGTCGCAGGACCATCACGGAAAACTGCTCGTGAAGGTCATCGACTTCGGCATCGCCAAACAGCTCGCCGAAGGTGAAGGCGGCCAGGGTCTCACGCAGACAGGCATGTTCCTCGGCAAACTGAAATACGCGTCGCCCGAACAGGCCGGCTTCCTCAAAGAAAACGAGCACCTCGATCCGCGCTCCGATCTCTATTCGTACGGCATCGTCATGTACGAGATGCTGGCCGGACGCGCGCCGTTCCAGGCGACGAACCCGCACGGCTACATCCTCAAACACGTCACCGAAAAACCGGCGCCGATCTCGGAGCTGAATCCGGCGGTGAAAGTTCCGCCGCAACTCGAATCGATCATCTTCAAGTCGCTCGAAAAGAATCGCGACGCGCGTTACGCAACGGCGGGCGAGTTCGAGCACGCACTCGAAGCGGTGCGCAACACCATTCATCCCGATCAGAAATACGGACTCGGCGAACGGATGATCACGCTCTCCGGCGCCGCGACGCTCGCCGATCTGCAGAAGATGCCGACCGGCGTCTTCACCGCCGGCGGAGCGGGCGGCACGCAGCGCGGAACGTCGGTCGCGCCGAAAACCGGGCCGACCGGCACGCGTACCGCCAGCGATGAAGCGACGGTGATGGAGCGCAACCTCGGCCCGCAAACGATGTCGGGCAGCAACGACGCGACCGTCGTCGAACGACTCGGCGGACCGAGCGCGGCACCAACCGCGGTCGAACAAAAATGGAGCGGCAGTTCGCAGCAGGCCGCCGAAGCAACGGTCGTTGAACGGAAGTACGACGGCGGCGCGGCTGCCGCGCCGGCGAAAAGCAAAATGCCGATGATTGCGGCGATCGCCGCGGTGATCGTGATTGCGATCGCCGTCGGCGCGTGGTTCATGTCGCGCAAGACGACGCCGCAGGTCGTGCCCGGACCGCAGCCGACCGCGAGCACCGAGATCACATCGACCGCGACCACATCGCAGGGCGGCAACATCCCGGCGAATCAGGGAGTGCTGCTGCTCTCCGCATCGCCGTGGGGCGATCTCGACAAGATCGTTCGCAAAGACGACAACAAGAACGTCGACCTCAGCGAAGAGAAGCGATCCACGCCGACGCGCATCGAGCTCGCGCCCGGCCAGTACGTCGTCTCCGTCACCGGACCAAAAGGAACGCAGACGGTCGACGTGAAGATCGACGCCGGCAAACCGACCGCGAAAAACCTCGAGCTCGATACCGTGAATTACGACGACCTCGAAAAGGAAATGAACAAGCAATGAGCTCTGCGGGCAAAGCTTCGTTCGCCGTCGTGGCGATGCTGCTGACGGCGTCGATCGCCGCGGCATCGTGGTACGACGATTACGACGCCGGCGTGAACGCCGCGAAGTCGGGCAACTGGCAGGTCGTCGTCCAGAAGATGTCGTCCGCGATCAAAGGGAACGCGAAGGAAAACGACAAAGCGCGAACCTACGGCGCGATCTTCATCAACTATCACCCGTACTACTACCGCGGCGTCGCGAACCTGAACCTCGGCCGCTACGACGACGCCATCAGCGACTTTGAAAAAGCGAGCGGACCGGGCGAAGAAAATCTCGGCTCGATCGGCGAGCTGATTCAGCGCGCGAAAACGAAACTCGCCGCGTCGTCGACGCCCGAGCCGCAGCCGCCGCCCACTCCCGCGCCGCAACCACGTCCCACTCCGCAGCCGCCGACTCCGGTTCCCGCACCGCAACCGACAGCGCCGGTCATCGATCCCGCGCTGCGCCAGCGCGCCGCGCAATCGATCAATCAGGCGCGCGCGCGCATGGGCGCCGCGCAGGGACGTAGAGCGACCGCGGCGCCACAGTTCTCGCAGGGAACGCAATACCTCGCCGATGCGAATTCGCGCAATGCGAGCGCGCGCTCGAACGACGATCTCAACGCCGTGATCGCATCGGCCGACAACGCCTCGATGATGTTCGATGCCGCGCCGGCGCCTGGCGCGCCGCCCGCGCCGATGCCGATTCCGATCCCGACGCCGCGGGCGACGTCAGCCGCGACGACGGTGCTCGCCGACTATCAGCCGGTGCTCCGCCGCGCGCTCCGCAACTACTTCAACGGTGAGTTCGAGCTCGCCGCGCGCGACTTCGAATCACTCTCGCAGCAGCTTCCGAAGAACGGCTGGATCTGGGCGTTCCTCGGCGCGTCGCAGTATTCGCAGTACGCGTTCGAAGCGGATGAGACTTTCCGCCGCCGCGCATTCGATTCGTTCAAGAAAGCGAAGCAGTACGGACGCCGCGAGCTGCCGGAGAAGTACTTCTCGCGCCGCATTCGTCGCGCATTCGAGAACGCCGGCTAGCCGCTCAAAACGAAAAAGACTCCGGAGAACCCGGAGCCTTTTTCGTTGACGAAGCTGGAAAATTAGAGCGAACCGTTGCCACCGGCATCACCGCCGCCGGTCGTACCTTTGCCTTCATCGCCGCCGCCGAAGAGCGAGCCGACCGATGAATCCTTCACCTGCTCGACGACACGGCTGATCACGCTGCGCGCTTTCGCGCCGGCGCCTGCACGACGTGCAGCAACCGTTGCCGCCGCTGCACCACCGGCCACCACGGCCGCCGTTGCAACTTTGCGGACTGTCGCTTTCCGCTTGCGAGATGCAGCCGCGGCGCGACCGCCTTTCGCAGCAGCGGCCTTTTTGGCCGGCGACGACTTCTTCGCGGATGAAGCTTTCTTCGAAGAGGAAGACGCTTTCTTCGCAGAAGCGCCACCGCCTCCGCCGCGTCCTCCAGCTCCGCCGCGAGAGCCAGAGCTCCGAGAGCCACCCTTTTTGGAGGAGCTCTTCTTTCCGCCGCCGGCTTTCTTTGCGCCACCGGCCTTCTTCGCTGAAGACGCCTTTTTGGCGCCGCCGGCTTTCTTCGCGGACGAAGCTTTCTTCGCGGAAGATTTCTTTGCTCCGCCGGCCTTCTTCGCGCTGCTGCCGCCCTTCTTCGCGGACGACGCTTTCTTGCTGCTCGATGAAGCCTTCTTTGCGGACGACTTGCTACCAGCCGACTTCTTCGCGGACGACTTCTTTGACGCAGAACCCTTCTTTGCAGCCATTGCTTTCTCTCCTTATTTCAAAACATGTAGGTGGGGAGCCGTACTGTTTGAATTGCAGAGTCGCATGCCTGCGTGGCAACTGCGTTGCACGAATTTCAATGTAGACGAAGATGCAACGATTGTCACGTTCGATCCGGCTTCCACGATGGAGTGTCGCAATCGCGATCGCGATCTTCATCGCGTTCTACTCATGCTGCTTCTACCTTTTCATTCTCAATCGACGTCTCACGCGCGAGCTCGTGCGACACACATGGCGCGAGCCGACGATCATCGAATCGGTCGCGCATGGCGGCAGCATCGAAGTGGCGCGACTCTACGGCGTCGACTGGCGCATCACGCCGCTCGTCTCGATCGAATCACTGCCGCCGCACGTGCCCGCTGCATTTCTCGCCGCCGAAGACGTTCGCTTTCGACATCATCCCGGCATCGATCCGATCGGCATGATGCGCGCGCTGATGCGCAACGTTCGCGCCGGCGGCATCGCGCAGGGCGGCTCGACGCTCGATCAGCAAATCGTGAAGGGACGCTTCCTTTCGCAGGAGCGAACGTGGCGACGCAAGTTCACCGAGATCGCGCTCGCGCTGCTGCTCGATGCGCGCATGTCGAAAGACGAGATCCTCGAGATCTATCTCAACGACGTCTATCTCGGACACAGCGAAGGTCGTCCGATTCTCGGCATCGACGAAGCGTCGCGCATCTACTTCAACAAACCACCATCGCGATTGCGCGCCGATGAAGCCGCGCTCCTTGCCGGAATCATCCGCGCACCGAATCGCGACACGCCGGAGAAACACGCCGACGTCGCGCGCGTGCGACGCGACGCCATCCTTCGCGTGATGCGCGATCGCAACTGGATCGATGAGACGCAGTTCCAGTCGGCGCTCACGCGCGACGTCGAGTTCGCGCGCGGCGCGATGCCGCAGGCGCCGTACCCTTTCTACCTCCGCGCGCTGCGCAGCGAAGTCGTGAAAGAGCTCGGCGTCACTCCCATCATCGAAGGCGGATTGCGCATCGTCTGCGAGCTCGATCCGGTCGCGCAGCGCGCGGCGGAACGCGTCGCGAGCCACGCGCCGGCGCAACTCGAATCGCGCTACGCGTGGATCCGCGCGCAGTCGCGCAACGAACCGCTGCAGGTCGCGATCCTCTCCGTCGATCCGCGCAGCGGCGGCATTCGTGCGCTCGTCGGCGGCTCCGACTACGATCTCTCGCCGTTCGATCGCACGTCGAACATGCGCCGCCAGCCAGGCTCCGCGTTCAAGACATTCGCATATCTCGCGGCGATTCAATCGAAGCAGGCCACACCCGCATCGCTGCTGCTCGACGCGCCGGTCTCGATCGACGTCAACGAGAAAGAGACGTGGGAGCCGCACAACTACGATCAGCAATATCGCGGACGCGTCACCGTGCGTGAGGCGTTCGAGAAATCACTGAACGTCCCGACCGTCCGTCTCACGCAGCAGGTCGGCCTTAGCCGCGTCATCTCGACCGCCGAACATTTCGGATTCACCGAAGAGTTCGCGCGCATTCCGGCGCTCCCGCTGGGGGTGACCGAGGTGACGATGCGCGAGTTGACGGCGGCGTACACGCCGTTCCCGAATCTTGGCGAGCGTGTCGAGCCGTACATCGTGCGCGGCGTCTTCGATCATCGCGGCAAAACGTTGTACGAGCACGAA
>JAOBAU010000375.1 GCA_025463165.1 Acidobacteriota bacterium | reverse complement strand
GGAGTCTGTCCAAAGGCAACGACCGAAGAAAGCAAAACGGCCGCGGATAGTAGTGGGAGGATTGTGCGTTTCATAGACACCTTCATTTCACACCGCTCCGCAAATCATTAACGTCCGCCGCACGGATCGGTGAAACATATCGGGTAAGCGCCGGATAGGTATAGATGAGCTGCGGCAGAAGAAGCACGGCGCGCGCCTCGTCGAGATACGTTCTCATCTCAAGAATGTCGGTACGAAGGGTGTGCCCGCTTGCCGCTTCGGTTTGCCATGCGACCGGCAGGCCGGCGGCCACCCGCATCGCATTAATTGCGCGACGCAACTCGGTGACATGAATGGCTTTGATTGCGGTTCCCGGCGCCGTCACCCCGGGAGAGATGACGCTGGCCGCGACGACAGGGTCATCTGTGAACGTCATTACGACCGTCGCATCCGCAGGACTGACGGGCGAACGCGCCCCGTGAACATCCACGGTGAAAATGCGATAAGCGTATGCCTTCCCGGGAGTGACCGGTTGATCGAGGTAATTCGTCGCGGCTGGCGGCGCAGAACCTATAAAGGCGTACGGCTGGCCGTCTGAAGCGCGCTCAAAGTCATAACGAGCGAACCCTGCGGCGGCCGTCGCACCACTCCAGGTCACAGTGTCGGTATTAATGCCGTCGCTAACTGCATTAATGGATGTCGGCGCAGTTGGTGCGGCCATCACGTAGACAGTAGCCCCGGAACTATCAGCCGCACCGCAAGAGTTCGTCACTCGTGCCCAATAGGTAGTATCTGCAACAGGCGCCACCGTAAGGCTGGCACCAGTAGCGCCGAGGATCGGGCCGGTAACCGACGAGGCTGGACCGCGATACCACTGAACCGAATTTCCGCTTCCCGACGCTGCAACGCTCAGCGTCGCCGACTGCCCAATTGTAATGCCAGCGGCCTGCGGGTGGGCGGAAATCAAGGGAGCGCTACAAACTGTGACCACCGCCGTGGCGCTGTCGGCCGGAGTGCCGCAGCCATTGCTCACTCTGACCCAGTACGACGTCGTCACGGTCGGATTGGCAGTCTTCGACGGCGACGTCGCACCCGAGATCGGTTGTGTCGTGTCGCCGGTAGTGCGCTCATACCACTGGTACGTGAGAGTGTGGTCCTGATCGCCCGACGCGGTAACCGTCAGTATGGTCGAAGCTCCCGATGCGATCGAAGCGGAGGCCGGATGAGCAGAGATCGAAGGGGCCGTGCAGGTGGTCGCATCCACACCTCCCGTCGCCGAGATAGACCGGGGCCGGGGCATGCCGCTCAAATCGGCTTCAATCGTATCCACGACAGAGTTTGAGTGAGTGACCGTGGCCACCATGCCGCTCGGATGGTAAGTAATCGTGTTACTAAGACTGCTTCCACCATACGGGAACTCAACACCCGTGAGAAAGCCGCGCGAATAGTAATTCGTCACCGTTGGAGCAGACGGCGCCGTGGGACATCCCGAACCACAGCCGGAAAACGTCACGGCAGGATAGGCAATGGCCGTCGGAGCACCCAGATCGTCGTAGCCGTACACCTGCGAGAAACTTCGCTTGAGCACGCCTGAGCCAGGAGTCAGGCAGTGCCCCGGATCCGTGGTCGGCGTGCACTCATAGTCATCCGTCACACGCTTCGAGACCCGGCCCTCTTTCCCGCGATAGGTATATGTTTCCGTGATCTCCACGTTCAGGTTGTAATTGAGATCACGTTTGGGATCAGCATTCGCATCGACAAACCAGTTGAAGCGGGTCGCGGTCAGAAGCTGACCGTTGCGGAGATTCGGAAACGCGCTCGAGTCCGGCGCTTCATTGGAATCACCAAAGGTGAAAATCTTGAGCGGGAGCGCATCGCTTGTTCTATTTACCTGCTTCAGCCTCTCCGCCCGGTCATAGATGAAAGATACGTCGGACGAATTGTGCTGAACGGCGTCATATCGATTTCCAACGTGTCCCCTCGCGTCGTAGCTACCGTAGTACGACGTGCCGTTGCCATTGGCGCCCTTCTCAGGGTGAGTCTCCCGCAGGAGAAACCCGCGATTATCATAGACAAACGTTCGAACCTGGCCGCATGAGCCGCCGGCGGCGTTCATACAGACATCGCTGAGCCGGCCGGCGAGGTCATAAGAGTAGTTTGTAATGGTTCCGGAGGGCTCCGTCACCGAGATCAGCCGGCCGTCACGATCATAATTCTCGGTCGTCGTGACATCCTGTTCGGCAGCGGTGGCGGCGGTGTTTCCCGCAATGAGTCTCACGGTGCGTGCTGTGCGGGAGGCACCGGTGTACGCCATGGTTACTTCCTTGTCGTCCGGCGAGTGAACTGTCACCGGCCGGCCGGCATAGTCATACGAAAAGGTCGTGAAGTGACGTGCCGAAGGCGCCAGAGACGACGGCTCAAGCTCTGAAACCCTAAGCTTCCAGCCAAGATGGTTGTACTCCGTCAGCCTCATGACCGGCGCACCAGTCGAGGTTTCGGACGTTTCGCTCGTCAGGCGGCCGAGCCCGTCGAAAGTCATGGTCTGTGTCTTGAGAGTTGACAATCCATTGGACGAGTAAGTAGTCGAAGTCACCGTAGCCGGAGTCGATGACGTGCCGTCGGTGTAAGCGTAGGATACCCTGGCACCCTGGGTTACCGCGGAGTCAGGAGTAGCATTCGTGAGGCGTCCCAGCAGGTCATACGTGAATGCCGTACTCAATGCGGTCCCCGACGCGTCGGCACGCTCGCGCGCTATGCTGACGTAGCCGGTATTCTTGTCAATATCAACATCGCGCGTCTTAAAGGACAGCGCACTGCCGCTCGAGTAGAAATAGCTGGAGCTCTTACGTGTGCCGCTCTCGTAGGTATGCCGAATGTCGTAGCTGTTTGCGGGGAGTGTTGAGCCGCAGGTGTAGCCAGACGTGGGAGCGTTGTTTGCGACATCGCCGCCAAAGTATTCTTCCTGCGTCATGTTACCGAGACCGTCGGGCGTAAATACCGCGATGAGATCATTGGACGACAATGGGGTGACCTTCGGGTTGCCAGGGTTGTCAGCAACGAGTTCACGACGGCGCGTCAGAAAGCCCAGCGAGTCGAAGCACGAGTAGGTCGCGGCAGAATGACTGCCTTCCTTCTCGTATTGGGTCGAATACGTGTCCAGTATCCAATTGGCGTTCGTCGCCGGCTTGATGAAACCCGACAGCAACACGTAATCAGAGTCGAGGCCGTACACTCCAAACGCAGGATTGAAGAGCGTGTAAGACGTGTGGGTCGCCCCCCAACCGGACGAACTGCTGACGTCGGATTTTCTATAGTGCCCCAGCCCGTCAAACTCTGAGAAATCCGTAATGGCTGCTTTCCCATCCTCGAAAACGGTGCTGGACGATGCGAGCCGTCGATTGGCGTCGAGGTTTCCGAAACTGACCCCGGCGGTATTGCTGGTCGTATTCTCGAGGTACATCGTTCCGTCCGCTTCGTAGCGAACATATGTCGAACGCTTCAGAACGTCGGCACCGTTTGCCGCCGGCTCGAAGAGCTCCGTAGACAGGAATCTCCCGTCAACCGCGGGATGCGCCGCGACGTCATGCGTAAAGGGAAGACCGTACTCTCCGCTGTTGATGCAGGCCTGAAACGGGACCTCGGGGATCTCGGGATTCGTGCCCTGGTAGACGGCGCATACACCAAAGTAGTTGCGAGTCTTGCTGATCACATGCTGACCCGACGTCTCGGTTACCGTGTTCACCAGCTCTCTCGCGGGAGGTGACGATGCCTGCAACACCGGGGAGTAGGAAGTAGCGCCGAGGTTGGTACCATTGAAGTCCAGAACGGTTCGCGTCTTCACTCCCGGCACATAATTGTAGCCCTGCCCGCGTTGCTGGATCGCTTGTGGAAAATGATAGAGCTGATAGTCATACGCGATCGTGCCGCCTGTAGGAACTTTGATGCTACGGAGCGTTCCTGAGTAGCTGCCTGCGAACTTATCGCTGCAGTCGGTTCCATTCCCGACGTCATAGACCATGGAATAGACGGACGAATATACGTTGGCATCGAGTAAGGCGACCGAGAGGAGCGTTTGCATGTTGACGGTCTTGCCTTCACGTGCGGTTACGCCGGAGGGGAGGTCCGCGGGCGTGCACGGACGAGACATCACACTGGTCGACGGCGAATAGGTCAGCGAGTAGATCGCGCGGACATCGATGTTTGGATTCGTCGTGGCGTTGAATGCGGCGAGGTCAAAATGGTCAACAATCTCGCGGGCTACGTCTTCGACATTCGGCGCAGAACGAAAATAGACGAAGTTTTCGCGCGCATATTGCGTGGCACCGGCCGGATACTCCCGGAATTGCCATTTGGTCGTCAACCCCGTGATGCCCGCGGGTAGATATTCGACCGTGACGCGATTGCCGAACTGGTCGGCCATTTGCGTCAACCTGCCGGCGGCATTGAACTGATGAACCGTTCCGTCCGGAAAATCGATCTCGTACCAGATCGTACCGTCGATTTCGCGGTGCGTTTTCTCGCGCAAATATGTCCCATCGTTCGTATATGCGACATTCGTCACACCTGGCTCGGTCTGCGAGACATAGTTTGCTTCGTTTACATCATTGTTGAAGTGAAGACGAGGATACATGTCGTGCTGGGCACCGTCAGAACCTCGATAGGCCTTCGCTCCGGTGCAGCAAGCACTCGGGTCGAGATCGAGCGAACCGAGGGACAGCGTCCAGCCGAAACCGGCATTTGCAAGAAGCGACGGGTAAGCGTAGTTGTGGAAAACGCTGTTATAGCCGCTGTGATCGTAGAAATCATAAAGAGCGGTTCCGATTTCCCACGCAGAGCTGTTGAAATGAAGCGTGAACCCGTATGTCAGACCTCCATTGACGTGATACGTCTGGCCAACCGGAATGGTCACATTGAGGTGCCCATTGAAGACATTGATTTGATCTATTTCGCCGATGTGGTAGGCCTTACCGGGTTGTACGCCGCGTTCCGTGTTCGGATCTTCGGCAGCAACCGCTGTGCCTGCGATGGCGAGGAACGTCATAAGAAGGAGGATGCGCCTCATCTGCCCACCTCGATCTCGAAGTGCGTAAGCTCCCTAGGATCCAGGATGAAGACCACATCGCCTTTCGCGATCTTCTTCGGAGGCGCCGGACTGTCGCCAACTCTCTTCATCGACTCGGAGACGAACCGAGTACGACTATCGGCCTTGTGATCGTCATCGTCCGGCCCGCCATCGACAGCCGTCATTGTCCACACGCCTTCTCCCGGACGAATTACCACGATGTCCGCGACGGGCAGGTATGTCTCGACCTGGTTGATTTCGCCCAGGCCGTTCGATTTCAGCGCATTGCCGTGGTAATCGACATGTCGCGGAAGGAATCCCGTCGGCGATGCGATCGTGTACCGTCCGGTCGCCATATCCACCATCAGCCACATCGACACGACAGGCGCCGGAGCTTTCATTTTGAGGCTGAAAGTGCCATCTGCAGCCACGAGTTGCGTCACTTCGACATGTCCCATGCGCGGCTGGTACTGGACAACGTCCCGTGTCAGCCCGAGCACCCAAACGGTTTTCCCGGCGGTCAGCTGCGAGCCGTGCAGCGTATCCCCATTAATTTCGAGAGTTACAGGCGGCAAGGTCGGAGGAGGCTGCGGAGCTGCGCCCTGTACCTGAAGGGGCAGTAATAGCGCGGCCACCGCTCCGGCAAGCGTTAATATCCATGAATACTTCACGATGATCTCCTGTAGCGTTCCCGGCTACTGCAGCGAAAGGAGCACGAGAATGTCACCCTCGCCGCTTTCGAGGGGCTCGAGTGCTTTGCCGACGAGTGTTCCCGGGCGATGGAGCTTGACTCCGGCGATATCGATCGGCTCCGACAACATCGCAGTGCCGGGCTTGTCCCCCGTAACGAGGAGATCGCCTGCTTTGATCGCGCGCTTCGTCGCGTCGACATGCACCTTTACGCGACCGGTTGTCGCAATCTTGGCTTTGGTGTCGCTTCCTTCGCCGAGGATGAGGCCCGGCTGCGCGGAGACGACGCCGGCGATTGCGGTGTCGTATGCGTGCGTCGAGGCCATCACTTCGTTTCGCCTGTCCGGACTGACGATGACGACAGTACCGGGCGACAACTTCGATGCCACGGGTACCCATTCGGCGACGTCCTGATATTTCGCGCCGATGTTGCCGTCGACCACGACACTTCCATGAACCTTGAGTCGCTCCGTCGAGTCCGGAGATTGCGGAGCGGTTGGCTGACCAATTTCGACGAATCCGCCGCCGCTGTTGCGAATGGCGACGTTGTTCATGTTCGTCACCTGCGCCGTCGATGCAACCGACCAGGTGAAACCGGAAGCGTCGTGCGGCACTTCGCCTTCGTATTCGACTGAAAACATATCGTAGAACCATGCGGTAGTCGGGGTGCCGATTCTGACAACCACATAACTGGTCGAACCAACTGTTTCCGATGCCAGCTGAATCGGAAGATCCGTACCAATCGAACTGCAGGCCGCCGCCTGCAGGCCCACAGTAAACAAAGCGCTGCCCGAGCAACGGATATCGATCGATTGCGGTGTGGCGTAGCGGTAACCAACGATGTGAAGCGTGAACGAATTCACTTCAGTGCTGACAATGGGGGTTAGCAGTCGCACGTAGCCTGAGGTGTTACCGGAGGGCGCCACAACCGTCCACGGAAGAAACCCGAGGTGTGAGTTACCTCTGATGGAACCGTTCACATCGAGCCTTGCCAGCGGTGTTGCCCGGCCGATGCCGACGTTTCCGCCGGCGGTGAACAGCATCCGCTGATTCGATACGGAGAAGTCGCCGTAACCGATCGCGAGATCTTCATTCGCGAGGCTGCCGGACTTTCCCAGGGTCCACTGCGATGTCGTTGCGCCGTTGGTCTGAAAGATCAGGCCGCCGTCGGCCGACGTGGATGGGCGCTCAATCAGCAAATACGGGCTGATAGCGCGGGAAACTCCCGAAAGGTGAAGGAGCGCGCCCGGAGTGCTCGCGCCAATGCCCACATTCCCGTTCGAACGAACGCGCATGTATTCAGTCGAGGATCCTGCGCGGAAGATCATGTCGCCAGACGAACCGGCGATCGTGAAGTACATGGGTGCGGCGTTAGGCTGAATGAGCTCGGCTGAGGTCGAGCCGTCGAGTCGAAGGTCAGCGATCGCCCCTTTCATATGCAGCAGCGACAATGGCGCGGTGCCTTGCGTGTTGATTCCGACTTTTCCGAAATTCGCGATCTCGACGTTGCCGGCGTTGCCCAGAACGAGCAGCTTTTTCGAGGTGGTATTTGTACTGACCGCATCGATGGCAGCAGAGTCAGTAAACACCATGAGGCGCAGGACAGTGTTGGAGGAACTCGATGCCGTGCGCTCGGAGTCAGCGATCCACAACTGACGATTGCCTGTACGGTTTACGCCGAGCAGGAAGGCCAGACCGCCGGAATTGGAGCTGCCGCTCGAAAAATATTCAGCACCACTGAGAAGGAAGCGAGTGGTTGAAGCACCGGCGCCGATATCGAGGTTCGCGTTCGGCGGGTTGGGAACACCGGAGGGGGCGCCAAGGCCAATACCAACCTTGTATTGCGTGGTCGTATCTCCCGTTGTCGTCGTGAACTGAGCAAACAGAGGGAGCGACAGCAACGCCACGGCGGCGCACATTGCGACACGTTTCATGATTCTCCTCGCGTTTCGACTACGCAACCGGCGGAGAGACAGAACGAGTCGCCGCTATGAAGCGTTTCGATTGTTGATTTGTTACCGACAGGACTGGACGGCGCGGAGAGTACACTGAATAACTTCCCGCATGCAAGGGAAATCCTACGGCGACGCAGACGGGAAGTATCGGTGCCGTGTCACTGGCGCAATATATCCAGCACGATAGCCGCGGCTCGCTCCGGTGCTCGTGCCGCGTCTCCGCCCGCTATTGCGCGCACGATTGCGCTGCCGACTACGATTGCGTCGCAGTGATCGCGCAGCAATTCGTAATGTTCCTTACGGGAAATGCCGAAGCCTACGGCGATCGGTTTTCGCAGTTTGTTGCGGATTTCGTCGAGGCGCGTCAGGAGCGATGGATCGAGATCGGTTCTTGAGCCGGTGACGCCGGTGGTGGAGACGTAGTAGACGAAGCCGTCACTGGCGCGGTCGATGGAGGCAATTCTTGCGTCGGTCGATGTTGGAGCTAGCAGGAAGATCATGCTGAGGTTATGGGCGCGGAAGGTTGTGCGGATTTCTTTGGCCGCTTCGGGCGGGAGGTCGGTGATAAGCACGCTGTCGATGCCCGCTTCGCTGGCTGCTTTTGCGAAGCGTTCGATTCCGTAGCGAACGATGGGATTCAGATACGAAAAGGCAATTAACGGGATTTGGCTTCGTTCGCGCACTTTGCGGGCGATCGTGAAAACGTCCTCGATCGTGGTGCCCTTTGCGAGCGCGCGGTGGGCGGCGGCCTGAATGACCGGTCCGTCGGCAATCGGGTCGGAGAACGGGACGCCTAATTCGATCGCGTCGGCGCCGGCGGCTTCGAGCGCTTCGACAATACGCGGCGTTGTTTCACGATCGGGATCGCCGCACGTCACGTATGCGATCACTGCACAGCGTTTTTCGGCATGTGCTCTGGCGAAGAGCGACTGGACGCGCCTCATTGCGCGGGCTGCTCCATTGCCATGATTTGCGGGACGTCTTTGTCGCCGCGGCCGGATAAGTTCGCGATCACGACGGCGTCTTTCGCGATTGACTTTCCGTTTCGCAGCAGCCAGCCGAGGGCGTGTGAGGATTCGAGAGCGGGAATGATTCCTTCCATCTCGCTGAGCTTGTGGAAGGCTTCGAGCGCGAGATTGTCGCTGCAATCGTGATATTCGACTCGGCCGGTCGATTGTAAGTGTGCGTGTTCCGGGCCGATTGACGGGTAATCCAGGCCGGCGGAAATCGAATGTGTTTCGGCGATCTGGCCGAACGCGTCCTGCAGTACCATTGAGCGCGTTCCGTGCAACACACCGACCGCGCCGCCGGAGAATCTTGCGGCGTGATGTCCGAGCTCACCACTGCGGCCGCCGGCTTCAACGCCAATCAGGCGAATTGTTTCGTGTTTCAGCATTTCGTAGAAGAGCCCGATCGCATTGGAGCCGCCGCCGACGCAGGCGATGGCGACGTCGGGCAGTCGGTTCACTTTCTTGCGAAGCTGACCGAGCGCTTCGCGGCCGATGATCGATTGAAAATCGCGAACGACCATCGGATAGGGATGCGGCCCGAGCACGGAGCCGATGATGTAATGCGTCGTTCGGACGTTCGTGACCCAGTCGCGAATCGCTTCGTTGATCGCGTCTTTTAATGTACGGCTGCCACTCGAAACCGGAACGACCTCCGCGCCGAGGAGACGCATGCGGAAGACGTTCAGCTCCTGACGGGCCATATCGACTTCGCCCATATAGACGACGCAGTCGAGTCCGAGCAGTGCGCAGGCGGTCGCGGTTGCGACGCCATGTTGTCCGGCGCCGGTCTCAGCGATCACTCGCTGCTTGCCCATCCGCTTGGCGATGATCGCCTGTCCAATGGCGTTATTGATCTTGTGCGCGCCGGTGTGATTGAGATCTTCGCGCTTGAGGAAAAGTCGAAAGCCGCCGCAGAGCTCCGCGAAGCGCTTCGCCTCCGTAATCGGCGTCGGACGTCCGACGAAATTCGCGAGCACGTCATCGAGCTCGGCGCGAAATGCTTTGTCGCGGCGCAGGCGGCGATAAGCGGCTTCGAATTCATCGAGCGCGGCCATCAGCGTTTCGGGGACGTATTTGCCGCCGAATTCGCCGAAGTAGCCGCCGCGACTGGGAAGAGTGGTCATGTTCGCCTCACCCGCTCGAAGAGTTGTGCGAGTTTCTCGTGATCTTTCACACCCGGCTCCGATTCGACACCGCTGGAAATATCGATTGCATCGGGACGAACGAGGCTGATCGCGGCGCTGACGTTTTCGGCGGTGATGCCGCCGCTGAGGAAAAACGGTTTGCTGCGTGAGTAGAGCGCCAGCAGCGACCAGTCGAAGCGCCGGCCGGTGCCGCCGACGCGGCGCTCGTCGTAGGTATCGAACAGCAGCCAGGCGGCGGTCGGCGTCGCGCTGGTGTCGGGAAGCGTGTCGCCGACGCGCAGCGACTTGATTGCCGGGATGCCGAGGTCGCGAATGTCTTCGTCGCCCTCAGCGCCGTGAAGCTGGACGAGATCGAGACCGCCAATCGAGACGATCTCGCGGATGTAATCGTTCGACGCGTCGCGAAAGACGCCGACGAGCTTCGGCGGTTTTTCGCGGCCGTCGCGCACCGCGGCTGCGATGGCGCCGGCCGCTTCGGGCTCGATGAAACGGGGCGATGACGGGACGAAAATGAATCCGAGAAAATCAGCGCCGAGGTCGGCGGCCGCTTTCGCATCCTCGGCGCGCGTCACGCCACAGATCTTGATCTTCATGCTTCCCCCGTCAGCGCGCGGACGGCGCCGGCACGGTCATTCTGCCGCAACAGCGATTCACCGACCAGAAAGGCGTTGAAGCGCGCGGCGGCGAGACGGTCAACATCTTGTCTTGTGCGGATGCCGCTCTCGGAAACTCTGATGACGTCGCGTGGCATGAGCGCCGAAAGACGTTCCGACGTAGCGAGGTCGACGTTGAAGTCGCGCAGATCGCGATTGTTGACACCGATCAATCGAGCGCCGGCTTCGATGGCGCGCGCGAGCTCTTCTTCGTCATGTACTTCGACAAGCGCATCGACGCCGAAGGGTTCGAGCAGCTCGACAAAGCGGCGGATCGTCGGCGCGTCGAGCAGTGACGCGAGGAGCAGGATCGCGTTCGCGCCGGCGGCGACGCCGCGCATCAGTTGCGATGGCTCGACGATGAAGTCTTTCATGATGACCGGCAGGCCGGCGGGGCGCGATGCGCGTGCGAGCCATTCGTGCGAGCCGCGAAAGAACTCCGGCTCGGTGACGACGGAGACCGCGGCCGCGCCGCCTCGCGCGTAGTCGGCGGCGATCGTTTCGACGTCGGGATTCTCGACGATGGAGCCGGCGGATGGTGATGCCGATTTGATCTCGGCGATCACGTTGATCCCGGTTCGCGAAAGTGCTTTTGAGAATGCGAATGGCTCGCGCGTGCGGGCAATCTCTGTAGCCGCGCGGCGGACGTCTTCGACATCCATCGATTCGGTAGCGAGTCGTGCGCGCGTTCGCTCGACGATGCGGGCGAGGACGTCGTTCATCGCGGCTCCGCCAGCTCGTTCGTGACCGCGATGAGCTGGTGTAGTTTCTTCAGCGCGGCGCCGCTCGCGAGCGCCTGGCGTGCGAGCGTGATTCCGTCGGGGATCGTCGGTGCGAGGCCGCCGACATACAGCGCGGCGCCGGCGTTGGCCATGATGACGTCGCGTCGCGCACCTTCTTCGCCCGCAAGGATCGCGCGGGCGATAGCGGCGTTCGCGGCAATGTCTCCGCCGGTCAGTTCTTCAATCGAATGAGTCGGCAGGCCGAGACTGGTCGGCGTCACGTCATAGAGCACGATCGCACCATCGCGTACTTCCGCGACGTGCGTGGCGGCGGAGACGGAGATCTCATCGAGTCCGTCGCGACTATGGACGACGAGCGCGTGCTCGGTGCCGAGTGCGACGAGCACGCGCGCGAGCACTTCGACTAGGTGATCGGAGTAGACGCCGAGGACCTGGCGCTTCGCGAAGGCCGGGTTGGTCAGTGGCCCGAGGACGTTGAAAATCGTGCGGACGCCAAGCTCGCGGCGGACCGCGGCGACGGCGCCCATGGCCGGATGCAGCTTCGGCGCGAAGAGAAACGAGATGCCGGTGCGGCGCAGCACTTCGGTCATGCGCGGCGCGTCGAGGTCGATGTGCACGCCAAGCGCGGCGAGGAGATCGGCGCTGCCGCACGCGGACGAGACGGCGCGATTGCCGTGCTTGGCGACGGTCGCGCCGGCGGCAGCGGCGACGATCGCGGCGAGCGTGGAGATGTTGAACGTGCCGCGGTTGTCGCCGCCGGTGCCGCAGGTGTCGACGAGCGTGGTGTGATCGACGTCGAGCGGTGTCACCCGCTCGCGCATCGCACTGGCGGCGCCGGCGATCTCGTCCGGCGTCTCCCCTTTCATCCGCAGCGCGACGAGGAACGCGCTCTTCTGCACGTCGGTGGTGCGGCCGTCCATCACATCACCGAAGACGCGGTACATCTCGTCACGGTCAAGATGTTGACGATCGAGCAGGCGGCGGATGGCGTCCGCGATCATCGCGCCACCTCGAGAAAGTTGGCGATGAGTCGATCGCCGCCGGTTGTGCCGTACGACTCGGGATGAAACTGGATGCCGAAAATCGGCCGCGTGCGATGCGAGATCGCCATGACCACGCCGTCGCTCGTTTCCGCGTCGACTTCGAATTCATCGGACAACGTTGCGCGATCGACGACGAGCGAGTGATAGCGCGCGGTCTGCATCGGCGTTGGACAGCCGGCGAAAAGGTTCCGCCCTTCGTGTCGCACGCCGGTGACTTTGCCGTGGACCGGCAGCTCGCCGCGGATGACACGCGCGCCGAATGCTTCGGCGATCGCCTGATGCCCGAGGCAGACACCGAGCAACGGGATGGTGGTGTTCGCGCGAATGAGATCAATGACGCGGCCGGCGCGCGACGGAGTGCCGGGGCCTGGCGAGATGACGATCGCGCGCGGACGTGCGGCGATCAGCGCGGCGGGATCGAACGCGTCATTGCGAATGACGCGCAGCTCTTGGCCGGCGAGGCGTTCGAGCTGTTGCACCAGGTTGTATGTGAAGGAGTCGTAGTTATCAACGACAGTGATCGAGCCAAAGACACGAGTCGGCGGATCGCAGCGACTCGTTCTCCTGGAGGGGGGAGTTGGTGTTCATGGCCGGCGCAGGATAGCAGATTCGCGCGCTATCGCTCGTTGAACGAGACGACGTCGCCCGGTTCTTCGCCCTGCGAGTGGAGGCGTAGCTTCGCCGATTCGAGCGGCACCGCTTCGAGCTGTTCGAGCGAGCCGAGCTCTTTGCCGCTGCCGGCCATCCGCTGCATCTCCTCCCCTTTCGGCCAGAGGCGCGTGTCGATCGAGCGGATCGCTTCGTTGTAGCGATCGACGGCCGATTTGATGGCGCGGCCGACGGCGGCGATCTTCTCCATCGCGACGACGAAGCGATTAAACAGTTCGACGCCGGCGTCGTGCATCCGCTTCGCGTTCTCTTCGGTGCGTTCCGCTTTCCAGCCTGCTTCGACGGCGCGGAGCAGCGGAAGAAGGACGGTCGGCGATGCGAGAAAAATCTTTCGCTCGACGGCGTGCTCGAAGAGTTGCGGATCGCTGAGGAGCGCCGCGGAAAGGAAATGCTCGCCGGGGAGGAACATGACGGTGAAGTCGAGCGTGTCGCCGATGGCCGACTGATAGTCGCGGCGGCTGAGCGCGTCGATGTGGCGCTTCAGTCCCTTCGCGTGCTGCGCGAGCAACTCGCGCTTGCGGTTCTCGTCGGTCTCGTTCGCGGCGGTCGCGTATTCGGCGAGCGGCACTTTCGCGTCAATGGCGATGACGCGCTTGTTTGGAAGTTTGATGATGACGTCGGGACGGAGGCGCTTTCCTTCATCGGACGAGAACGTTTCCTGCGTGACGAAGTCGCAGTACTCGGTCATACCGGCCATCTCGATGCAGCGCTTGAGCGTGCTCTCGCCCCAGGAACCGCGGACGGTCGGCGACTGCAGCGCGTTGGCGAGGCGCGACGCTTCGCGCTGCGCCGACTCCTGCACGGTGAGCAGCGCGCGGATCTGTTCCTGCAGGCCGCCGTACGCTTCGATGCGCTGGTGCTCGCTTTTCGTGAGCTCGCCGCGATAGTTGTCGAGCATGTCGCGGACGGGACGGAGCAACGCTTCGATCTCGACTTTCTTCGTGTCCATCGAGCCGTCGACCTGCGTGCGATTCATCTGCACGAGCGTTTCGCCGACGTTCTTCAGCGCGCGCTGCGCGATGGCGTCGAACGCGTCTTCCATCGTTTTCTTGTCGGCGACGAGACGCTCCGCTTCTTCGAGGCGCGTTTCGGCGGCGACGCGCGCCTGCTGCGCTTGTTCGAGTCGCACGCGTGCGGCGGAGACGGCTGCTTCGCTGCGCGCGCGTTCCGCGATGGCGAGGTCGCGCTCGACCGTCGCCCGCTGCGCCCGCGCACCACTCTTCGCGCTCGCCACCGCCCAACCAACCGCCGCGCCGAGGAGGAGCGCGGCGACGCAAAGGATCACCGTGAATAGCATGGAGTTTATTTTACGCGGGATCCGGCCCCTCACCCGGCCTTCGGCCACCCTCTCCCGGAGGGAGAGGGATTGGAGATCTACAGATTGTGGAGTACTTCGATGACTCGCTCGACTTCGGCGTCGTCGTTGTAAGCATGCGGGGAGAAGCGGAGCAAACCTTCGCGCGGGGCGCAGATGATTTTTTCCTGTTCGAGGGCGAGGTGCAATCGCAACAGGTCGGCGGAGCTTTTCGGGCGTGCGGCGACGATGCCGGAGGCGATCGGACGCGGGGTCGCGATCTCGTAGCCGATTGACTCGAGGCCGTCGGCGAGTTTCGTTGCCAGTCGAAGGACTTCGGCGTGGATGTCGTCGACGCCGATCTCGAGCAACAGGTCGATCGCGGCGCGCAATCCGTAGACGCCGTTCGTGTTCAGCGAGCCGGCTTCGAAGCGGCGGCTGTCGGGCAGCAGATCGGTGCTGCAGCCGAGGAACTTTCCTTTGCGATCGAAATTCGTCCAGCCGCTTTCGAGCACCTCGAGTCGTTCTCGATGTTCTTCGGCGACGTAGAAAATGGACGCGCCTTCCGGTCCGCACATCCATTTGTGACCGTCGGCGGAAAGAAACGCGATGTTGGCGCGGCGGACGTCCATCGGAATCGCGCCGATCGATTGAATCGCGTCGACGCAAAAGAGGACGTTGCGCCGACGGCAGACTTCGCCGATCGCGACGAGGTCGGCGGCGAACCCGTGATGAAACGCAACCGAGGAGACGCTGACGATGCGTGTGTGGTCATCGATGAGTCGCTCGATGTCTTCCGCCGCATACGTTCCGTTGTCGCTCTTCACGATGCGGCATTCGACGCCGCGACGCTCGAGCCGTTTCCACGGTGTGTAGTTTGACGGGAACTCGAGATCGGTCGTGATGACGTTCTCCCCTGCCCGCCAGCGGAACCCTTCCGCGACAAACGACAGCCCTTCCGACGTGTTCTTGAGGATGGCGATCTCGCTCGGCTGCGCGCCGATGAGCGTCGCCGCCGAACGCCGCAGCGCGGCGTCTTCCGCGTACCACTGGCGCCAGTGCAGCGCGCCGAAATCGCGCTGGTCGCGGGCGTGCGACTCGATGGCGTCGGTGGCGCGCCTGGAGAGCGGACCAAGCGCGGCGTTGTTGAAGTAGATGAGGTTGGCGCTTATGGCGAAGAGGTCTCTCATAGCTTTATCCTGAGTGAAGCGAAGGATCTCCGGCCCATCAGCTGAGCCGCTCAATCCGGACGAAGCCCCTTCGTGTATGACGGCGTCAGATCGAGCCACTTCGGATTCTGGTCCTGAACGAGCGCGATCTTTCTCGCTCGCAGCCAACCCTTGATTTCTCGTTCGCGGGCCGCCGCGGACTTCTTCGTCGGATGCGGCTCGAAATACACGAGACGGTCGAAAACGTAGCGCGCGGTAAATCCGTTCGGATACATTCGTTCTTTGTGTTGGCGTACGCGACGAATGAGGTCGCCCGTCATGCCGACGTACAACGTGTGGCTGCGATTGCTGATCAGGTAAACCCAGAAACACTGCATCGCTGTAGGACCGGAGATCCTTCGCTCCGCTCAGGATAAACTTCTAGAAGCGGCGAAGTCGGGACAAGTACTGCTCGTATGACGACCGCATATCCGCGAGGTTATCGCCTCCGAACGTGGTGAGCATCGCGTCCGCAAGCACGACCGCGAGCATCGCCTCGCACACGACACCGCACGCCGGAACCGCGGTTACGTCGCTCCGTTCCCACTGCGAGCGATGCGCGTCGTGTGTCTCGGTGTCGACGGACGGCAATCCGCGGCGAAGCGTCGAGATTGGCTTCAAGAAGGCGCGGACGACGACGTCCTGCCCGTTCGTCACGCCGCCTTCAAGGCCGCCGGCGCGGTTCGTCGTTCGGTGGTAACGGCGTTCCTCGTCGAAGTAGATCGGGTCGTGGACTTCGGAGCCGAGTCGTCGCGCGGCGGCGACTCCTTCTCCGATGGCGACGCCTTTCACGGCGTGGATCGACATGATTGCCTGCGCGATGCGGCCGTCGAGTTTCTCGGTCCACTGCACGTAGGAACCGAGGCCGATCGGGACGCCGCGAGCGGCGACGACGATCGTGCCGCCGAGTGTTTCGCCGGCTTCGCGGGCGCGATCGACGGCGGCGATCATGGCGGCTTCGTCATCGCGATTGATGGCGCGCAGCGGCGACTCCTCGTCGACGGCCGCGAGTTCATCCCAGGTCGGGGCGTATTCGGGATTGCCGGCATCGCCGACCGACACGACACCTGAGCGGATCTCGATGCCGAACGCGCGCAACAACTCTTT
>JAOBAU010000352.1 GCA_025463165.1 Acidobacteriota bacterium | reverse complement strand
GCAGCGGCTGGCGACGATCCCTCGTCCGCGGAAACGCCGGACCGATCGTCGTGAAGCGATCGTAGAACGTGTAGGGCAGATTCGTTTCGACGACGCTTCCGGCCGGTCCGCCTTCCGGAATCGCGCGGATGTGCACGAGGGGATTGCCGCTCGCGTAGTTGCCGTAATTCGAATCTGGCGAAACGTGCTCATAGTCGCCGGTCAACACGTTGTCGAACAGCAGCTCCGTCGCGTAGTACGCCGGATCATTCGGTGTCAGCGTCGAACAGGTGGCGACGACGTCGATGGTCGCGTAGCCGATCGCGTTCGTGTGCGAGCCGCCGACCTTCGTCGACGAGTTGCAGCCGTTGGTGACGCCGACAGGTTTTCCGATCGTGAAGAGCGAGCGCAGATCGGTGAGGCTTCCCGGCGGAATCGCATCGGGCCGCAGCGCGCACTCGCCGATCATCTCAGGCAGGTGATTCGGATTCGTGAAGTTCGAATCGGAGCGCGGACCGGGAATGACGTTCGTCGGTGTCGCCGGCAGATGGCCGCTTACGAAAAGGTCGCGCACGTTGATCGATACCACTCCGTAACCGGTGAGAAAAATGTCGAACGAATACGCGGGAAAGGCCCAGTCGGTCCAGAGCGTGACGCGGGCCAGCTGCGCCAGGCGCGAGGTGTTCATTACGGTGAAGAGCGTCGTCTGCGCTTTGTCGGCCGGCGAGACGATGTCCGCTTCGAAGTAAGGGAGCAGCAGCGTTGCCGCCGGAGTGACGGCGACGTCGCACGAGTCGTCATTGTTCGTGACGCCACCCGGCTTGCTGGTGAAATTCGCCGCTGATGCAGCGAGCGTAGAAATCGCGATCGCGATTGAAACGACGATTCGTCGAAGCATGCGCGTGATACGCGCACGCCTCGGTGATTGTCCAGGCAGTCTAGTGACGCGCGAACGTTTCCGGCGTCATCGCGATCTCGCTGTTCGTCAGCGCGAACGGGTTCGGCCACTCCAGCGTCGTGCGCGGAAGGCTTCCCTGCAGCGGCGGCAGCGGAAGATACGAAACGTGCGCGCGCGCGAACGGCGTCCGGATCGAGATGATGCCGAGCTCCGCGAAGGACACCGGCCGCACCGGAGGCTCCGGCATGTCGCGCGTGATCAGCAGCAGCGCTTCACGCGAGTAGTCGGGCGCCGGCGTGGCTTCCTCCGCGAACGCGGCCGCGGCGACGCAGAGGAGGAGCGCGGCAAACAGCGGGACCCGTTTCACCATCTCCATTCTCTCCTCCTCTTCGACGGATTTGGATACAGAAACGTTTCAACTTTCGTCGAGCCGATCCGTATACGGTCGCGACATGAAGAACTTCGCCATCGCTCTGCTCTCCCTTTCCATCGCCGGCGCCGCGCTCGCACAGGCGCGTGACCGCGAGAAGGTCGCCGACACGTACAAGTGGGATCTCACACAGATCTTCGCGAGCGATGAAGCGTGGCGCGCGGCGAAGGAGAAGCTCGCGGCCGAGGTGCCGTCGCTGCGGCAGTACAAAGGAACGCTTGCGTCATCGCCCCAGGCGATGCTGACGGCGCTCGACGCCGTGATGCGCATCAACAAAGAGTCGTCGCGGCTCTTCGCGTATGCGTTCCTCAAGTCCGATCAGGACACGCGCGTCTCCACGTATCAGGCGATGAAGAACGAGATGCGCCAGCTCGGCACGACCATCGACAGCGAGACGGCGTGGGCGGAGCCTGAGATCCTGAAGATCGATCGCGCGAAGATCGATGCGTTCATGCAGGCCGAGCCGAAGCTGCGCATTTATGAAGTTTACCTCAACGACATCGTGCGACGTCAGCCGCACACCGGCAGCGAATCGGAAGAGAAGCTGATCGCCGACGCCGGACTGATGACCGGCACCGCGTCCGACGTCTTCAACATCTTCGCCGACGCTGATTTCCCGTATCCGACCGTGACGCTGAGCGACGGCAAGACGGTGAAGCTCGACAAAGCGGCGTTCAACGAATATCGCGCCGGCTCGAATCGCGAAGATCGCAAGAAAGTCATGGCCGCGTTCTTCAATGAGCTCGGCCGCTACCGCGCCACGTTCGGCGCGACCTTCAACGGGAAGGTGCAGAGCGATCTCTTCACCATGCGCGCGCGCCACTACAACTCGACGGTCGAAGCGGCGCTCGATTCACCGAATCTTCCGGTCTCCGTCTACACGAGTCTCGTCGACGGCGTGAACGCGAACCTCGACACGTTTCACCGCTACCTCAAGCTCCGCAAGCGCATCCTCGGCCTCGACGAACTGCACTACTACGATCTCTACGCGCCGCTCGTCGAGAACGTGAAGCTCGAATATCCGATTGACGAGGCGCAGAAGAACATCCTCGCCGCGCTGGCGCCGCTCGGCAGCGATTACACATCCGTCATTCAGCGCGCCATGAACGAGCGCTGGATCGATCTCTATCCGAACGACGGCAAGCGCTCCGGCGCGTACTCGCTGGGCGCGGCATACGACGTTCATCCGTACATGCTCATCAACTACAACGGCAGGTACGACGACATGTCGACGCTCGCGCACGAGCTCGGCCACACGATGCAGAGCTACTTCTCGAACAAGACGCAGCCGTACGCGACGGCGAGCTATCCGACGTTCGTGGCCGAGGTCGCGTCGACGTTCAATGAAGCGCTCCTGATCGACTACATGCTGCACAACATCAAAGACGATCGCGCGCGTTTGTCCCTGCTCGGCAATTATCTCGAAAGCATCAAGGGAACGGTGTTCCGTCAGACGCAGTTCGCGGAGTTCGAGTTGCGCGCCCACGAGATGGCGGAGAAGGGGAAGCCGCTCACCGGCGAAGCGCTCGACAAGCTCTACTCCGACATCACGAAGAAGTACTACGGCCACGACAAGGGTGTGATGGTGGTCGATGATTTCGTCGCGCACGAATGGGCGAACGTTCCGCACTTCTATCGCAACTACTACGTCTTCCAGTACGCGACGTCGTACACGGCGTCGGCCGCGCTGTCGGAGAAAGTGCTGAGCGGCGACAAAGAAGCGACGAAGCGTTACCTCAAGTTCCTTTCCGCCGGCGGCTCGAAGTATCCGATCGCTCTGCTCAAGGATGCAGGCGTCGACATGACGACGTCGCAGCCGCTCGAGCTGACCATCAAGCGGATGAACCGCGTGATGGACGAGATGGACGCGATCCTGAAGCGGCAGG
>JAOBAU010000342.1 GCA_025463165.1 Acidobacteriota bacterium | reverse complement strand
GTGCTGAAGTCATGGACGACCGTCTCGCCTGTTCCTTCCCGTACGCAGTAAAGGATCACGACCTTCGAAGAGCGCTCGTACTTTTGATAGGCGCGAGCGACGTACTTCGCGTCATACACATCGCGCCGCAGCCGCGCGATCACCGCGCTCGTATCGGGATGCGAAAGGAAGTTCACCGGGAACCGTTTCTCCTGGCTCTTCATCTCCGCCGTCAGGATCACGATGATGAAAAGAAAGACACCGAAGACGGCCAGCGTCACTACCACTTCCATCATCGTGTAGCCGCGCTGCGCGCCGCGCCTCACCACAGATTGCTCCCGCCGGTGTTGGTGCGCACGACGTCGATCGCCGCGGTGCGTGACGCTTTCGCATCGCCCCACGCGATCATCAGGTGAATGTTCGTCGTGTTCGCGTTTGTCTTCTTCAGCTCGACCGTCGTCTTGAACGGCTTCAGCGGCTGCAGAATCGACATGTCGGCGTAGAAGCCGTCGGCATCCGTCGCCCTCTTTTCCAGCTCGCCGAAACTGAAGTGGCGCCAGACTTCCACTTCGTTCGCCAGACCCTGGTACGCGAGGATCGTCTCGTTCGCGTTCTTCATGTGTTTGCGGCGTTCGACGAACATGCCGAGCGTTGTGGTCACAACGATGGTGAGGACGAAGAGGGCGGCGAGAACCTCGACCAGGGAAAAGCCGCGCTGGGCGCGCATATTGGCCGATTGTACTCGCCACGCTGCTCGCGTAGACTCCACCGCCGCATGAAGCTCCGCTTCGCTCCGTCGCCGACCGGATTCCTGCACGTTGGCGGCGCTCGCACCGCAATCTTCAATCTGCTGCACGCGCGCCGTTACGGCGGCACGTATCTGCTGCGCATTGAAGACACCGACGTCGAACGCTCGCGCCAGCATCACGCCGAGCAGATCGTCAGCTCGCTGACGTGGCTCGGCGTCGAATGGGATGAAGGTCCGATCTATCAAAGCGATCGCCTCGAGCGTTATCGCGAGCGCGCCGCGGAGCTCGTCGCGCAGGACAAGGCGTATCGCTGTTACTGCACGATCGAAGAGCTCGAAGCCGATCGCGCCGCCGCTGAAAAAGCGGGCAAGCAATGGCATTACTCCGGTCGCTGCCGCATCGCGGCGGAGATCGGCGACGAGCGTGAAGGTCCGCACGTCATCCGCTTCAAAGTCACGCCGGGACCGATTCACTTTCGCGATCTGATTCGCGGCGACGTCCACTTCGAAGGCGAGCTGCTCGACGATTTCGTGTTGCTGCGCTCCGACGACAATCCGACCTATCACCTCTCCGTCGTCGTCGACGACATCGACATGGAAGTGACGCACGTCGCACGCGGCGACGATCACCTGTCGAACACGCCAAAGCACATCCTGCTGTTCCGCGCATTCGGCGCCGACGTTCCGACGTTCGCGCACCTTCCGCTCATTCTCGGCAGCGACAAGAAGCGTCTCAGCAAGCGTACCGGCGCCACGTCCGTCGAGGAGTATCGCGACCTCGGCATCGTCCCCGAGGCGCTCGTCAATTTTCTGACGCTCCTCGGCTGGTCGCCAGGCGGCGATCGCGAGCTCTTCACGGCCGACGAAGCGTCGGAGATGTTCGATCTCTCGGATGTCAACAAAGCGCCGGCGGTCTTCGATCCGGAGAAGCTGCTCTGGATGAACGGCCAGTACCTGATGCGCATGCCGGCCGACGAGATCTACCCGCATCTCGTCCCATTCCTCGGTGATGCTCCGCCGTCACTTGATGAACTGCGCGGTGCGATCGAGTTGAACAAGTCACGCGGTCGCACGCTGCGCGACATCGCCGACTTGTTGCAGAGCTACACGATCGCTGATGAAGAGCTCGAGTACGACGCCGAGGCGTCGAAGAAACATCTGAAAGGCGACGATCTCGCCGAGCGGATGCGAGAGCTGCACGCGGCGCTCGCCGCAGCCGAGCCGTTCGATGTGAACACGACCGAAGAAGCGCTGCGACAACTTGCGGAATCACACGGAGTCGGCGCCGGAAAGCTGATCCATCCGCTGCGCCTTGCGCTCACCGGCCGCGGATCGTCACCGCCAATTTTCGACGTCGCGGTCGTGCTCGGAAAAGAAAAGTCGCTGCGACGTCTGCAGCGACTGATCGATTCGCTCGACGCTATCGCGCGCTGACGGTCGCGAGACGTTCGCGACCGAATTTGTCTTTCATCGACGCGGCGAGCAGCCACACAGCGCAAACGCCGACCATCAGCAGCGAGAACCATTTCCCGTACAGCCCTTCCGGTCCATACGGTTCGGTCGCGTTGTGAATCGCTTCGCTCATCGGTCCGAGCACGCCGCCTTCGGAGAGCTCGTGCACCGCGTAGAACGCGATCTGCACCGTGAAGAGCAGCAGGAAGAAGCCGGTTACCTGGAAGAAGCGTTTGACGTTGATGCGATGGCCGAAATGCGCCCACGCCCAGGACATCAGCGCGGCGGCGCCGAGGCCGATCGCGGAGCCGAGCATGAAGCGCGCGTTGTTGCGAACCTGGATGAGCATGAGCGCCGCTTCCATTCCTTCGCGCGTGACCATGAAGAGCGTGAAGAGAAATGTTCCGGCGACGGCGAGGAAGCGAGACGTATTCGATGAGTAGGAGTTGAGGCGCACTTCCATGTCGCGCTTGAGCGTCGGCGCGGTGCGCCAGACCTGCACGACGAAGCTCGCTACGAGCACCGCTGCGACCAGTCCGAGGACGCCTTCCCACAGCGGCTTGTTGACGCTGGCGAGCAGCAATCCGAGGCCGACGCTGGCCGCGATCGAGCACGCCACCGCCCAGTAAACGGCGGGGCGCAGCGAGTCGCGGCCGGTCTTGCGCAGGTACGTGAGGATGATCGCGACGGTGAGGAACGATTCGAATCCTTCGCGAAACAGAATCATGAGAGGTGTAAACATTCGGGTCCCTATTTCCGGAGCTGCAACGCGCCGAGCTGAATCATCTTCACGCGGTCGGGCGCATCGGGAAGCTCCCCTTTTTTCGAGCAGGATTCGCAGATCCCGAGGATCTGCAGGTTGTGAAACGTCGGAGTGAAACGCTTGCGCTCGCAGATCTCGCGCTGGCGCGCTTCGAGCGTGGAGTCGTGAAACTCGATCACCGCGCCGCACGTCGTGCAGATGAGGTGATCGTGGTGCGAATTTCCGGAGACGTGCTCGTAGTGGTAGTGGTCTTCGCCGAGATGAACGCGGCGAACCATGCCTGACTTTACGAGCAGCTCGAGCGTGCGATAGATCGTGGCGCGCGAGATCTTCACGCTCTTCTCTTTCATCTTGAAGAGCAGCTCGTCGGCTTCGAAGTGATAGTGCGTCGCGAAGATCTCGCGCACGAGCGAGGCACGTTCGCTGGTGAGCTTCAGTCCCTGTCCCTGGAGGAAGGTTTGGAAGCGGCCGATTTCACGTTCGAGGACGGGCATGAGTTGCGACTGAGTCTCAATTGCTGGAGTCAGTTTAGGGAACGAAGGGCGGGGATGTCAAGGGCTGAAGGATGTGCCAGGCCCCTCACCCCGGCCCTCTCCCGGAGGGAGAGGGAGTTGGCGCGCGGGATCAATCCCTCTCCCTCCGGGAGAGGGTGGCCGAAGGCCGGGTGAGGGGCGCGTTCCCGCGCTACAGCCGCGTCCGCGCGGCGCTCACCGCTGCCCGAATCGGCGGCTGGCGTTGATCGATCGACAGCGATCGGTTCCAGTAATCGAGCGCTCGCGCGTAATCATTCTTCTTCGCGTAGAAGATCCCCAGATCATTGAGCACGAGAGTCGACGACGGCTGAATGCCGAGCGCGCGCTCGAGCTCTGGGACGCCTTCCGTGAACCGGTTCGCTTCCGCGAGCGCGGAGCCGAGGTTCGCGGCAATCTGCCATGATTGCGGGAAGGTCGCCTTTCCTTTGTACAGCAGCGCGATCGCGCGCGAGAGCATGTCGCGCGATCGATAGAGCGCCGCGAAGTCGACGAAGTATCGCTCCGCGTTCGGCAATCCCTTTTGCACCGCCGCCATGAACGTCTCGTCGGCGGCCGTGTATTGCTGCCGATCGAACAACGTCATGGCGAGATTGAGATACGCCGTCGGGCGATCGGGATTCAGTTCCGTCGCCTGCTGAAACGCCTCCGCCGCTTCCTTCAGCTTCGCTTTTCCGCGCAGCTCGACGCCGAGGTTGTTGTAGTACGCGTACGCACCCCACTGCTCCGGCGGCAGCGGCTTCGCGGCGCGCTGCGGCTCGTCATCTTCGAGCACCGGCGTCAGCACGCGCGCGGGATCATTGAGATGTCCGATGCTCTGTTGCGTGAGCTGATACTGCTTCGGATCGATGCGAACGTGACCGTTCCCCGGCCGCGAGTTGATGAACTCGCCGTAGCTGACGACGCGCACCGACTCGATCGGCGAGACGTCTTTGAACGCCCACGTGATCGTGTTGCCCGGCATCTCCGGCGACTTCGGCAAGCCGAGCAGCGTGAGCAGCGTCGGCGTCAGATCGTAGACCGACATCGCATGCGCGGCGCGCGACGGAGCGACATGCGCGCCGTACGCGACGAAGATGCCGGGATTGCGATGATCGGAAAGTGTCGCGCCGCCGGCGGGCAGCGAGCGCGGACGATTCTTTCCCCAGCGAAAACCGTGCGCCGAAACGAGCATCACGGTCGTGTCCGGAGGCAGCACCGACATCCATTCGCCGATGAGCCGATCGATCTCCGAGTAGTAGTTCGAGACCGACGGCCAGTACTTGCGATAGCCCTCTTCGCTGATCCCTTCCCGATACGGCGGATGGAACGGCGAGAAGAGGTGATTGACGGCGTCGGTGCCGTCGTACTCCATCATCATCAGCGTCGGTTGTGCCTGTTTGTAGAGATCGATGGCGACGCGATGATCGGTCCACGTTTTTGCGAGGACCGTGCGCATGACGTTGATCGGATCGGCGGCGTCGCCGCTCTGCACGGCGCGATCGAATTCGTTCTGGGTGATGTTCATGAAGCGGCGCGCCTGATCGAAACCGATCGTGCCGACCGGCACCGTGACCTGCGACGCGCGCGCCGAATACTTCGCCGGCGCGATGGCGTTCGCGAGGAGATCGCCGGGCGTATCGAAGACGACGCTCTCACTCGTCGTCGGCGGCCATGAAGTCCACCAGTTGACGACTTCCGCGTTGCGATTGAACGCTTCCGCGATGTCCCAGATCGCCGGCGTACGGCGTGAGAAGGCGTCGACCGGCGAGTTGCGGGCGCGGTCGATGAAATCAATCACGCCGTGACGATCGGGAGCGACACCGGTCGCGGCCGTCGTCCAGAGCAGCGGCGAAACGGTCGGCTGAATCGTCTGCACCGATGCGCTCGTGCCGCCGTGGACCAGCGCTTTGATGTTCGGCAGTCGATCGTCGTCGGAGAGCTCGGAGATCAGCTCCCAGTCGGCGCCGTCGAGCGCGAAGATGGCGACCCGTCCCGGGACGCTGCGCGCATCGCGGCGCAGCTCGGCGCGTTTCGCGCGCAGAAGCGCTTCTTTGTCGGCGTCGAGTCGCGCGATCTCGAACGCGGTGACTTTCAGGCCGCTGCGTGCGAGATGCGCGGCGACGGTCTGCCGCAACGGATCGCGTTCCTGATTGAAGCGCGAGGTCGGCGACAGCAGCTCTTCGATGGGCACTTTCGTCGTGACCGCTGAAACAGCCTCGGAGACTCGCGTGCGAATCCACGCGCTCCATCCGTCGTTCACGAGACGCCTCGCGTCGGTGATCCGATTTCCCGGCGCGATCGTGAAGCGCAATCGATAGGTCATCGTGACCGGAACGTGTTCCTGCGATTCGATGCGAATCAGTCCGTCGCGTTGCGCGGAGCCTTCGCGTTTCTCGAACGTGAGCCGATAGAACTGATGCGGCGGCAGGAAGGTGATGGCCTGCTGGACGAGCCGCACCTGACCGGACGATTTGTCGACGCCGAAGATCAGCCAGCGTGAGGAGGGGAGAAAAAGGCTGACGATGAGATACATCAACAGCCCGGCGCCCGCGAAGAGCGTCATGGCATTCCAGAAGCGCGAACGAAACATACGGTTGCGGCCTAATGCAGACAGGGCGCCAATGAAAATGTGGGGCCGGCCGCTTCGGCCGTCCCGGGCGGGCGAAGCGCCCGCATCCACATTATTTCTTGCGCTTGACCAGCTGCTTCACTTCATCATTCCCGATCCCGCTCTGTGCGGAAATGATCACGGCCGCGGTTCCCTCGCGGAATGCCGGAATCGTGCAGCGAACAGTCGCCGTCCCGTCCGCGGCGGTCTTCCCCTTGAAGATCACGCGCGGCGGCTCGATCGTCGAGATCACCTTCACCTCGATCGCCGCAGCAGCAATCGGATTCTGCGAAAGGCTCTTCTTTGTCGCCACGCGCAGCTCGACAGGAGACCCGCTGTAAAACTCGACGGCGTTGAGCAGCGAAAGCTCGAGATGCTCGCTCTCCGCTTCTGACGCGAGGTAATCGATGATCACCTGGTCGAGCGTTTTCTCTTCGCCCGGTATCGCCGTCGCGACGCCGGCCTCGGTGGTCGGCGGAACCATCTCGCCGCCGGCCATCGTCGGGCGCGGCGCGGCGCTCTTCGTCGCATCGGCCGGACCATCGAAGCGACCCCGCTTGATCGCGGCGATCATCGTGCGGTGCTGCTGCTCCATCAGCCCGCCGATCCACTTCTCGTCGATGCCGCTCTTCGCCTGCTCCGCGTAAGACGTTTTTTTCGACGCCAGGATCTCGCCGCCGACATAGACGAGCGATTCGATGTACGGATTCTGCAGACCCTTGTCCTCGGTCTGTATGTGGTACACCTTCTCGTTGTGCTTTATGTCGGTGTTGAACCCGGTGATCACGGGACAAAGCTCCGTCTCGCAGTGACTTGAGAGGGAGAGTTTATATCACGCAGGCCGGCACTAGTTTGCGTTGAGCCACGAGCGGAGATAGAGAATCTGCTCGCGCACGCGACGCGAATCATCGGCGCCCGGCACCAGCGTCAGGTAGCGTTCGAGACAGCCGATCGCCTCGTGATACGAGTGAAGCTGCATCGCCAGTGCGGCGCGATCGCGCAGCTCCGATGCATCGCGATCGTCGAGGATCAGCAGCCGATCGATCGACGCCGCGGCGCGCCCGATGTCGTGTCGCGCGAGATACGCGGCCTTCAGCTGCGCCAGCTCGCGCGCGAGAATCTCGCGCCGCGAGAACGAGCGGAGATGATGCTCGCGCAGCCGCACGCCGCCGCCGTACAACGTGTCGAGGAGCGTCTGCAGCTCGGGCTTCGACAGCACGCGTCCGCCATCGAACGGATCGACGACGACCTCGCCGAAGTCGCCCGTGAACTTCACGAGAAAGCGGCCGGGAAGCGCGACGCCGGAGACATCCATCCCGATGCGCCGCGAAATCTCGATGTACAGAATCGACAGCGTGATCGGCAGTCCGGCATGACGATCGAGCGTCTCGTTGAGCAGCGCGCTGCGCGGATCGTAGTAATCCTCATCCTCGCCGTGGAAGCCTTCCTCTTCGAAGAGGAGGTGATTGACGGCGGTGACGATTCGCTCGACGTCGCGCGAGCCTTCGACGCGCTCGAGGACGACGCCGGTCCAGCTGTCAACCTGGCCGAGGTAGTGAGTGATGTCGAGACCCGGATGATCTTCCTGTGCGATGACGAGCGATGCTTCGACGAGATCGAGCAACGGATCGGGAACCTGCACGAGTTGCCGGAAACGCTGGCGGGCGAGCGCCGGATGCGTCAGTACACGTGCGGAATGCATCGTCATCACTCCCTTTGAAACTCCCTCACACGTCTCCGCAAGTCCTGGCCGATCGCGACTTTTGTTTTTGTTTTCCAGTCGTACAGCACGACCACGACACGGCCGGTCGCGGCGAGCTCGCCGTCGTTCGTTCTGCGAATCTCGTACACGAAATCGAAGGACGTCGTGCGGAGCTCGGAGATGCGGACGAGAATCTCGATCGGCTCCATTGCGATCTGCGCGCGAAAGTCGCATTCGGCGCGAGCGACGATGAAGGAGATGTCGTGCGCATTGACGCCGCCCGTGAGCTCGAACCAGAGGCGCGTGCGCGCCCATTCGAAGAAGGTGAGGTAGACGGCGTTGTTGACGTGGCCGAACGCGTCGAGATCGCGGAAGAGCACGTCGTACGGGACGACGTACCAGCCGTCCTTCCACCCGCTCGTTGCGTGCCGCGGCTCGCTCACGTCACTTCATTGTACGGTAGCGCTCCGCGTCGCCACCGGCATCGCGCGACGAGTACACGCCTGCAGGTAGCGGCCGGGCAGCGGGTGATCGAGATACGGCGCGATGATCGATGACGCATCGACGAGCCGCTTCAGATCGACGCCGCTCTCGATTCCCATTCCGTCGAGCAGATAGATGAGGTCCTCGGTCGCCATGTTTCCCGACGCGCCAGGCGCGTACGGACAGCCACCGAGTCCGCCGGCTGACGAGTCGAAGGTCGTGATTCCCATCTCCAGCGCGGCGAGCGTATTGGCGAGCGCGGTGCCGCGCGTGTCGTGGAAATGCATCGCCAGACGCTTCGGCGGAATGACCTGCAGCAGCATGCCGATCACGCCCTGAACCTGCATCGGCGTGCCGACGCCGATCGTGTCACCGACCGAGACTTCGTAGCAGCCGACGTCGAGGAGACGCGCCACGACTTCGAGGACTCTCTCCGGCGCCACTTCGCCTTCGTACGGACAGCCGAACGCGGTCGAGACGTAGCCGCGCACGCGCATTCCTTCGCCGAGCGCGCGCGGGACGACTTGCGCGAAGTTCTCGAACGATTCGTCGATCGACATGTTGATGTTGCGCTTGTTGAACGACTCCGACGCGGCGGTGAAGATCGCGATCGACTTCACGCCCACTTCGATGGCGCGCTCGAGTCCCTTCATGTTCGGAACGAGCACCGGATATTCGACGCCGGGATCTTTCGGGATGTCGCGATAGACGTCGGCGCTGTCGGCCATCTGCGGCACCCACTTCGGACTGACGAACGCGCCCGCTTCGATGACGCGCAATCCGGCGTCGCCGAGCGCGGTGATGTAGTCGACCTTCGCCTGCGTCGGGATGGTGACTTTCTCGTTCTGCAGGCCGTCGCGCGGACCGACTTCGACGACCTTGACGGATTCGACGGAGATCTTCATGTCAGTGTGACGAGATCGACGCCGGGCTGCACGAGCTCTCCCTCTTTGCAGTTGATCGCGGCGACGGTTCCATCGCGCGGCGCTGTGAGCTGATGCTCCATCTTCATCGCTTCGAGGATCAGCAGTGGCGCGCCTTTCTGTACAACGTCGCCCGGCGCAACCAAAATTTTCAGCACGGAGCCGGGCATCGGTGCGCTCATCGAATGATCGCCGCTCCGCTTCCGCGCGCGCGCACCTTTGTCGACGACGTCAGCCGACCAGATTTCGCCGTCGAACGCGAAACTGACTTCCGTTCCTTTGATGACGAAGGGAACGAAGTACGTGCGCTCGCCGATGCGCAGCTCTGCTTCGTTTTCGCGCAGCGCGATGACTTCGGCCGCGGCGCTGTCCGCTTCGTACGATTCGCCGGCGATGGTGACGATTTTCATACGTCGGGTATGAGGCATGAGTGATGAGGCGTGAGTGATCTGCTTTTACTCATGCCTCGTACCTCATACCTCATGCCTGCCTCCCGGAGAACCGCGATCCCGGCGCGTCGAGCGGCACGCCATCGCGGCAGAGCGGACAACTCGCTTCGTCGTACGTGTCGAGTGCGAGCGCCAGCAGCGATGCATACGGCGCATCGAACGGGTTCTCTTTGCTGCTGCGATTAAGAATGGATGCGAAGCCGGCGACGCGTCCGCCATGCTGTTCGATGACCGCGGCGGTTTCGCGCGTCGACTTGCCGGTGGTGACGACGTCTTCGACGATCACGACCGCTTCCCCCTCGCGAATACGAAAGCCGCGGCGCAACGTCATCGCACCTTCTTTCCGTTCGGTGAAGATCGACGGCAGCTCGAGCGCCTGCGCGACCGTATAGCCGATGACGACGCCGCCGAGCGCCGGCGCGACGACGCGCGTGACGCCGAACGGACGGATCTTTTCCGCCAGCGCTTCGCCGATCGCGTTCGCGTTGCGCGGCTCTTCGAGCAGCAGCGCGCATTGCACGTAGTTCGGACTGTGCAGGCCGGAGGAAAGTCGGAAGTGGCCCTGCAGGAGAGCGCCGGTTTCGCGGAGGAGAGTGGGGACGTCAACCACGGACCGCAGTATAGACTTTGGTCATGGGCAAACTTACCGAACAGGTTCGCGCCGACATGACCGAGGCGATGAAAGCGCGCAGCGCCGATCGTCTGTCGACGCTGCGCATGCTGCAGTCGGCGCTGAAGAACGAACAGATCAATCTGAAGCACGAGCTCTCCGATGAAGAAGCGATGTCGATCATTCGCAAGTCGGTGAAGCAGCGGCTTGATTCGATCGAGCAGTACACGAAAGCGAATCGTCCCGAGCTCGCCGCCAAAGAAGCGGCTGAGATCGAAACGCTCAAAGCCTATCTTCCGCCGGAGCTCGACGATGCGGCGCTCGAAGCGGGGCTGCGCGAGATCGTGACGTCGACCGGCGCGCAGTCGAAGAAAGACATGGGCAAAGTGATGAAAGAGGCCACGGCAAAGTACAAAGGTCTCGCCGACGGAAAGAAGATTCAGGAGATCGTTTCGCGTCTTCTGCCGTGATGCTCTCCGACTCCGAACGCGATCGCTACGCGCGCCATCTCATCCTTCCCGAGCTTGGCGAGCGCGGCCAGCTCGCGCTGAAGCGCGGCTCGGTGCTGATCATCGGCGCCGGCGGTCTCGGTAGTCCTGCCGCGATGTATCTCGCGGCGGCCGGCGTCGGGCGGATCGGCCTCGTCGACTTCGACGTCGTCGACGCCAGCAATCTGCATCGCCAGCTGCTCTACGGTTCCTCCGACGTCGGCCGTCCGAAGCTCGAAGCCGCGCGCGAACGGCTGCTCGACATCAACGGCGAGATCGCGATCGAGCTGCATCCGTTCGCGCTGATGTCGGACAACGCGCTGGAGCTGTTCGCGAAGTACGACGTCGTCATCGACGGCACCGACAACTTCCCGACGCGCTATCTCGTCAGCGATGCGTGCACGCTCGCGGGTAAGCCGAACGTCTACGGCTCGATCTTCCGTTTCGAAGGCCAGGTGTCTGTCTTCGACGACACGCGCGGCCCGTGCTATCGCTGTCTCTATCCGACTCCGCCGCCGCCCGCGCTCGTGCCGAATTGCGCGGAGGCGGGAGTGCTCGGCGTGCTGCCAGGGATCATCGGCTCGCTGCAGGCGAACGAAGCGATCAAGCTCATCGCCGGAATCGGCGAGCCGCTCATCGGACGTCTGCTACTCTTCGACGCGCTCGCGCTCCGCTTCCGCGAAGTTCGCGTCACGAAGCAGCGGCACGAGCCGGTCACACATCTCATCGACTACGAAGGATTCTGCAATCCGATGGACATCAACGTGAAAGAGCTCGCCGAACGGATCGGCCGCGGCGATTCGCTGACGCTGCTCGACGTGCGCGAGCCGCATGAATGGAACGCCGGTCATCTCGACAACGCGCTGCACATTCCGATGCAGCAGGTTCCCGCGCGCGTTGAGGAAGTGCCGCGCGACGCGGAGATCATCGTCTATTGCCGGATGGGCGGCCGCAGCGCACGCGTGCAGCAGTTTCTGCAGGAGCAGGGATTCGCGAATGTGAGAAATCTCGCCGGCGGAATGCTGGCGTGGCAGCGCGACGTCGACCCGACGATGAAAGTCGTTTAAGGCCGCTGTTTTCCGAACAGCACCACGATCGACTTGCCGACCGCGCGACGCGTCGTCGAGCCATCGATCACCGCGATGCCGCACTCGGTGTAGTTCTCGGAGAGGATGTTGTCGCGGTGTCCCTTCGACTCCATCCACGCCGAGACGAGCACTTCGCACGTCTCGAAACCGGCGGCGAGATTTTCGCCGGCGGCCTGATACGGATAGTTGCGCATCCGCAGCCACATGAACGGCGAGCGGCCGTCGGGCGATTCGTGGCTCCAGTACGCCAGCTCTTCCATGTCGCGCATCCGATCGTCAGCGGCAGCGGCGAGCCGCGGGTCGAACTGCAGCGGCGCGAGGTTGAACTGCGCGCGATACACGTTCATCTCCGCCAGCACTGATTCCGGCGTGATCGCGATGTGGCCGGGCCGGTATTCGCCGGCTGCGAGCGGCAGCGCGACGATGAGAACGGCGAACAGACAGGCCAGACGCTTCATGGTGGAGATCCCGAGTGTGCCACGGAAAACGCGCGGGGTGGCCGCGCGCTTCCGTGGTTCACGAGATGTTTACGGCGCCGGCGGTGGCGGTGCGGGAAGCGTCGCCGGCTGATTGACGAGATCGGTGTATTCGAAGAGTGCCGTCGAGAGATAGCGCTCGCCGGTGCTCGGGAGGATGGCGACGACGCGCTTTCCGGGGCCGAGCTCCTTCGCCAGATTGATCGCCGCCGACGCGATTGCGCCCGACGAGATGCCAACGAAGATCCCTTCTTCTTTCGCGAGACGGCGTGACGTTCCGACCGATTCCTCGAAGGTCGCGTCGTAAATTCGATCGACGACTTTCGCGTCATAGATCGCCGGGATGATTCCGGCGCCGATTCCCTGCAGCTTGTGCGGCTTGTGCTCGCCGCCTTTCAACACCTGCGATTCGATCGGCTCGACCGACATGATGATTACGTTCGGGTTCTTCGCTTTCAACACCTGGCCGACGCCGGTGACCGTTCCGCCGGTGCCGACGCCTGCAACGACTGCATCAACTTTCCCGCCGGTGTCGTCGAGGATTTCCTGCGCAGTCGTACGGCGATGAACGTCGACGTTCGCCGGATTGTCGAACTGCTTCGACAGCCACGCCCCTTCCGTACTCGCCGCATACTCCTCGGCGACCCGCTGCGATTCTTTGATGCCTTTCGGTCCCGGCGTGAGAATCAGTTTCGCGCCGAGCGCTTCAAGCAACTTGCGGCGCTCGACCGACATCGTGTCGGGCAGCACGATCGTGCACTTGTAGCCTTTCGCGGCGGCGACGAATGCGAGGCCGATTCCGGTGTTGCCGCTCGTCGCTTCGACGATCGTGCCGCCCGGTTTCAGCTCGCCGCTCCGCTCTGCATCCTCGACCATTGAAATGGCGATGCGGTCTTTCACCGACGACAGCGGATTGAATGACTCCAGCTTGACGACGACTTCCGCCGAGCCTTCAGGCACGATGCGGTTGAGACGAATCAGCGGCGTGTTGCCGATCGTTTCCGTGATGCTGTTGTAGATCTTCCCGTGGCTCATCATTCCTCCAGGGGCGACAGCTTACGCCGGGACCGGCACCTCACCGAGATAGCGATAGCCGATCTTGGCGACGGCGACGATCACCGCCGCGTCGGTGCCGACCGCTTTCTGCAGCTTGCGGCGAAGCCGCGTGACGTGCGTGTCGACGGTACGGCTGTTGAGGTTGAGGTCGACGCGATAGTTCCAGACGCGCGAGAGCAGCTCGTCGCGCGGCACGACGCGCTCGCGATTCTTGAAGAGATACATGAGCAGGTCGAACTCTTTCGGCGAGAGCTTCAGCTTCTGACTGCGCGCGCTTGCTTCGCGCGTCGACGGATCGAGCTTGATCAGCGCGTCCTCGCAGATCGTTTTCGCCGACTGCGCGACGTCAGTGCGCCGCATGACAGCGTCGATGCGCGCGAACAGCTCCTGCAGGCCGAACGGCTTCGTGACGTAGTCGTCGGCGCCGCCGCGCAGGCCGCGAACTTTGTCCGTCTCCTGGCCGCGAGCGGTCAGCAGAATCACCGGAACCTTCGATAGCTTGCGAATGTGATCGAGCACTTCGAAACCACTCTTTTTCGGCAGCATGAGATCGAGCAGCACCAGATCGGGGCGCTCGGAATGGAACAGGCGAATCGCCTCTTCTCCGTCGGCCGCCTGCGCGGTCTCGTAGTTTTCAAGGCGGAGGTTGATCTCGAGCCCCTGGCGCAGGCCTGCTTCGTCTTCGACGATCAGAATCTTTGTCATGACGTCATTCCTTCGTTTTCAGTTGCGACTGATACGGACGATGTAGCCCTGGAGTTTCGAAAATCAGAACGGCTCGGGGGCGTGAACCAGACCGGGGACGTGCCGCGACTCGGCGGAGGTGTGACGCGGAAAGAGCAATCGGAACGTGGAACCGGAGCCCGGCTCGGACTCGACTTCGATCCTGCCGCCGTGTGACGCGACGATCTGCTGCACGAGCGTGAGACCGAGTCCTGCTCCGCGCCGGGTTTGCGTATCGGAGAACTGCGCGCGGTAATACGGATCGAAGATTTTCGAGAGATCGTTCGCGGTGATGCCGATGCCGTGATCGCGCACCTCGAGGATGACGTGCTCCGCGTTCTGGCGAAGCGTGACCGCGATCGCCTTGTCATCCGCCGAGTATTTGATGGCGTTGTCGACGAGATTGAGGAGCGCGCGCGAGACCGCTTCGCGATCCCACAGCTGCTCTTCGATCGTCTCTTCGATATTCAGCGTGACGATGAAGCCTTTGTTTTTGATCCACGATTCGTACGTTGAGATGAGCGTCGCCACGAGCTCGCGCGGCAGCACGGGTGTGAAGGCGAGTGCTTTGGCGTTGCGATGCTGGATGCGTGCGACGTCGAGCACGTTCTCGACCATGTGCGAGAGGTGCAGCACTTCGCGCAGGATCGACTCTTCGATCTCGGTGCGCTGTTTCTCCGTCAGTTTGTTCGAGCGTTTCAGCGTCTCGGCGCCGAGGCGGATCATCGAGAGCGGCGTGCGCAGTTCGTGTGAAACGTTCGCGATGAGCGCACCGCGCAACTTCATCGTTTCTGCTTCTTTGCGCATGCCGCGCAATGCGAGATAGCCGCCGAGCATCGTCAGCGCGAGCGCGACGAAACTGAGCGAGACGCTGATGACGCGATGGCTTTCCCAGCCGCTGCCGTACGAGACCGGCACGAAGGCGCGAACGCCGTACGATTCGAGCGGCGTGGCGAGTTGCGCGATGAAGGCAAAGCCTTCCTTCGCGCGCACCAGTCCGGGAGTGCGAACGTTCGTGACGAGCGAGACGACCGCGCGCAGATCGCCTTCCAGCGCGAGTGGCTGCTGATGAACGGTGCTCCGAACGCGCGCGAGCAGCCGGTCGGGATCGTATGTGTAACGAACGGTGCCGCTCGATGTGTAGAACTCGCGCGTGAGGCGCGCCTTGCCGCCGGTCGATTCTGTTTTTTCGCTGACGAAGACGGAGCTCGACGGATCGTAGTCGGGGATGTAGATCGCGGAGACGATCCAGTCGTTGCCGTTCGTCCATCCTTCGAGTGCGCTGAAGCCGGGAACGGCGACGCGACGCTCGACCTGCTGCCACGACTCGGAGGCGCGGATGAATTCGGCGCGAACGGCAGCGTCGACGTGTCGCGCGGTGATGTCGGCGGCGTACGCGGAGTACTGCTGCGCGAGCTTGTCGACGGAGTTTTCCATCCGCACCGAGAGGTGGTACGAACGGTAGGCGAGCACGCCGAGGCCGATGGCGATGATGAAAAAGGGCAGCAGGATCGAGGCGTGGTCTTTGCGACGCCCGTTTTCCGGCATCGCTTTCAACTTCACGAGTAGTCGCTCGATCATGAGCAGGTAATCACGGAGTCGTGGTGGCGGTTTGCGCGTGGCTCTGCACGAGATGCTGCGAGATGATCTTCTCGATCTGCCCCTCGGTATACGGTTCGAGGCGCACGGTGATCTGCTTCAGCGCTCCGCGCCGTTGCACGATCACGAACAACGTGCCGGTAATCCGTGACGCGCTCAGCAGTTGTTTGAAATCCTTGATCGTCGCTTCCGTGGTGGCGTGACCGTTCACTGCCATCAGGCGATCGCCGGCGCGAAAATCGGCGCGTTCGGCGGGACTGTCGGGCACGACGCCTTTGACGAGCAGCCCCGGATTGAGCTCCATCAACTGAATGCCGAGATAGCGGCGTCCGGTGAGCATGCGACGAATCTCCTGCTCGCAGACGCGAGCAGAAGTACTGCATTTGCGATCCTTCTCATCGGCAGAAACCATGACGGTGCCTGCGATGAGGAGAGAGAGCGAGACGAGTTTTGCAATCCGGAAATTCATCGAGATGGTCGTTCCCTGGCCACAGGCACTCTACGGCCGAACGACGAGCGTGTTGTTTACAAATTCGAAAACGTCAGATGAATTCCCTGCATCAAAGCGGGTTATTGGCGTCCGGCAGCCCTCCGTTTCGGTGGGGGAGGCGGAGCGGGCGCGGCCGTGTCGGGTCCGTAAATGCGGAGTGAATAACGGTCGGCGACGACGATTTTCCGTCCTGCCGCGGCTATTTGCATCGGTGCGGTCGTGCGCATCAGCGTCGGGGTGACGGACGGGTGCGCGGGATTGGTGATGTCGATCTCGTCGATCGTTCCCGGCAGTGCGAACCACGCCGTGTTTCCCGACGCCGCGAAACTGCCGCCCTGCGGATAGTGCAGCGAGCCCGACATGATCGGATCGAGGCGATTGGCGAGCGTGAAGAGCTGCATGCCGGTCGGTGAATAGACGAGCAGCAGTTCCGGATGCGTTTCGGTGGCGTCGATCAGTTCTGCGGCGCGGCCAGCCAGCTGCAGATTTTTGACGATCTGCACGTCGGCGCGATTCGAGAGATCGAGCACGCGAATGCCGCCGATCTCGAAGAGATACGCGGCGTTGTCGCGCGCGACCACTTCCCAGTAGTGACCTTTCAGTCCGCCGATCTGCGCCGATGGCGTGTAGTGCCGAAAGTCGACGACATGAAATCCGCTGGCCGGATTTCCTTCGACGAGCTCGTCGCCGGCCATCGAAGCGCTGCTCGGCGGAATGCCGCTCGACTCGTATGTCGTGATCGACCGTGGCGCGTAGGGATTGGTGATGTCGATGACGTTGACGTCGCCGCGTCCGTAGATGAGTGCCGTCGTTCCGTGGATGCGAACGCGATCCTGAATGCCGGCGACCTCGAGCGATGCGAGCAGTCGCGGCGCGGCGGTTTTCGAGATGTCGAACACGCGAAAGAACGGCGGATCGACGACGTACGCGAGCGAGCCGTCGGTGGCGACGCCGCTCACCGGACCGGCGAGATCGCGGTAGTCGCCCGCCAGTTTCGGCGCCGCGAGCGTGGAGGTGTCGAAGACGCGCAGCGGCGCGCCGGTCTCGAGCGCGAGTCCGTAGCGATCGACGATCGAGCCGGCGACAAAGAGCCGCGTGCCGCTCGCGGCGATCGCGGTGACCGGTTCGTGAAGGGTCGCGACGCGCACCGGCAATCCGGACGACACGTCGTAAATCTGAATGACGTTCCCGCCCTCGGTCGCGAACACGCGCGTTCCTGCAACCGCGATCGACTGCAGATTCACGGCGCCCGCGTCGAGTCGTGCAAGCTCGCGCGGCGCGGCGTCGTTCGAGATGTCGTACGCGACGAGACCGTTGACGCTGGCGGCGGCGTAGAGCACGTTGCCCGAGACGGCGAGGCCGCGCGCGTTCGTGGCGATGACGGCGATCGGTTCCGCGCTGCCACCGATGCGATAGACATACGTCGCCACTCCTTCGATGCCGACGTAAAGCGCGTCGCCATGAAACGCGACGGCGTTCACGGTTCCATCCGTCGCGAACTGGCCGATCGTTTCGAGCCCCTCATCGACGGGACGCCAGAGCGTCAGCTCATTCGTGCCGACGCCGGCGAGCAGCCGGCCGTCGCCGAAGATGGCGCTGTATCCGGTGAGCGGCAGCTCCGAGCGCAGCGTCAGCGCGCCGTCGGCGGCGAGGCCGTAGCGATCGATGCCGCCACGCGTGAGCACCGCGAGCTCGCTGGTGCCGAGGAGGGCGCCGGAGAGTGATTCGTCATCGCGCTGGATCGCGGAGATGCGGCGGACGTGGCTCGCATCGCTGACGTCATACGACGCGACGCCGCGGCCATCGACGGCGATGACCTGATTGCCGCGGACGAGAAACTGGCGGCTGATGCCGCGCGCGCCCCAGCTGCCCGATTGTGATTGCGCGACGCCCGGGAGAAGAACGAGGAGAAGGAGAGAGAGACGGAGGGTCCTGTGCACGCTCGCCCTGTTTGCAACCGACATGCTCATTCGAAACGGAGCGTGCCAAACGCGGCGGTGACATGAAAGTCGGCGGGCGTTTTGAGCGTCGGCTGCCAGGCGCTGAATTCGTTCGCGAGCGGATGGCGATCGATCCGGAAGAAGTTCGCGCGCCAGAGATCGCCGGCGTTCGGCGTTTTGCCGAGCGACGCGAACGGGATGCGCAGCAGTGTGGCGAACGTCATGACGCTGTCACGCGTATCGCGAAGGATCGCGGCGAAGAGACCATCGCAGTTCCAGGAGAGATCTGCGCGTATCGTGGTGCGGACGCCGTCGGGCGATTCGATCCGCGCATCGAACGTGGTGCCGAGCGGATTCACTTCGAGCTCGAAGTAGACGCGCGGATCGCCGGGCGCGAGGAAGGCTTCGACGACGTCCTCTTCGTACAGCGGCGCGTCGTGCTCGAGATGCGTGGCCACGACGTTGTCATCCTCACCGCGGAAGAGCAGGTGGAGATGCGCGTCGTCGCGATAAATGGCGAGCTCGGTGGCAAGCCGCGGCGTCGTTGCATCGGTAGCGCGAAGGAGTTGCGTGGTCGTGACGCCGTCCGGAACACGCCACGGATCTTCGATCATGAACTCCCGCCGCCGCACCACGAGCTCGCCCATCGCGGTACGATTCTACTCACGCGCCCGGCACATCGCGTGCAAGCTGCGGCGCAGGGTACCGAATCGTGGACTTTGAGCTGGATGAATTGAAACGGGAGTTTCTCGCCGAGGCGGAGGAGAAGGTGCGCGAGATTGAGCGCGCCTTCGACGCTCCGCGCAACCGCGAGTCGATCGAGCGGATGTCGTATCTCGCGCATCAGCTCAAAGGTTCCGGCGGGAGCTACGGCTTTCAGCGGATCTCCACGCATGCGGCCGATCTCGAACAGGCGCTCGAGACGGCCGCGCAGGATTCGCCCCCCGAGTCGCTCGAAGCGAAGATTCGCGGTCACGTCACGGAGCTGCGCGGCGAGATCGAAGAGCGGATGCGCGAACTTTCGGCGTCGCGCGCCTAGCTGGCTTTCGCCGCAGGCGCGGTCTTCTTCGTCGCTCGTCCGGAGTCGCGGCGCTTCTCGGCGTGGACCTGATTGCGTCCCGCTTTCTTCGCGCGATAGAGCGCTTTGTCGGCCGCGACGATCAGGTCCTTGGGGCCGCGAACGCGCGTGAACGGAACGCTGGCGACGCCGATGCTCACCGTTGCCGGTACCGGTCCGACCTGCGTGTCGATCGCATTCTCCGCGACCAGCGCGCGAATCTTCTCGGCGAACGTGATGGCGTCGTCGAGCTCGGTCTCCGGCATCATCACCGCGAACTCTTCGCCGCCGTAACGCGCCACGAGATCGGTGCTGCGGATCGATTCGCGAAAAAGGTTCGAGACCGCTTTGAGGACGTCGTCGCCGATGGCGTGGCCGTGCGTGTCGTTGATCTTCTTGAAGAAGTCGATGTCGATCATCGCCAGCGAGAGCGGGCGCTGATAGCGGCTCGATTCCTCGAACGCGCGCAGCAGCTCATCCTGGAAGTAGCGATGGTTGTTGAGCTTCGTCAGACCGTCGGTGATCGAGAGCAGCTCGAGCCGGCGATTCGTTTCCATCAGCTCTTTCTGCAGATCGACGATCCGTTTGCCGGCGCGGATGCGCGCCATCAGCTCGGGATACTGAAACGGCTTGGTGATGTAGTCGTCGGCACCGAGCTCGAGTCCCTGGATCTTGTCTTCCTGCTCTGTCTCGCCGGTCAGCATGATGATGTAGCGCGCCCGGAAGTCCGGATTCGACTTCAGCTCGTGACAGAGCAAAACGCCGTCGAGATCGGGAAGGCGTCGGTCGAGAATGGCAAGGTCCCACGGCTCCGCGACCAGCCGCCGCCGTGCTTCCTCGCCGGTCGTGCACTCGAGCGTTTCGTAGCCCGCACGCTGAAGGAAGAGCCGGACGAGGCGCCGGATCGCCGCGTCGTCATCGACGATCGCAACTTTGAACGCTGATTGTTCAGGCATTGAAGGCAGAGACCGGCAAAGAGCGTGCCGGTAGTGGAAAGGTATGAGGGACGAGGCATGAGTAACGAGTGGCTTTGCCTTTACTCATACCTCATCACTCATGCCTCATACCTTCTGCTGAACTCTCATCGAAATATCCAGCGCCCTCACCGAATGCGTGAGCGCGCCGACCGAGATCCGATCAACTCCCGTCTCCGCGATTGCTTTTACCGTTTCGAGCGTCACGCCGCCTGAGGCTTCGAGCGGGACGGCGCCGTTGGTTCGCTCGACCGCCTCGCGGAGCTGCGTGGTGTTCATGTTGTCGAGGAGGATGAAGTCGGGCTTGAGCGCCAGCGCTTCGTCGAGCTCGGCCATGTTGCGGACTTCGACCATGATCGGCTCCGCCATGCCACGCCGGCGAATCCGTTCGACGGCGGCGGTGATCGAGCCCGCGCGATCGATATGGTTGTTCTTCACGAGGAACATATCGAAGAGGCCGATGCGGTGGTTTTCGCCGCCGCCCGCTTTGACCGCGTATTTGTCGAGAGCGCGCAGTCCCGGCGCGGTCTTGCGCGTGTCGTGAATCTTTGCGCGCGTGCCGCGAACCGCGTCGACGTAGCGGCGTGTGGTGGTGGCGATGCCGGAGGCGCGCTGCATCAGGTTGAGTGCGGTTCGTTCTCCCGACAGCAGCGCGATGACGGTCGCTTCGACCTCAGCCACGACATCACCAGGCTTGATCGCGCTGCCGTCCTCGACCATTCGCGTGAAGCGGCTGGTCGGATCGAGCAGGCGGAAGGTCGCTTCGGCAAAGTCGAGCCCGGCCAGAACTCCTTCCGCTTTGATCAGGAAGCGAGCGCTGCCGCGTTCTTCGGCATCGAAGATCGATTCGCTGGTGATGTCGGGCAGATCTTCGTCGAAGGCGCGGCGAAGGATGGTTTCGATGTCGTGCTCGTTCATGCGATCGATCGGAATGACAGGAGGATGCCAGTCGTTATGGGAGGCAGTTCGTTGACAAAATGGGGGCGCACCGGCTTCGACGGGGACATGTCGGGGTCAAGGTTGCATGCCGAGCTGATTGTCTCGTAAAAACGATCAAAAACTGTAATCGCGAACAGCGACTACGCACTCGCAGCTTAATTGACTGCGACGCTCTCCCGTCGGTTGCTCACGCCGGCGGATTGAGCGTCATGATGTGAGCTAAGGGCCCGCGCACCGTCTCGGCGCGGGCTTCGAAAACTACAGAGGCTGGTCCGGCTTTGGTCCCTGCTCTCCAGGCAGATGACGGACGAGAACGATTGGAGAGACAAGCATGTAGTAGCCTGGCTGCCACTGCTCTCGGACGCGGGTTCAACTCCCGCCGCCTCCACCAACGATGCACTTTCACCCAGACGCCGTCTGTAGAGCGGCGTTTCGTGTTTTTCGGGACCGTCCTTTTCGCGCCGTTTTTCGCGGTCCTCTGGGTACATCTTGGGGACATTCTAGGGTGATGTCCGGGTTCATTTCGCGCAGGTGTTCCCAGAAGCGATCGAGCACGGCGACCGCCGCGCGCAGCTCGTCATCCTGACGAATGCCGATGTAGGAGCGCGTCACGCGCGGTGCGCTGAGATCGTTCGTCGTCTTCTGACCGGCGAGCCGCGCGATCACCGAACTGCGGCGGTCCGTCGTGGACGATGACGATCTGGTCGCTCAAAGGTTTGCTGGATGATCGCTCCATAGGGGTCGGATGCAAGAGGTGAATCTAAGGCATCGGCACCATGATGTCAGAACCGAGGCCCGACAACGGTGACTCGTCTATGCGCCGCATACGTTCCTGCTCGGCGGGGAGATGCGCAAAGCAGACAGCGAGCAGCA
>JAOBAU010000418.1 GCA_025463165.1 Acidobacteriota bacterium | reverse complement strand
TCGAGCTCCGAAAGAAGCTCCAGACCTGCGTCGGTGATCGCCGCGCGGACGATGCGGCGGTCTCGCGTGTCTCGCGAACGGACCACGAGTCCGCGCCCGTCGAGGCGATCGAGGAGCCGCGTCAGGTCGGGATCGCGACGAACCATCCGCTCGGAGATCTCGCCGCACGGCAGTCCGTCCGGCGCGGAGCCGCGCAGAATGCGCAGCACGTTGTACTGCGAATTGCTCAGGCCGGCCGCACGGAGCACTTCGATCACACTTGCAGCGGTGTGGTCCGCCGCCCGCACGAGCGAGAGCGCAACCTCTTCGTGCAGCGTACGGAACGGTTTTTTCTGTCGGATCTCGCGCATCAGCTTGCCGGGCATTTCCCCTCCTCGTCCGCTCCTCGGGAACATCCGTTGCACCCGTGAACAACATCGGGCCTCCGCAGGATAGTCCGCAACACGTTAGTCGTTGCGAGGAATATTGACAGGCAAAGCTTCATTAGAGGGCGCATCAGGAGGAAACATGGCAATCACGAAATGGCAGCTCGACCCGGCCCACTCATCCGTTGCAGTCGCGGTCAAACACATGATGTTCACCACCGTCCGCGGCCGCTTTCAGGACGTGAAGGGAACGATCGAGGTCGACGAAGAGAACCCGAACAACTCGACGGTCAACGTCGAGATCGCCGCCAGCTCGATCGATACCGGTACGCCCGATCGCGACGCCCATCTCCGCTCGGCCGACTTTCTCGACGTCGAGAACCAGCCGAACATCACCTTCCGCAGCACGCGCGTCGAAGGGGCGATGGCGAAGGAAGGCGACAAGTTCACCGTCACCGGCGACCTGACGATCCGCGGCACCACGAAGCCGGTCACGCTCGATTGCGTCTACGAGGGAACCGGAAAAGATCCGTGGGGTGGAACGCGCGCAGGCGCTCGCGCCACGACGAAGATCGATCGCCGCGACTGGGGTCTGACGTGGAACCAGGCGCTCGAGACCGGCGGCATTCTCGTCGCCAACGAGCTCCGCATCGAGATCGAAGTTCAGGCAGTCAAACAAAGCTAAGCCGGCACGGCCGGCTGCGCATGTGGCAGAGCCTGCGCGTCGTTTCCGATTCTGCCGGCCTGCGTGGTGTCGTTAGAGAGGAGCAACATGATCACGTTACGCAAATCGAATGACCGCGGCACCGGCCGCCACGGCTGGCTGACCTCGCATCACACCTTCTCGTTCGCGAACTATCACGACCCGAAGCAGATGGGTTTTCGGACGCTGCGCGTGATCAATGAAGATACGGTCACGGCGGGCCGCGGCTTCGGCGCGCACCAGCACTCCGACATGGAGATCATCTCGATCGTGCTCGAAGGTGCGCTCGCGCATAAGGACAGCACCGGCGGCGAAGGAGTGCTGCGCCGCGGTGAAGTGCAGCGGATGAGCGCCGGCAGCGGCGTCGTCCACAGCGAGTTCAACGGCTCGGAGACGGAACCGGTCCATTTCTTTCAAATCTGGATCGAGCCGGCCGAGGACGGCATCACGCCGGGCTACGAGCAGAAGCTCTTTTCCGATGAAGAGCGCCGCAACCGGCTGCGCGTCCTGGCCGCTCCCGGCTCGCCCGATGGCGCCGTCGACATTCATCAGGACGCGCGCCTTTATGCGTCATTGCTCGATAGCGGCGCGAAGGTCGAGCATGAGCTGGCCGCCGGTCGCGGCGCCTGGCTTCAGGTCGCGCACGGCACCATCGACGTGAACGGCACGACGCTCAGCGCCGGCGACGGCGCGGCGATCGAGAACGAATCGAAGCTGACGATCACCGCGAAGGACGACGCCGAGTTTCTGCTGTTCGATCTCGCATAAATACGGCCTGTGTACGGAGGCGGGCGAAGCGTCCGCCTCCGTTTCTCACGCACCGACGATCGGCAACCGCACCGTAACCGTCGTCCCCTCGCCGCCGGCTCCGGCGACATACACGTCGCCGCCGATCAGCGTGGCGCGCTCGCGCATCCCGAGCAGCCCGACCGATGACTGCCTCGCCTTCTCATCCTCGGTGATCCCCACGCCGTTGTCTTTGATCGTCAGCACGTATTCGCCCGCTTCTTCTTCCATCCGTACGTCGACTCTTGTGGCCCGCGCGTGGCGCAGCGTATTCGTCAGCGCCTCCTGGAAAATCCGGAACAGAGCGGTCGCCTGTTCGGAGCTCAGATCGGCGCCGCGTCCGGCGGATTCACAATGCACCGGAATCCCGGTCCGTTGCTGAAATTGCTGGGCCTGCCATTCGATCGCTTCCTCGACGCCGAGGACGTCGAGGACGACCGGACGCAAATCCGAAGCGATGCGGCGGACTTCGAGAATCATCGTGTCGATGAGGCCGAGCGCGGCGGTCACCTTCCGGTTGAGCTCCACGTCCGGCAGGACGTTTCCGGCGCCGGTCACTTTCTTGCGAATGCCTTCCACTTCCCAGCGCAAACTGGTGAGCGTGGCGCCGAGCTCGTCGTGGATTTCCCGAGCGATTCGCGCGCCTTCTTCTTCTCTCGTCGACTGGATGCGCGCGGACAGCGCTCGTAATTGTTCCGTCATCGTGCGGAGGTCCTCTTCCGCGCGTTTGAGCTCAGTGACGTCCTGCGTGGCACCGAGCAGCCGGGTCGGAACATCGCCGTCGCGAACGACATTGGCGATTGAGCGAAGAATGCGCTCCTCCCCATCATCACGCACGATCCGGTAATAAAACTCATAAGGCCGCGCCTGCTTTACGGCACTTCGGGAGCAGTGCAGTACGAGCTCGCGATCGTCGGGATGAATCATCGCAACGGATCTCTCACAGAAATCGGGATCTCCCGGCTCGACCCCGAAAATGCGATAGCACTCATCCGACCATGTGCCGGTCAGAGAGCGGAGGTCCCATTCCCAGCTGCCGACATGCGCCGTCCGTTGCGCTTCGGCCAGCTGTGCCTCACGCTGGCGGAGTTTTTCCTCCGCCCGTTTGCGGTCTTCGATGTCGGTACTCGTTCCATACCATTTGAGGACGGTTCCGTCCTCGTCCAGGAGCGGGACGGTATTCACGAGAAACCAGCGATACTTCCCGTCAGCGCCTCGCAAGCGCATCTCGTCCCGAGAGGCCACGCGCATCGCCATATCCTTTTTCCAGTGCTCCATCACGCGCGGAACATCGTCCGCATGTATTGGCGCATTCGGAGTGCTCATCGCCTGGCTGAATGAGAGACCGGTATAGTCGAGCCAGCGCTGATTGACGAAGTCGACGGACCCGTCGGGACGAACGCTCCAGACCATCGTCGAAATGGTGTCGACGATCACTCTGAGGCGCGCGTCCGCCTGCTGCAGCGCGTCCGCGGCCAGCTTCCGCTCCGTGACGTCTTCCGCAATTCCGGCGAGGCGATAAACCTGTTCCCTTTCGTTGGTTATGGGAACTCCGCGATCGCGGATCCAGCGAACGGAGTCATCCGGCCGCAACACTCGATACTCGACATCGAAACCGGACTCGCGGCTCCGTTCAAACGTTTCGATTACACGGATGCGGTCTTCCGGATGGATTGCCTCAAAAAAATCTCCGGGATTCTGATACAGGCGATCGCGGCTCCGTCCGCAAATCTCCTCATAGGCGGGGCTCACGTAAAGCGGCCTGCCCGTGTCGGTGCAAAAAAGCCAGAAAATCTCCCGAATGTTCTCCGCAATCTGCCGAAATCGCTGTTCGCTTTCGCGCAATTCTGCCGTCCGCTGCAGGATCTTCCTGCTGAGCATCCGGTTCCAGACGAAGAGCACCACAATGAGCAACAGAGCGCCGATCGCCACCCAGCCTGCATAGATGACGTAGCGGCCGTACGAATTCACAGGCTTGCCGTACCAGCGTTCGTCAATTTGCTTCAATTCGCCCGGTGGGATCGCGGAAAAACCGCTCACGACGGCGGCCAGCGTCGACGCATCGCCCTTGCGGACGGCACGCCGCAGCTCATTCCTGAAGATCGGCGCGGAACGCCTGAATTCGGAAGCGATACCGGCTTTGTTGAGCAGGTATCGCCCGGCCGGCGTATTGGCGACGAAGACGTTGATCTTGTGATGCTTCGCCGCCTCCACCATCTCGACGTAATTGGGAAACGGAATAACCACGACGCCGGCCGCGGCCAGCTGGTCGGCATGCTGCCCGCCCGCCTTCACGGCGACCGGAAAGCCTTTCAGCGATGCAATCCCGCTAATCCCTGAAATGTCTTCGCGAAAAAAGATTGATGCGTCGACCGTCGTGTAAGGCGGCGTGAAATCGAAATGACGGGCGCGCTCCGGCGTCTCGAAAATCGTGTCGATGACGTCGAACTCGCCGCGCTGCATGCCCTCCAGCGCCCGTGCCCAGTCCCTGCCGACAATCTCCGCTTTGATCCCGCTCGCCTTCTCCCACGCCGCCCATTGATCGACGAGGATTCCCTGCATCCGGCCATCGGCGGATCGGAATGAAAACGGCACATAAGCACTATCGAGCACGACTCGGATCTTGCGCGGTTTCGCCGGAGCGGCCTTCACCGCCGTGACAGGCGAAATTGACAGCAGCGCCAGCGCTGTCATGAGAAATACTCGCGATCTCAATTCAGCGCAGCCCATGGGAAATCACGTAGTCGACAATATCGGCATTGTTGCGAAGACCGGTCTTGGCCAGCACGCGCGTGCGATGTGTACTGACGGTCTTGACGCTGAGATTCAGCGCATGCGCGATCTCGGTAACAGAATTCCCCGAGCCGAGCAGGCGGAAAACCTCCAGCTCGCGATCGGAAAGCCGCTCGTGCGGCAGGACGGCCGAGCCTCCGCGAACGATGTCGGCCGCCATCTTCTCGCCGAAGCGCGCGCTTATATACGTGTCGCCGCGCGCGCTGCGCCGAATCGCGGCCAGCAATTCTTCCGGAGCACTATTTTTCTCAACATAACCCGAAGCGCCGGCGCGCAATGCGCGCAGCGCGAATAAATCTTCCGGGTGCATGCTGAGGATGATGACCGGCAGGCGTGGAAATTCACTTTTGATATGGCCGAGCAGATCGAGACCGCTGCGGACGCCGAGGCTGAGATCGAGGACGACGAGATCGACGGGACGCGAGCGGAGGACGATCAGCAACTCATCACCCGACTCCGCTTCGCCCGCCACCGTCAGGTCGCTCGCCTCGGAGATGATTTGACGCAGCCCCTTGCGGACGATCGCATGATCGTCGGCAATCACGATTTGGATGGTCACGGAATCCTCACATCCCCGGCGCGCCGCAAAAGCGCGCGCGCCACTGCACTCTCCACCTCGTCAAATGTACACGGCTTATCGAGATACACGGATTGCGTTTCTTTCAGGAACCGGTCGGTGGCCGGACTGAAGGTGTCTCCGGTAATGAATACGAACGAGTACGCAAGTTGCGGACAGCGCGCAACCACTTCCCGATATAACGCCGGGCCGTCGAGATCCGGCATTCGCATATCCGTCATGACGACGGCGTAAACGCCCGTCAGGATGCGCTGCAATGCGACTCTGCTCGATACTTCCACGTCGACCTGATGACCCTGCAGCGTGAGAATTTCCCTGAAAGCGCCGGCGACCTCGGGATCGTCATCGACGATGAGAATCCGTGACGGCGGCGCCTGCAACGTGCTCCGGGCGACGCGACTTAGCTCGGCGCGATCATCTGACGCGGCCGGCAGATTAATGAGGAAGGTCGTCCCGTTCTCGCCTTCACCGCTGACCGCAATCGTTCCGTGATGCGAGGAGACGATCCCATGGCAGAGCGACAATCCGAGCCCTGTCCCCTCGCCGGTCGGCTTCGTCGTGAAGAAAGGATCGAAAATCCGGGAGCGCACTTCCGGAGCAATCCCGGCGCCGTTGTCGGCAACCGACAGCAGCACACCGTGTCCGCCGCTGTCGACGCCGGAGCGAATGACAATCCTGCGCGGCGCTTCGCGCGAACGGAGTGCGTATTGCGCGTTGGTCACGAGATTGATGACCACTCGCTCCAGCTGCTGCGGATCGCCCTCGACCGCCGGCAGCGGATCGGAGAGCATGAGCTCGACCTCGATCTCGTCGGTTCTCAGTCCATAAGCGACGAGCTCCATCGCGGCGTGCACGACCTCATTGATGGAAACCGCCACGCGGCGCGGCGGATCGTGTCGTGCAAGCGCGAGAAAATTACTGACGATCCGCGAACAGGCATTGACTGCATAAAGGACTCGCTGCGCGCGCGCCTGTCGCGGATCTCCGCTCAATGAAACATCGAGCAGCGTGGCCTGATGCATGATCACCGACAGCGGATTATTCAGCTCGTGTGCGATGCCGGCCATCAACGTCCCGAGCGCCGCCAGTTTTTCGTGCTGGTGAAGCTGTTCGCGTTGCGCTCTGGCGGTGGCTCGCAGTTTGGCCTCTCGAAGCTCTCTCTCGATCGCCGAAACGAGCAGCGCGAGGCTTCCCTTCGTAAAGAAATCGTGAGCGCCGGCGCGCATCGCATCCACGGCGACGTCGTCGCCGGCGCTGCCGGAAACCAGAATGAACGGGATATCTTTGCCGCTCGCCTTCAACACTTCGAGCGCACCGAGTCCCGTGAAGCGCGGCATCATGAAATCGGAAAGAACGAGATCCCACTCGCTCCCTTCAAGAGCGGCCTGCATCTCGTTCGCGGTCTGTACGCGGGAAATGCGGGGAGCGTAGCCACCATTGACGAGCTCGAGCTCCAGCAATTCCGCGTCGGCCGGATTGTCTTCCACGATCAGGACGCGAAGCTGCTTCTCGTTCATTTGTAACGCTCCGGCTCGGCCGTGGCCGGTTTCGGAATCGGTTCATTGAGAACCGTCCAATAGAGACCGAGTTGCCGCGCCGCATCGACGAAGGTATCGAAGTCGACCGGCTTCCGCACATAGCTGTTCGCGTGCAGAGTGCCGGCCCTGATCATGTCTTCCTGTTCGGTGGAAGTGCTGAGAATTACGACGGGAATCGTTTTCGTCCGCTCATCCTGTCGCACACGCTCGAGAACCTCGAGTCCTCCGACCCGCGGCAGTTTGAGATCGAGCAGCACGACCACCGGAGATTCGCGAGCATCGCGTCTGGCATGTTTGCCTTCACTGAACAGATACTCCAGCGCTTCGACGCCGTCTTTGGCGACGACGACCGGATTGGTGATGTGCGCCTGTGCGAACGCCATGAGCGTGAGCTCGACGTCGTCCCGGTTATCCTCGACCAGCAAAATCGGCTGTTGCTTCAAGACTTGCCTCTCAGCGTGAAATAGAACGTGGCGCCGGCGCCTTCAGCGCCTTCCGCCGAAACGAAGCCGCCGTGGCGCGTAATGATCCGTTTGACCGTGGCGAGGCCGATTCCGGTGCCTTCGAATTCCGATTCATCGTGCAATCGCTGGAACGCGCCGAACAATTTGCTCGCATACGCTTCGTTGAACCCGGCGCCATTGTCGCGAACGAAGAACACCCGTTCACCTGCGAACGTTGTCTGCCCGATCTCGATCCGTGCGTTCTCGCGATTGCCAGTGAATTTCCAGGCATTGCCGAGGAGATTTTCGAAGACGATGGTCAGCAGATGGACGTCGGCGGACGCGCGCATGTGGGGCTCGATCACACATTCGACGCGTCGCTCCGGATTGCGGCGCGCCAGCTCCGCCGTCACCTCCTCGGCCAGGGCTGTAACGTCGACGTCGTCGCGCTCCAGCGGTTTGCGCGTGACGCGCGCGAGGTGGAGCATGTCGTCGATCAGTTGCGACATTCTCTGCGTGCCGGAGCGGACACGCCCGAGGAAATGCATGCCGCGCTCGTCGAGCGCCACGCCCTGGTAATCCGACATTAGAGCCTTGCTGAAGCCATCGATCGCGCGCAGCGGCGCGCGCAGATCGTGCGAGACCGAATACGAGAATGACTCGAGCTCGCGATTCGCGGCGGCCAGCTCGCTGGTGCGCTCCGCGACTCTCTGCTCCAGCATGGCTCGTGATTCCTCGATCTCCCTGTTCTGGTTTTGGATTTCCGTCAGCATCTGATTGAACGTGCCGACGAGTTGTTCAATCTCGGCCGCGCTTCGGATGGTCGGAGCACGAACCGAATAATCCTTCTTTTCCGAGACGCTGCCGGCGAGCGCCGCCAGGTTGAGGATCGGTACCGAGATCGCGCGCTGCAGTGCATACGCGACCAGTATCGAGATCAGCAGCGCAGGGATCGCCACCAGTCCGGTAATGACGGCGAACCTCCGTGACGTACTGTCGATATCGCGGAGGTCGACGTGAATGAACAGCGTTCCGAGGCGGCGGCCGTCGTCGGCGGCGATCGGCCGATAGACGGTGAGCTCCGAATTCATGAAGCGATGGCCGGCCGACGTCGCGAGCAGATCATCGCGCTCGGTTTTCGGCGCGCCCGGACGGCTGTAGACCGCGAAGAGCTTCCCGTTCACGACAATGCCGGCCGAGATGACCGCCGGCCGTGTTTTCAACGCGGTGAGCATCGTCGTCGCGGTTTCCGGATCGTTGAAATCGACCGCCGCCGCGGAATGGAACGCAATTAGATCGGCGATGGTCTCCAGTCGAACCACGGCGCTGCTCTTCACTTCCTGCAACTGGAAAATCAACAGCGCCAGGCTGGCGGCCAGGAGTGCAGTGCCACTGCTCACGACGCTCAACAGAGCGAGCTTGCGTCCAATCGACGGCGAGGGTTTCATTCGTGCCGTCCGGTACCTTCGTCGACGATGCGCCCGAGCTGAAGAAGCTGCGAGGAAGCGCGCAGGCCGGCCCGCTCGATTCCTCCCTTATTGATCTCGAACCGAATATGCCGATCCTCGGTCGTCAAACCGATCAGTCCACCGAGCTCCGCGAACTCGTCCATATCGCTAACGGTCAGCACCGGCGCGCCAGCCAGGAGGGCGAAGATCTTCCGCAGGTTGTCGCGCTCGGAGGAGCTGATGAACACCAGGTCGCAGCCGACAGCATCTTCGGCGCGGGTCAATTCTCTTACGACGATCGGCCTTCCCTGCACCGTTCGATTCCGAACGACCTCGAAGAGTGACGAGCCAAACGGATCCTTGCCGAGAACGCCGATCACAAATGGAGTTTCCGCGGCAGGCGACGTCGGCCAGCGGATATAGGTCGCGAACTTGTAAATGAATGCGGCCTTGGCCAGATATTCGGGCGCGGTGGCTGCCGGAAAGGCCTGCACGGAGCTCAGGCCAATAGTCACGACGAGCAACCCCCGCACGAGAAAATGCGCGCCCATTACGATCCTCGGCCGAATCGACTGGTCACTTTCACGAATACCGCACGTCCGATCTCGGTCCGCGTAGTAACGTC
>JAOBAU010000410.1 GCA_025463165.1 Acidobacteriota bacterium | reverse complement strand
TGTCCAAGTGCGCGTCCCCGCCATCAGCGGTGAGCACATCAGCAGGATCGCGAACGTCATGCGATTGATCCGTTTCATCTGTGCTCCTCTCTTTTTGGTCGTCAACCGCGGAATGCTACAGTGCGCGGGCAACAATTCCACATATCGGCAGGGGGATCCATGCGGCTTCGTGCGTCGCTCACGTCGGTTGCTGTCTTCGCGGTCATTGCGTTTCCGGTCCAGGCCGCCGATCCGGCGCAAGCGCGGGCTGACTACGACCGCCTGCAGAAATGGCAATTCACCGCGGCGCCCGTCACGCTTTCGCAGCCGGTAACCTTCGCGCGCGACACTGCCACGATCACCCTCAACTCCGGCACGGTGCACGTGATGCAGCCGGTGTCGTCCGGCCGCGTTACCGGACTCGTATTCGAAGGAGACGGTCACTTCACGATGACCGTTCCCGATCGCATCGAAGTCGCGCAACTTCGTCGCTTCTCGCGCAAGGACATCGTGTCGGTCGATCAGAAGTTCACGCAACTGGTCCTGCGCACCTCGGACGACGCGATCGACAAGGCCTTTCCCGGCGCGGCGAAGGAGCCGTTCACGAAAAATTCGATTGCGGAGAACCGCGAGAACCACTGGCTCATCGACCTCGGCAACGACGTTGACGCGCAGGTCGTCGCCGCGATGTTGAATCCCGGCGCGCTGCAGATGACCGCCGCGATGAAGACAGCCGATTTCGACTGGCTCGAATACGACTACAACTCCTCCCGCCGCGAGGAAATCCAGCTCGTGCACTGGGATCGCCGCACGGCCGAGGTGTGGGTCAGCCTCGATCGAGCGGAGGATCGCAATCCGAACGGCGGACCCGGCGAGCGCGATGTGCGGCCGGCCTCGGTGAGCCACCTCGACATCGTCGCCGACCTCTCGAAGGGAAAGTGGAACGCCCGCCGCGTCGGCGCCACCGAGCAGTCCATGCTCAACGGTCACTACACCGTGCAGGAAGAGATTGCGGCGAATATCGACGGGCTCGTCGCGCTACGGCTCCAGCTCTATCCGACGGCGAAGGACGTGACGGCGACGGATGAAAAAGGGCAGCCACTCGCCGTCCTGCGCGACCACATCGGCGCACGTAGCGCCAGCATCGATAACGAGATCTACGATTCCATGACCACGGTGATCTTCGCGGCGCCGCTGAAAGCGCACGAGCCGCACGTCGTCACCTTTCATTACGATCTCGAAACGCCGAACTACGCATTCGGAAATCTCTGGTACCCGACCGTTCCCGACGCATTCGACGCCACCACCGCGAAGCTCGAACTGCGAGTCAATAAGCGAAACGAAGTTCGGGCCATGGGGCGAAAGGTGAGCGAGACGGAGTCGCCGGACGGCAGCAAGGTCTCGACGTGGCTCATCGAGCGGCCGGCGAAGATGGTCACGTTCTCGACCGCCGAGCGCTTCACCGAAGTTCCGCTCGAAATCCCCGGCTTGCCGAAGGTCATCTCCTTCGGCACCGTGACGGGACTCGATCCCGCTGCGCGCATCCGCAACGCCGGAGCGGACGTCATCAACTCGCTCCGATTTTACGAGTTCCTCCTCGACGACAAACTCGACAACCCGCAGATCTACGTGACCGCGATCGCCGCCGGACATGGCCAGGCCTTCGACGGCTTCCTCCATCTTTCCGAGTTCACGTACGAGGAGCATCCCGGCGCGACGGAGCTATTTCGTGCGCACGAGGTGGCGCATGAGTGGTTCGGCCACAAGATCGGATGGAAGACGTATCGCGATCAGTGGCTGAGCGAGTCGTTCGCCGAATACGCCTCGATGATGTTCGTGCAGGCCACCGTCAAAGGCGGCGACAAGTACTACGACGAGATCGTCAACGCCTACGACGGCATCGTGCAGGGAACGCTCGCCGGCGGCTTCAGCAAATTCAACCGCCCGTGGCTCATCGAAATGAACCCCAGCGCCCGCGCGCGCCTCGGCCCGATCGGCGTCGGCTATCGCGCCGGCACGTCAGACATCCCAGCCGGCTATGAGATTCAGGCCTACCACAAGGGTCCTCTCGTCCTGCACATGATGCGAACGTTGCTGCGATTCAAAACGCACAGCGACGATACGTTCCTCAAGATTCTGCGCGACTTCGTGAAGGAGTACAGCGGCAAGGACGCCAGCACCGCCGATTTCCAGCGCGTGGTCGAGAAGAACGCACCGGGCGACTGGAGCTACTTTTTCGACGCTTGGGTATACGACTCGGCCATCCCCACGCTTCGCTGGAACTACAAGATCGATCCGACGGCGACGGGCGGTGCGAAGTTGACGGTGAACGTGAAGCGGAGCGGCGTGCGCGACGACTTCATGATGGTAGCGCCGGTGAAGATCGAGTTCGACGGCGGCCATGCCGGCATTTTCTTCATGTCTATCCGCAAGAATGAGCAGACCGTCTCGCAAGATCTTCCTTCCGTCCCGCGCAAAGTGATCTTTGCGCCCGATCATTCATTGCTCGCAAATATCCGGCGGGAGTAACCTGTTGCGTCCGCGAGAAATCCCTATGCGCCTTTCCTCAATCGCTGCAGTTGTCATCATCGGCGCTATGCCGGTCTCCGCGGCCGTGCGGGTGCCGCGCGAGATGCGGCAGTCCGCTTCGCCCGCGGTTCCGAGAACCGGCGTGCGTGCCGAGTTGCTCAAAGACCTCGACGACATGCTAAAGAAGATTCTATCGCTGGCCATGGCCG
>JAOBAU010000246.1 GCA_025463165.1 Acidobacteriota bacterium | reverse complement strand
CCGCTTCGGCCGACCTGAGGCGGGCGAAGCGCCCGCCTCCACATTTTCACTTCACTTCACACACTTACCTTGCGAGCAGCGCGCGCAACCTTTCCGGATCGCGCGTCGGTTCCTGACACGCGTAGCCTTCGCAGACGTACGCCATGACCTGATCGGCGCGGCGTCCCTGCATCAGCGGCAGGTCTTCGTTGCCAGCGACGAGCACGCGATGCGGGAGGAACATTTCTCCGATCACGTTGAGCAAATCCTTCGCATCGCCGGTGATGGCGATCTCTTTCGGGCTGCCGGCGCGCCACTCGGCGACGCCGAGGAGGAAGCCGAAGCCGTTCGGGTAGCGCTCGGCGAGCGGCCAGGTGGAATCGAGTGTTTCGGTGGCAGCACGCGCGTAGTCGTCGCGGTCGAACAGCAGCGCGAGACGCAGCAGCACGTCGGCCATCACCGAGCCGCCGGCCGGCGTGGCGTTGTCGAAGAGATCCTTCGGTCTCGTGATCAGTTTCTCGTGATCGATCGGCGTGTCGAAGAAGCCGCCGGTCTCGTCGGCGAAGCGCGACAGCACCTGGTCAACAAGTTGACGAGCGGCGTCGAGGTATCGGCGCTCGTGGGTCGCTTCGAATGCGAGCGTCAATCCCCACGCGACGCCTGCGTAATCTTCGAGCAGCCCGTTGATCTTCGCGTGACGGGTGAGCCGTCCATCGGCGTCGATGCGCGTCAGGAGAAAGTCGGCATTCTTTCGAACGGTCTCGTCGTAGCGGCCGCCGAATGCGATCGAAGCGTCGGCGAACGCGGCGAGCATCCAGCCGTTCCATCCCGCGAGGATCTTCTCGTCGCGCGCCGGCCAGACTCGTTTCGCACGAACGCCGTAGAGCTTGCACTTGCCGCGCGCGGCGACGTCGGCCAGTCGATCGAACGTGATGCCGAGATCGGCGGCGACGCTCTCCGGCTCGCGCGGCACGTTGAGGATGTTCGTCTCTTCCCAGTTGCCGCGCTCGGTGACGTCGTAGAGCGCGCAGAAAATCCGCCCCTCTTCCTCACCGAGAATCTCCATCACCTCGGCGCGCGACCAGACATAGAACTTCCCTTCGTGTCCTTCGCTGTCGGCGTCGAGCGTCGACCAGAATCCGCCGCCGGGCGACGTCAGCTCGCGCTGCACGAAACCGAGGATCTCGTTCGCGATGGAAGCGAAGAACGGCTCCTTCGTCCATTGCCACGCGCGCGTGTAAAGCCGTGCGAGGAGCGCGTTGTCGTAGAGCATCTTCTCGAAGTGCGGGACGAGCCAGCGCGCATCGACCGAGTAGCGATGAAAGCCGCCGCCGACCTGATCGTACATTCCGCCGCGCGCCATCTTCGTCAACGTGTTGACGATGATCTCGCGCAGCTCGCGATCGTCGCGACGCCATGCCACCTGCATCAGAAAGTCGAGCGACATCGACGGTGGAAACTTCGGCGCGCTGCCGAATCCGCCGTGCACCGGATCGTAGTTCTTCGCGATGCCGGCCGCGGCGCGATCGAGTGCAATCCGGTCGAGCGCGTTGCTGCTCGGCTGCAGCGTGACGGAGCGCGCGATCGCGGTCGTCACTTCTTTCGATGCGGCATCGACGTCTTCGCGCCGCGAGCGATACGCATCGGCGACATGCAGCAGCACGCGGCGAAATCCCGGCATGCCGTGACGATCATCGGGCGGGAAATACGTTCCGGCGTAATACGGCGCGCCGCCCGGCGTGAGGAAGACCGACATCGGCCAGCCGCCGTGGCCGGTCATCATCTGCACCGCCTGCATATAAATCGAATCGACGTCCGGCCGTTCCTCGCGATCGACTTTGATGGCGACGAACTCGCGGTTGAGGATCGCGGCGATCTCTTCGCTCTCGAACGACTCGCGCTCCATGACGTGACACCAGTGACATGCGGAGTAGCCGATCGAGAGAAAGATCGGCTTGTCTTCCTCGGTCGCTTTCGCGAACGCTTCGTCCGACCACGGGTACCAGTCGACCGGGTTGTGCGCGTGTTGCAGCAGGTAGGGCGAGACCTCGTTCGCGAGACGATTCGTGTGCGTCATGACGATTCCTTTGATTGCGAGAAGCCGGCCCGGATTCCGGCGACGGCCGCGGCTGCGAGCGCGAGCCACACGACCCAGCCGAAGACGACGAGCGCGCTGGTCGTCGCATCGGGCGTGTCGGAGTTCGCGAAGAACCATGGCAGTCCGCGCGACCAGTGTGTGTAGACGGTGAAGAGGAAGAGCGCCGCAGCGGCGTGGACCGCGAAACGAATCAGGCGCGGCGCGAAGAACGGCAGGAACGCGATCGGCCAGAGCAGATACTGCACGCCAAAGCCGGCGCCGAGCACGAGCAACGCGGTGAAGACGAGTCCGCACGCGGCGAGCAGCGTGATGCGGTTCCGTGCGAAGAGCAGCGTGATCGCGGCGACCGCGGCGAGCACGACGATCGTGTTCATCGCGCGGAAGAAACGCTCCGCGTTCGTCGCGCCGGCGAAGTGCAGCATCGAGATGATGCCCCACCAGTTGCCGACGCTTTTGTAGAGGAACGTGTTGCGCAGTACGGCGATGCCGCCGATCGCCGCCGGCACGCCGAAGAGCAGCGCCATCATCGCCGTCCACGCGGCGCCGAAGCGGAGCGCGTGGCGTCGTGATGCGATGAGAAAGATCGGCAGGAGCAGCAGCGGCACCACTTTCACGCCGGTCGCGAGTGCGAGCGCGGCGCCGCTCGATGCGTGTCGTCCGCGCGTGTGCAGCAGCGCCGCGAGCAGCACGAACGCGATCATCGATGGATCGGAATTGCAGTGGAACCCGCTGATCATGATCGCGGCCGGCGACAGAAAGTACGCCAGCGCCGTCTCGCGTTTTGCGAGCAGCGCGAGGCATGCGAGCGAGACGAGATCGGCGAGCGTCTGGACGAAACGGAAGAGGTCACCGAACGCGACCTCATGCCAATCGAGCAGCACGCTTACCGCGACCGCCAGCGGAGGATCGTTCATGAACGGCGAATGCGCGTACGCGTTCGCAACGCCGAAACGTTCGGCGAGATGCGCCCATGTGGTTTTGTAAATGACGTCGCTCGTACCGAATGTCGTCGCGGTCAGCCAGAGTCGCAGTGCGAGGCCGAGCGCGATGGCGGCGAAGAAGAGTGCATCGCGGCGCTGCATCACGACGGTCTCTGAATCGCTTCCAGCAGTTGCGGCGGAAAGTCGCGCAGCTCGAAGTACTCGCTCTCCAGTTCCTCGATCTGGAATCGATCGAGGCCGGAGTTCGACAGGAAGTCGGTCCGCAGCTGTGCGTTCTGTTCGTCGATGATTCGCGGCAGCAGCTGATTGATGTAGAAAGCCTCGAGGCGGATCTTTGTGATCACCTCTTCGAGCAGCGGCTCGCCGATCACGTCCTGCAATTCCTTGAGCGTCTCATCGTGCGTGATCTCCGCGCGAATCTCGCGGCGGAACGTCTCGCGGCCTTCGGGCGTGTTGAGCTCAAGATAGAAATTCGCCATCCGCCGCCGCGCGAGGCGATAGACGGCGAAGTAGCCGCGCTCGTTGCGATTGAGCTCCGCGATCGATTGCGTCACGTCGGCGAGCGACGCTTCGTTGTTCTGAATGGAGATCAGTCCAAGCGTCAGCGAATACAGCTTCTTCTTGCCGTAGCTGAGCGCGTAGTCGTTGGCGATGATCGGCTCGATGAAGAGCGCCTGAAACAGCCCGCGCTGCAGCCCTTCGAAGACCTGCATGTTGCCGATCAGCGAGCGGACCTGTTCCTGCGACAGCTCGACGTCGTCCATGAACGCGAGTTTGTTGACGAGCGTCGTGGTGTGATCGATGCGATCGAACAGCGTGATCAGCTCGCCGAACGATTCGAGCCGCTCGAAATCTTCTTCATCGCGGCCGATCTCATCGATGAGTCGTCCGGTATCGAGCAGCAACTCTTCGAACGTCTGATCGCGATTCGCGGCCGCCGCCTGTTTGTTCTCCATCAGCTGCACGAGATCGAGCGACGAGAGCTTGCGCGTGATGTTCTTGCCGAGGAGGAAGCCGACGAGAATCTCGCGCGTCGACTGGATGTAGTCCGGCTCTTCGTCGGCCGGCACGACGCGCGTCCGGTCCTGCAGCACGATCTCTTCGAGCGTGTCGAAGATCGAGAGCGGCACTTCATTGCGCAGTGAAAGCGTGCGCAAACGCATCAGCCGCGCGCGCGCCGAGGGGCCGATGGAGGCGCCGGCGCACGACGCGAGCACGCGCTTGTATTCATCGATGAGCGACTGATTGTCTTTGTGGTGATAGATGACGTCGATCTGGATGCGCTCGCGCTGATACGGCTCGATGCGGCCGACGTCGTCCGCTTCGGGCACGTTCTCCGGGATGTTGCCGATGGCGCGCGTGTCGGCATACGCCT
>JAOBAU010000192.1 GCA_025463165.1 Acidobacteriota bacterium | reverse complement strand
CGCGCCGGTCTCTCGCTGAATGCGCGGAAACGCTTCGAGTAACACATCGGTCCCTTTGTAGCGCGACAGCGTCCCGAAGAAGAGGACGATCCGTTCGTGCTCGCCGATACCGATTCGCCGCCGCAGTTCCCCTGCGTTGACGGCCGGATCGCGCAGCTCATCGAACAGCTCTTCGTTGCCATGCACGATGACGCTGACTTTCTTCGCCGGCACGCCGAACGTCGAGGTGAACTCTTCGCGATTGCGCTCGAAGTGGACGAAGACGCGATCGAACAGCCGATAGATGCGCCGATAGAAAAAGCGCCGCGACGCGGAGCGGTCGAAGAGACCACCTGATTTTCCGCCGGCCGAGAACGGATGAACGTTGTGGCAGATGTCTGCGAAGAGCCGCGCGTTGCGACGAAGGAGCATGAGCGGGAAAAGATCGGAGGGAAAGCGGACGTCGCCGAGCTGCACGACGTCGGGCGCAAGCTCTTTCACGCGGCGAATGACGCGCAGCCATTCGGCGTAGTAGCGGATCGCGCGGGTGACGCGGCGAGCTTTGCGCAGCAACACGGCGAGCTTGTTGGTCGATAGCTCACCCGCCGGCTTCGGGTCCCAGAGATCGATGAGCGTTTCGACTTTGAAGGGATGCTCGAGCGCCGCCAGCTCGTAATTTTTTTCGGTGATCAGCGTGACGTCGGCGCCCGCCTGCGCCATGGCGCGGCAGAGCTGGAAGACGTAATGGATCATGCCGCCTTTGCCGGCGAATTCGATGACGACGATTTTCAACTCGTGACCTCGTCGTACACGGCGTTCAACCGCGCAATCCACGCCGCCGTCGAAAATCTCTCGCGCGCGATCGCGCGGGCCGCTTCCGACATGCGCGCGGTCGTGTCGCGATCGGCGAGCAGTCGCACCATCTCTTCCGTCAACCGTTTCGGATCGGCCGGCGGCACGAGACGGCCGGTCACTTCTTCGACGACGATCTCCGGAATTCCGCCGACGCGAGAGGCGACCACCGGCAAACCGGCGGCCATCGCTTCGAGCAGCACGGTCGGAAAGGCATCGTCGAGACTCGGATGGACAAGCAGATCGCAGCCGGGAAGAATGGCGTGCACGTCGCGCCGATATCCGGCCCAGCGAACGCGATCGGCCGCCGCGCCGAGCGTGCGCGAGAGCGCCATCCACTCCTCGCGTTTCGCGCCGTCGCCGACGATCAGCAGATATGCATCCGGCACCTGTTGCACGACCGCGTCGGCCGCGGCGAGCAACATCTCGACGCCTTTCCCTTCGCGCAGCACCGAGACCGTCACTGCAACGCGCGCATCGGGAGGAATGCCGAATTCGCGCGTCAGCAGCTCGCGGCTCGTTGCGCGATCGCCTTCGAATCGCGCCAGCTCGATGCCGTTGTGCACCGCGCGATACTTCGCTGGATCGACGCTGCGCAATTGCAGATACTGCTCGCGCAACGCGCCGGAGACGGCGATCACCGTCGACGACCAGCGATCGAGCGCGACGCGCATCAGCCAGTCGCGCGCGATCGCGCCCTTCCCCGCCGCCGGCGGCGCAACGTGCAGCGATGCGATCGACGGCACGCCGGTGATCCGCGAGATCAGCGCCGCCCAGGTCGCGGCATACGTCAGATGCGCGTGAATCAACTCGATGTCGTGCTCGCGAACGAATCGCAGCAGACGGCGGAACGCGCGCACGTCGCGCAGATTCTTCGCGCCGATGTTCGCGAACGCGACCTGCTCGCGCCGCACTTCCTGTTCGACGACGTTCCCGCCGATGCTGGCCAGACAGACGACGAACAGCTCGTAACGCGACGCGTCATAGCCGCGGATGAACGGCACGACGAGTGACTCCGCGCCGCCCATGTTGAACGAGTCGATCAGCCAGAGAAGACGGATTCGTTTGCGCGATTGAACGTCGCCGCCAGCGCCGGCCATGGCAGGTTCCTGGTTCCCGGACGCGGCGACGGTTCCGAGAGGAAGGCGCGGAACCGCGGCGCCATTGTCGTCCACGCCATTCCGCGCGCTGCCGCGTACGTCTGCAGATAGCGCCGTACCGCCTGCGAGACGCGGTTCGATTCGAGAAACGTTTTCGCGAAGGCCTGCTCCGGCGGCAGGCGTCGGTATCGAGTCCATGGATAGTTCAATCCGTAGGTCAGTGGAAAATGAAAGAGATCGAGAGTTGGCGGTGCGTCGGTCGTGAACAGCTCCCAGTCGACGACGCCGACGCCGCCGGACTCATTCAGGAGCAGGTTCCGCGCCCAGAAATCGCCATGCGTCGCCGCGGTGGCGTCATGGAACTTTGCCAGCCATTGCGCGGCCGCGTCGAAATGCGCGTCGACGTATCGCGACGGCCTGACGCGATTCTGCAGATCGACATACGCCGATCGTCCCGAAACCGTGCTCAGCTTCAGGATTTCGAGGTCGTCGCGTTCGCGATAATCGAGCACGCGCGGCACCGTTCCGCGCAGCTCCGGCGGCAGCATCATCTGCAACCGTTCGTGTACCGCCGCCTCGGCTCGCAGCGATGATGAACCGCGCCGCACTTTCACGATCTCCGATGGCTGCGGCGTGTCATCGCGAAAGAGAAACGCGATCGTCTGCGCGCGATCGCTCTGCTCGTAATCTAGCAGCAGAATCGCCGGCACGGCGGGCTCACCGAGCGTGTCGAAGAGTTCCGTCACTTCCGGAGGCGCAGAAACTCGCACACCGTGCACACGCGGTAGCAGTCGTCCCGCCGGCGAATACGCGACGTAAAGTGAATCGCGAAAGTACGCAACCGCCGGCGCGGAATCGAGCGGCACGAGATAGCGGCCCGACCGCGCGTACGTCACGGCAATCCTTCTCCCTCGGGAGAAGGTGCCCGAAGGGCGGATGAGGGGCCTGGCGGATCCGCGACGCCCCTCACCCTGCCCTCTCCCGGAGGGAGAGGGATTTTCAGCGTCTCCTTCGCCAGCTCGAAAATCTCCGGATCGAGACGCCACAGCGCCAGCAGATAGACAACTCCGCCAATCGCGACGCCTGCGATCAGCTGCACGAAGCTCGGCCAGCCGCCGCTCACCAGTCCGAACGCCCAGAGCGCCGCCGACATCACGCCGCCGGCGATAAAGCTCGGCC